>JBIJAX010000089.1:0-2884 GCA_044345485.1 Kapaibacterium sp. (SeqCode)
TAGATTTTCTATGGCAACAACAGCCGATCTCCGTGTAGGAGCAGTTATCCGTCACAACGGAGAATTGTGCGTCGTTCTCGAATCCATTCACCGTACTCCAGGGAACCTGCGTGCTTTCTATCAGGTAAAGATGCGCGTGATCAAGACCGGAAAGCTCCGTGAAGAGCGTTTCCGTTCGGGTGAGACGATCGAGTTTGTTCGCGTAGAAACACGCAACTTCCAGTATCTCTACAAAGACTCAGATATGTTCATGTTTATGGACCAGGAGTCGTATGACCAGATCCCGGTTCCTGCCGAGATCGTGGGAGACGGCGCCAAGTTCATGAAAGAGGGCATGGAAGTACAGATTGCTCGTGACGAGGCAGACAACGTGGTACAGGTAACTATGCCGAACCACGTGGCTGTGCGCGTAACCGCAACAGAGCCTGGTGTGCGTGGCGATACTGCAACTAACGTACTCAAGCCCGCCACCGTTGAAACCGGCGCAACTGTTATGGTTCCGCTGTTTGTAAACGAAGGCGATCTCATCCGTGTAGATACCGCAGATGGTTCATACATGGACCGAGTCAAAGAATAACAGCGAACCTACGAGGAGGATCTCATGGATCTGAATTATCTCCGCCGTCTCCTGAGAATTTTCGATGAAAGCAGCGCCACCGAACTCACCATTGAGGAAGAGGGGATGTCTGTATCATTGGCTAAAGGGGGCCAGCAGCCAGTAGGAATGATGCAGCCGATGTACGGCATGCCTCAACAGATGGCTCCAGTTCAGGCGGCTCCGGCCCCTGCACCAGCTGCTCTAGCCGCACCTGCGGCATCAGCTGCAGTGAGCGCTGATGATGCGAATCACAAAGTACTCTCTCCGATCGTTGGTACGTTCTATCGTGCCCCTTCTCCGGATGCCGATGCATTCGTGCAGGTTGGACAGCATGTGAATGTAGGGGACACGCTCTGTATCGTTGAAGCGATGAAGCTTATGAACGAGATTGAGTCTGATGCATCCGGTACGATCGTGAAGATTCTGGTAGAGAACGGACAGCCGGTTGAATACAACCAGCCAGTGTTCGTGATCAAGCCAGACTAATCCCAAAGGACGTCAGACCATGATCAAGAAGTTGCTTATCGCCAACCGTGGCGAGATTGCCCTGCGGATCATTCGTGCTGCGAAAGAACTCGGAATCAAGACCGTTGCTGTGTACTCGGAAGCCGACCGTGCATCTCTGCATGTTCGATTTGCCGACGAAGCTGTTTGTATCGGCCCGGCACAGGGTAAACTTTCGTACCTCAACATTCCATCCATCATTGCAGCTGCTGACGTAACAAACGCGGATGCTATCCATCCAGGCTATGGATTCTTAGCAGAGAACGCAACGTTTGCCGAGATCTGTCACGACTGCAACATCACCTTCGTTGGGCCAACGCCAGATGCCATCGTGCGTATGGGCAATAAGTCCATCGCCAAGGACACCATGCGTGCAGCCGGTGTGCCTGTTGTTCCAGGCTCTGATGGCATTGTAACCACTGTTGAAGACGCCCGTGTGATTGCCAAAGAAGTTGGCTATCCAGTAATGATCAAGGCTGTTGCCGGCGGTGGTGGCAAGGGTATGCGCTATGTCGAATCGGCCGATGAACTCGACCGCGCATACGCTACGGCAAGGGGCGAGGCAGAAGCCTCGTTTGGTAATGGCGATATCTACATCGAAAAATTCATCGAAGAGCCCCGTCACGTCGAGATCCAAGTCTTTGCCGACAAGTTTGGCAACGTTGTGCATCTCAACGAGCGCGAGTGCAGTATTCAGCGCCGTCACCAAAAGCTGATCGAAGAAGCCCCTTCTCCGATCATGACGCCTGAGCTGCGCAAGGCCATGGGCGATGCCTCGATCAAGGGGGCTGCCAGCGTTGACTATGTCGGTGCAGGTACGATTGAGTATCTCGTAGACAAGCACCGCAATTTCTACTTCATGGAAATGAACACCCGCATTCAGGTGGAGCATCCAGTTACAGAGCAATCATCCGGAGTGGATCTCATTAAGGAGCAATTGCTTGTAGCCTCAGGGGAGAAGCTTACGCTTGTGCAGCGCGATCCGATCATGCACTCGATCGAGTGTCGGATCAACGCTGAAGATCCGTACCATGATTTCCGTCCATCTCCTGGTGTTATTCAATCGTTGAACTTTCCAGGCGGTCCAGGCGTTCGTGTAGACTCACACATTTATCAGGGCTACATGATCCCGCCATATTACGACTCAATGGTGGCAAAACTTATCACCTTTGCCCCCACGCGTGATGGTGCGATCGCGAAGATGCGGCGAGCGCTGGACGAGTTTGTGATCGAGGGCATTCAGACCACGATCCCGTTCCACCGCAAAATGATGGACAACAAAGACTTTATCGCAGGAACATTCGACACGAAGTATCTCGACACACACGATTGGAAGGCCTAACCATGAATTTCCCAGCAGACCTCAAGTACACATCAGACCACGAATGGATTCGCGTTGAAGGCGATGTTGGCATCGTAGGTGTTACAGATCACGCCCAAGGCGAACTTGGAGACGTTGTCTATGTAGACATCCCAGATGCTTCAGCTACTGTTGCAAAAGGCGGAACATTCGGCTCGATCGAAGCAGTGAAGACTGTTGCAGATCTCTATGCCCCAGTAAGCGGACAGATCATCGAAGTAAACGATGTGAACGCAGCACCTGACACCGTAAACAAAGACCCATACGGAAACGGCTGGCTGGTGAAGATCAAGCTTTCCGACCCATCAGAACTCGATGGCCTTATGGATGTAGAGGCGTATAAGGCACTGGTAGGAGCGTGAGGAGAGTGCCGAGTAGCGAACAGCGAGTAGCGAGTAGCGAATAAAAACAAATGGCGCAGT
>JBIJAX010000028.1:0-30979 GCA_044345485.1 Kapaibacterium sp. (SeqCode)
CGCCTTCAACGCTGACTTCGACGGTGACCAGATGGCCGTGCACGTGCCACTGAGTCACGAAGCACAGCTTGAAGCATTGTTGCTTATTCTGTCTGCACACAACATCATGCACACGCAGAACGGCGAGCCAATCGCAGTTCCTTCGCAGGACATGGTTCTGGGTGTGTATTATCTCACAAAGGCACGCAACGGTGTTAAGGGCGAAGGCAAGATCTTCTCTTCAGAAGAAGAAGTCGTTATCGCCTACAACACTGGACGCATCGATATGCACGCTAAGATCAAGGTGCGCATCAGTGGTGAGATGATTGAAACAACTGCCGGACGCGTAGTCTTCAACAAGATCGTTCCAGCTGAACTTGGCTACATGAACGAAATGCTTGGCAAGAAGCGTCTGCGTCAAGTTATCGCAGACTGTTTCCGCAAGGCAGGTCTTGCAAAGACCGTTGAATTCCTTGACAAGCTCAAGGAAACAGGGTTCATGACCGCTACGCGTGGTGGACTCTCTGTGTCGATTGCAGACGTTGTTGTTCCTGATGAAAAGACAACGATCATCGACAAGGCGCAGAAGGAAGTCGACAAGATCGAAGACTATTATCACTCTGGTGTTATCACCGAAGGTGAACGCTACAACAAGATCATCGATACATGGTCTACAGCAACAAACCGTGTAGCTGATAAGCTCTACAACGAGCTTGCAGCTAACAAGGACGGTTTCAATACCTTCTTCATGATGCTTGACTCTCAGGCACGGGGCTCGAAAGAGCAGATCCGTCAGCTTGCAGGCATGCGTGGTCTGATGGCCAAGCCGCAGAAGACTGCTGCTGCTTCATCAGCCGAGTTGATCGAAAATCCGATCATCTCGAACTTCAAAGAAGGCCTCACAATTCTTGAGTACTTCATCTCTACGCACGGTGCTCGTAAGGGTCTGGCCGATACCGCTCTCAAGACGGCTGACGCTGGTTACCTGACACGTCGTCTCCATGATGTAGCACAGGATGTTGTGATCTCTGACGACGACTGCGGAACGATCCGTGGCGTAGAAATGCGTGCATTGAAAGATGGTGAAGACGTCAAGGAACCACTCAAGGAGCGTATCCTTGGCCGTACGTCGCTCATGGACGTTGTTGACCCAATCACCAGCGAAGTATACTGCACAAAGGGTCAGGTCATTGACGAAGACATCGCAGAAGTCATCGAGCGTTCTCCAATCGAAGCCGTAATGATCCGTAGCGTTCTTACATGTGAATCACGCCGCGGTGTGTGTGCCCGTTGTTACGGACGCAACATGGCTACAGGACAGCTTGTTGATACAGGCGAAGCGGTTGGTACAATTGCGTCACAGTCGATCGGTGAACCAGGTACACAGCTTACACTTCGTACGTTCCACACTGGTGGTACAGCTTCGTTGTCGATGAGTCAGAGCTTGGTGCTTGCCAAGTTTGACGGTGCAATTCAGTTCGACGGTGTGCGCACGGTAACCTATCCAGGTGAAACAGAAGACGTGATTGTTGTTGTTTCGCGTGCCGGCGTTATCAATATCGTAGAGCCAGGGTCCAATCGTGTTGTTACGAAGTACGACGTAGTCTACGGTGCAGAGCTCAAGGTTGTAGACGGACAGAAGGTCAAGAAGGGCGATATGCTCTATGACTGGGATCCGTACAACTCTGTGATCATCACAGAAAAGGCCGGACGTGTCCGTTATCGCGATCTTATCTCGAACCTCACGTTCAAAGAAGCGATTGACGAGCAAACAGGACACACAACCAAGATCGTTATCGACTCGCGCGACCGTACGAAGTCACCTGCGATCGAAATCGTTGACGAAGATGGCGTACTGATTCAGTCGTACATCATCCCATCACGTGCGCAGATCGTTGTTGACGATGGTGATGTTGTTGCAGTTGGTTCCAAGCTTGTAAAGATGCCTCGTGATCTTGGTCGTCTCCGCGACATTACGGGCGGTCTGCCACGTGTTACCGAATTGTTCGAAGCACGTGCCCCGCAAGCCCCTTCTGCAGTTACAGAAATCGACGGTATCGTATCGATCGACAAGCCAAAGCGTGGTTCACGCGTGATCAGCGTAACATCACTCGATGGTGAAATCAAGCGTGATTACTCGGTACCTATCGGACGTCACGTTCTTGTCCAAGAGGGAGATCTTGTCCGCGCTGGAGACCGCCTCACTGAAGGTGCTATCAACCCGCACGACATCCTGCACATCAAGGGTATCAACGAAGTGCAGGCATACTTGGTAAACGAAATTCAAGAAGTTTACCGCATGCAGGGCGTGAAGATCAACGACAAGCACATTGAAGTTATCGTACGTCAGATGCTTCAGAAGGTCCGTGTTACGGATGCTGGAGACTCAGGCTTCCTCGAGGGAGATCAGACCGACCGTATGCGTTTCTCAGACGAGAACGATCGTCTTCGTGGATGCGTCGTTGTTACAGATCCGGGTGACTCCAAGTTGAAGCTCGGCCAGATCATTGATAAGAAGGTCCTCCGCGAAATCAACGTTGAACTCAAGAAGAAGGAAAAGGCAGCTGCCAAGAGCCGCAATGCCGAACCTGCAATCGGTGAACCGTTGCTTCTTGGTATCACACAGGCCTCGCTTACAACGGAGTCCTGGCTGTCTGCAGCATCATTCCAAGAAACAACGCGTGTTCTCGCAGATGCATCAGCCGCTGCGAAGGTGGATAAACTTCTGGGTCTGAAGGAGAATATCATTCTCGGGCAGCTTGTTCCTGCAGGAACTGGTTTGCGTAGCTACCAAGAAATGCTTGTGGCTTCAGACGTTGGTAACATCTTTGGACCCGAGGCAATTGTTCCTCAGGTAGAGCAAGAGGAAGAGCAACGCCGTCCAGTTCGCCGCGTTACACGAGTAACAGCGTAACCTAAAGCCATACACTGTATTCTTGAGGGGGCTAGTAGGAAACTGCTAGCCCCCTTTCTCGTTTCTGTGTAGTTTTCTCACATGTTGTTTCAACGGACCCAATCATGAAGACATTCGTCTTGTTTCTCGCAGCCGTTGTTGTTAGCGCTGCTGCATCAAAGGCAGACACACTCTACGTTGCATCTATTGCAGAGCCCGGCGGCGATGGCAAGAGCTGGAACACTGCATTCAGGTCTATTGACTATGCATTTGCTTCGTGGAAGGCGGGAGACGAAATCTGGGTCGCTCAAGGAACCTATCCCATCGTTACGGCAGGATATGCGATGAAGAATGGAATGCACCTGTATGGAGGGTTCAGAGGCAACGAGACTGTCCGTGAAGAACGTGACTGGTATCGCAGAAAGACGGTGTTGCAGTCGAACAAGGGCGATTTTATTCTAAAGCTCGTTGATTGCGATTCAACAACCCGTATAGACGGTCTCGTACTCGAGGGCACAGAAAAGTGTGCGCTCTACATAAAGGGCGGAGCTCCTCGTGTTTTCAACTGCCATTTCCGTAACACGTATGCCCAGGCAAGCGGCTCTGCAATGTATGTTCTCGATGCTGGCCGCGTGCGTGTTGAATACTGTACGTTTGAGAACTGTAAGTCGGGCATGAATGGGGGAGCGATGTACCTCTCCACGTCGCTTGTGAGTCGCAGATGGGATGTAGACTGGGGTCCGTTTATTGCACAGTGTTTCTTCATTAACTGCACGGCTGGCTCCGGTGGCGGCATATATCTTGAAGGTTGTAAGGGACAGTCTCAGATCGTAGCGTGCGTCTTTGCCGGCAATCGAGCTCAGGAACTTGGCGGTGCAATCGGTGCAGACAAGTCATGGACGTATGTAAATAACTGTACGTTTTACAAGAACGGTCCTTCGCAAGGTTCGATGGGGCTCGGCGGAAAGTCAATTGGTCTCAATGGTGGGTTTATTCAGAACTGCATTGTATGGAATGGTGATGAAGACACAACACGTCACATCATTCAAACCCCAACCTCGGGAGACACCTCGAAGCTTGGTGCCAATGCAAACCTCGTAGAGCGTGATTTTGACTACGGATTCTGGCAGGTAGACCCAGCGTTTGAAAATCAGGATGATTGGGATGGACAGGATAATATCTATGGTACCGACGATGACGGTTTGTCGCTTTCCAGCTTTTCGATGGTGCGTAACGCAGGCGTGATTGACCGATTCGTCAATCATCGCAACTATGATGTGATTGGCAACCCACGTCTCGTTGGCCGTAAGATCGATCTTGGTGCATATGAATCGCAGCGGACAGATCGTACAGGTTTCCGAGAAGTTGTCGATGAACTGCGGAACGGAAAGCTGGTAATCATGTACCGTCACGGCAAGACCGATTGGCTACAGCAAGATCCTGGGCCATCAAAGGAGTGCTTCCCTGGCCGTAACCTGATTTTTGAAGGACGGGAGCAGTGCGCTGAGATAGGGAAGGTGTACAAGTATCTGCAGATTCCCATTGGTGATGGACTCTCCAGCACAGCATGTAGATGCTGGGAGACACTCGACAAAATGATCGGACGCTATACAGTAAAATCACATTGGGCAGGGGGCGCGGGATCCACAATACAGCAACGCTGGGCCGATCTAAAATCTATTCCAACAAATGGAAATCGAGTGATCTCGACGCATGATGCTGTCTGTCAGTCCATCTTTAATCCTGACGGAGATGGAACGGTGATCACTACTGCAGAATACATGGAAGGCGATTGCCTCATCATGCGTCCAGATGGTGATACGGTAGAGATTCTTGCCCAGTGGTGTTCCGAAAATTGGGTCAGGTACCACGTTCGCTTCCCTGATGACCCCACTTCGGTGCAGGACCATGTCGTGAAGGATGGATCAATTCATGTGTTCCCGAACCCGGCACAAGGCTCATTCCGAGTTAGCATCGCATCAGAAACAATGGTACGGATCGTTGACATGTTTGGACGAACGTATGCCGAAATACCACCTGGACACAGCGGTTCTATTGACGTACAGTCGAGCGACTGGCCAGTCGGGCAATACTACCTCTATAGCACCGCCGGCAGTGGTCGTATACTGATCACTCGGTAGAAGACGATCCATACGAGAGTGCTTTGGCATCGTCGAATTCGCCTTCCCAGCGAGCCATAACCACTGTAGCCAAACAGTTACCCAGCAGATTAACGCTGGTGCGCGCCATGTCCATGAACTCGTCTACGCCAAAGATCATCGCAACACCAATGGGGCCGTAGTGCTTTAGATTGTCTGGCAGAAACGAGCCCAGTGTAGCTAGCAGCACCACAAGCGATGCGCGTGGGACAGCGGCAACTCCTTTGGATGTGATCATCAGAGCTAGCATCATGCTGATTTGCTGACCAATCCCGAACGAAAAACCGGGGACAGTTGATGCTATAGCCTGCATCACAAATACACTTGCCATTGCAAGATAGAGGGTTGTTCCGTCAAGGTTAAATGTGTAGCCAGCCGGCATCACGAAGCCCACGATGCGTTTAGGCACACCCAATGCCTCCATGCGCTCCATGGCCATTGGCAGAGCGCTCTCGCTTGAGGTTGTCACAAAGGCCAGAACAAACGGCTCCCGCACTGCCTTGATGAATTGTCGTATGGGCACTCTCGCTATGATAGCTACTGTGCCCAGAACAATCACAACAAACAGTACCAATGCTAGATACAATGCAAGAATGAGAAGAAGGAGCTTCTTGAGGATATCCAGCCCCTGATGCCCAATGGTAACGGCCATTGCTGCCCCAATACCAAAGGGGGCAAACTTCATGATGATGTTAGTGAATGTGAACATCGTCTGTGCTAGCGACTCACAGAACTCAATGATAGGTTTCGCGCGATCTCCAACCTTGGACACAGCAATGCCAAACAGTACAGAGAACGCCACGATCTGCAGCACGTCTCCTTTGGCCATGGCATCAACCACGCTCGTAGGAAAGATGTGGACGATTGTCTCGATTAGTGATTTAGGCTGATTTTGGGCTATCGATCCAAGTGTACCGGGGTCGCCAACGAGCGTTATGCCTGCGCCTGGTTGAATGACATTCACAACATAAAGGCCAGCAACGAGTGCCAGAGTGGTCACGATCTCAAAGTAGATAAGCGACCGAAGCCCTAGCCTGCCAACACCGCTTCCGTGTCCACCACCGGCAATGCCGATGACTATTGTTGCAAAAACTAAAGGAGCGATGATAAGCTTAATAAGATGAAGAAACACGTCTCGAATCCATCCGATTGACGTTCCAACGCTCGGTGCGAAGTACCCAATAAGAATGCCGAGGATTAAGCCAAGTAGGATTTGGGTTGTTAGTGATTCGCTAAGTCGACGCGCCATGCCGTATTTCTCCAGTAGTAACTGCTCCAAAATACGTAAGGGGCACTCCTATTCGCTGTGGCGCAACTTCCCATTGAGAAGATTCGCAGCATCGCGGCGATTGTTGATTTGGAGTTTCTTGTACGCGTTGCGTGTATGGGTACGGACGGTTTCTAGGCTAATGTTGAGTGATGTTGCAACCTCGAGGTACGAATAGCCACTGGCGATAAACTGAAGGACCTCCATCTCGCGACGCGAGAGCTTTTCAAGTTCAGGTGCAGAGCGAATTGAGCCACGCATTGATAAAAGTATCTTACGTGCAATTCCGGCACTAACAGGAGATTCGCCAGCATGTATCTGGCGAATTGCCTGTGCAAGCTCGCCTTGACGCAGCATTTTCGTCAGGTATCCCATTGCTCCAGCAGCAACCGAGTCGTAGATACGTTGATAATCATCAAAAGCCGTTAGAACAAGAATATCAGAGGATGGCGTTATGGCGCGCAGTTCTAGAATGAGTGCGTATCCAGGTGTGTCTGGAAGTACAAGGTCCAATACAATAACGTCTGGTTGCGTTGCAGCAAGCTGAAGGCGCGCCTCGGTTGCAGAGGCACAAACAGATACAACTGATATGTCTGAAGATGCAGCGAGCTCCCGCGAGTAACTGTTCGCTAATTCAATATCGTCTTCGATAATTGCAACGCGTATCATGATATATGTACTCCGAATGAAATCAATACTGTTGTTCCAGCGCCTTCGGTCGATATGATGTCGGCATGAAAACCATTTTCTGAGGCTCGGTCCTGAATGTTTTGAATGCCCCCCTTACGACGTACGTTTTGTACATCAAATCCAATACCGTTGTCAATCAGCCGAAGTGTAAATGATGTTTGTTCGCAGATGAAGTCAAGTGTCACTGCGGTCGATGATGCATGTCGAATAATGTTGCTGAGAGATTCATTGATGATGAGCAGAACGCTCTTTGCAACAGCCGCATCGACAAAACTATTATCGGGCAGTGCTGTGGTTGTTGTTCGCAGCTCAATCTGCGCATCAGTTAGGCTCGCATGTAAGTACTCTCGCAGTTCGCCTGTAAAATCAGACAAACGAATCGAATCGCTTCTCCATATCCACAATAAACTTCTGAACTTCCTGTTCGCTGCCAGTGCAGCGTTGACAATCTCACGTGAACCTTGAATCTCATGTGCATTGAGGAGTGCTGTAAGCCGAGCCAGATCAGCACCTAGCGTGTCGTGAAGGTCTCTTGCTATCGATGAATGCTGGTGCTCGAGATCCTGTCGTCTGCGCACAGCATTGCGTTGCCACACATGGATAATGCCAATTGCCGACCCGCAAGATCCAACGATGAGCAAGGCCACGAGAACATCTTGATAAAGCAGCGGATGAATGTCTGGCCGCAGCACGAGCGTCGAAGGTTGCACAATCCCAGGTACGCTATACTGAAGCGAGCACTCGCGGGTGTTAGGGAGGTCAATTCTGTGAATTGACGAAGCTGCATAACAAGGAGTATCTGCCCGCCACGACTGTGCAACGCCTACTGTTGTTAAGTAGTTGGACAACAACCCACTTGTTCCAACGACACATGTGAGTGAATCTGAGCATTCCAATGGTATCGATTCGTTACGCAGCCAAGCAAGCTGGGCGTGAGCATCCTTATGGCCGATCCATGCCACAAGGCAGCCCGGTAATGGCCGTGCAAGTAGCCGCTTAATGTTTACAGTAACTCTGTGGATGCTTGATCTAATCTCAAGTATGCTGTCATTTTTTAATGATGTGTGAAAGCCCTGCTCAAACGATGACGCCAAAGAATCGGGCCACTCGTATAACTGGAGTTTGTTGCTTGATGCAGATGCAGCCATGATGCTGTTGGAGCGCACGACAACAACATACTTGTGCTCGAGCATATAGACGCGTTGCACCGTGTTTGGAAACAATCCATCGTAGAGTGCAATTGACTGCGGCGGATACTCACCCAGGATCTGTCGCTCGGCTACAGTAGCAATCTGCGGAGACAGTTTCATGAGCTGTAATAGTTTCAGGGGTTCAAACTGAATGAAATCTCGAGCTCCAGCAATGAGTTGATCCTTCTCAATCACCCTCATTCCAAGTGCACGAGAGCTCATGATTATTGAGTCGCCATTTCGATACAATGCCAGCAGAACGTCTTGTATTCCATTCGGATTGGGAATGAACTGATCGCGTGAGGTACGAGAATTGTGGAGTGTAAGACCAGACGCGGTGCCAATCAGTAAAGTTGTGTCGTCAACAAAAAGCGTGTCTTTCGTGGCGGTGGCAACTAGACTCGATAACGACGGAGTAGATGTCACAAAATCACTGTTGGGTTTAAACCTTGTGTAATTCGCCAAAAGACTGTCGATTGGCAATGGCTTCAGATTGCCCGAGTACGTCGTTACGTATAGCGAGTCATTATTGATACGAACATTCCTGATTGGTCGCACCACGCCATGGAGTTCGGGAAGATCAACGCGAACAAAATGCTGCCCAGCTTCAATAAACAATCCAAGCAGCGTGGCATGCCATCGTACGCTGTATGCATCTCTCACTGTTTGATTGATAGCCGTGTTTTCAACAACAGATTTCGAAAACATCGGAATAGTGTTTGGCGGGTGAATGAAGAGATGCTCTGGAATTTTGGTTTGCATCTTGCCAGCATACTGTTCACGAACGTTGAAGTGTCTTCGCAAGTAGGCACTGTCGCTGGAAATCGAACTCAAGATTGCAGAGCGCAATGACAGTTGAATGGCGTTAGGCAATACTGGAATCAGGTCGTCCGCAAGTATGCCACGGGTTGTTGAGAGCCGCACACGCAATTCTGTTGTGTTGTAGTTTGAGCGTGGCGCAGTCAAGTACATGAGTACCCTACGGATGTGCTGTATGCCTAGGTCCTTTTTACCTGTGAGAAATAGGCTGCGCCCCCAATAGAATTCTCTGTTAAGATGAGCTGATACGTCGCTGTTATGCATCAGCTCCTTGGGCTCTACCTGAACAGCAAGCTGTATTGCCTTGTCGTGATTGCCAGTTTTCGAGAACATGCGAAGCAAGTTTGCTTGGGCATCCTTCCTTGTGGTGAGCAGTTCATTCGAAGCCATAAACTGATAGTAACGGATTGCGGCTGCTGTGTCCCCCGATTTCCTCAAAGCATGTCCAACGATGTTGGATAGCTGAGCATTACCTTCGTCGCGAATTTGCCCCTTGAGCATTGCCTGGTATAGACTCGATATGGATGCCGTGATAACATCTTCATAGTTTCCTGTCTTCCAAGCCAGCTCGAGGAGTATCGCGTTGTACCTCACCCTAAGTTCGGGGTATGGTTCACAAAGAGGCTTGAGTTTTCCCAGTATTTGGATAGCGCTATCCGGCCTCTCGCGAACGTCGATATAGTGTAATGCTGAATCAATCAAAGCAGCACGATATGCGGTTGCAGCCACAGAAGTCGTAGTACTGTCTACTACTTTCTCACATCCAATAGCAAGAAAACACGTAAGTACACCCACTAAAGCTTTAGAAAGACTCATAAGCACCTGACCCCCACGGCGAATCTACGGGGCACTGTTCAGCTAAATTGATGTGAAAAAAGTAGTAATTATGAATAGGTAGTATTGTGGTAGTGCGTCTGAAACTAAACAAAACGACGAAGTAGGGACAATGTTTCGTTTCAACGAGTCGGGGCGTTTTTGCCCACAAGTGACGGTGCAAGAAACGCATGTGCGGTTAACGATAATGACTGTTGCGTGTGGAGTTGGTCATCGAAGCAAAAAAGCAAACCCCGCCGAGGCGGGGTTTGGTGTTTCATGCTTCAGCAGCAACGAAATGTATGTACAATACACAACAGGGATAGCATAACAGTTCACGCTCCCTGCGCATGAACGAACAAAGGATATCTGATTTGCTCGTGCATATTCATGTTGCTTGCGTGCAGATTCACAGTACAAACATCTCCGGTATGTACCAGTTTAGCCATCGACAAAACAGTGATTTTCGGACAAGCTATTTGTCCACAATGGCTCTCATCGAAAAAAACTTTGGCAGACTGGATGCTGAACGCTAACATTGAATATCTATTCACTCTAATCCGGAGACATTGCAGTGTCAAAGCAGGAACTCTACGAAGAAATGGTTCGCCTCTTCGGCGAATTCACAGCCGCTCATAATTCGAAATTCAAGAAGGATGCAGCTACAGCTCGCAAGGCAGCAGGTGCACTCAAGAAGCTGATCACGCCGTACAACCAGGCCTCAATTGCAGAAGGCAAGGCCGCCAAGTAAGGCAGCGCGATCTAGAAATCGGACAATTGTATCAACGGCCGGGGCAGTAGCTGCCTCGGCCGTTTACTTATTACACTATTGCTGCAGAAATGTTGATGTTGGCATCACCGAGTGGGCAACTACACTTGCCCCTTTGCGCACGATAAACTCGCTGAGACTCTGTTCGCCGTAATGACCGTTTCAGTAGTAGGTGTAGCCAAGGTGAGTCCAAGGGGCTGTCTTGGAATAATATGATTAGATGCTGCTACTGTTAAACCAGTTGCGATAAGCAGAATCTGCCTGCGGGGGGAGTTCGGGGCCAGCCGTATTATCGGTAATTTCATTGTCGCGGGCTGGTCTGAACATGTCTTCTGGCCTTACCCACATAGACAGAAACTTCGATTTCTTTCTGCCAGCGCTATGACCAAGTAGCTGCTCCAACCGGAGCACGGTAGATGTTCGGCCATCGTACTTGGATTTCCACCACTGCTGAAGTTCTGGAATTACAGTTACCCAGATATCGTACTTCGCTGCGGCTTGTTGGCCTTATACATACGATGTGTCCTATGCCGTCCATGTCGTTACGAGAACGTGGGGCTGCCCGTTGATGGTTTCCCATGAAAGTATAGGGTTGTCCTTTGTAATGGCAATGGGATTTGTTGATATCTCATTGTCGTCGGCAACAATGGTGCCGATGATTGGCCTGCGATAGCGCTCTTCGGTGCTTGGCTCTATGGATGGTGCCGCATCACCAGCTAATCCGGCGAGAAGCGTGGTAGCAGCGAGTAGTAAACGTTATTGGTATCTTCATGGCAAGTCAAGGCTGAGTGCATGCAAAGCTAACGTTGATCAACAGAATAAATGTAGGAGAGTGTCAATGGCTTATCCCGATATCTGGGCGCCAGAATCTGTAGCCCAGTTGTGCGCTCGAATCGAGAGTATTGACCCATCAAAGGCGCCGCTTTGGGGCACAATGAACGCTGCGCAAATGATGGCTCATTGTTGCATCCCTTATGAACAGGCACTCGGAATCAACACGAAGAAGCCACCCCTGATTATGCGTGCATTGCTGCGTTTGTTCTTCAAACAGACACTTACGAATGAGGTGCCGTATAAGAAGAACCTGGCAACTGCACCAGAGTTTATCATGCCTCCAGATTCGGTGTTCGTAGACAATCAACAGCGACTATTGCAACGTATTCACGAGCTCGCCGCGCTTGGCCGCAATGCCTTTGAAGGACGTGAACAGATTACTCTAGGCGCTTTGTCGTCTCGCGAGTGGAACAATCTCCTTTATAAACATATAGACCATCATCTGCGCCAATTCGGTGCATAACCTTCTCATTTCTAGGACTTACGGTGGTCTGTAGCACTCGAGCGAGCGGGTGCATATGCAGAAATAAAAAGCCCCCTCTAGCGAGGGGGCTTTGCATTTTCCGACCTAACAACGTGATTAGAAGTTATATGTAAGGCGACCTTGTACTAGGCGCCCAACAGTAGAAGCTCCTATGAACTGCTGAACGCGATTGTCGAGGAGGTTTGTAGCCGACAAGTTGAAGCTAAGTCCATCAACACCTGGAATCACATACTGAGCAGTAAGATCCATCATGTGATATGCATTAACATCTCCTACATAGACGCCTGAGTTCATGTAGAATCCATCTACCCAGCGCCATTGGAGACCAACGCTAAGGCCAAGTGATGAATTGCGGTGCAAGATGCCAAGCGACGACTTATACTTCGGAGCGTTGAGTGCGATAACATCGGTAATAGTTGAATCGCCCAGATCAGCACCAGTGAACGTGTTTTGATTGATGTATGAAAGAGACCCAGATACTGACCACGATGGTGATGCTTCATAAGTGAACGCAGCATCGCTGCCGTAGTACGAAAGTTCACCATAGTTGCGATATGCAAGAAGGATGTCGCCCTTGTGTGTAGTTTCGTTTGGCGAGGCGGTTCCTACAGGTACCTGAGCATATGCACCACCGATAAGGCCTGAAAATTGTGCAGCAAGAGCTTCAGCTTCTGCCTGCGGAATACCTTGTTGCACGAGAGCACCTGTGAGAAGGGGCTGGATATATGCAGCTGCAGAAGCACCGTCAAGGAATACGTTTGGTGTAACAACGCGCAGTGGCGACACGAAGTCTGTTACCGTTGAATGGTATGCGTCGATGGCAATGCGAAGTTTGTCTGTGACCTTCCCTTGATAGCCAAGCTCAATCGTCTGTGTATTGGTCTGACGAAGCTTGTCCACGTCCTGAAGATCTTCAGGACGCATAGGAATAAACGTCCTTGTCGTTGGATTTAGCGATGCGAGATTGCCCTTGATGTTCTGCGGAGCAGGGATTCCTGTAAGGAACGGGCGAAGAAGTGGACGCAAGTTTGCAGGTGCTTGAGCTTCGAGCTGTGGAAGGATGATCTGCGTGACCGTCTGCCAAACGCCACCAGAAGAAGCGTTGTTCAGGCCAATCCAGTTGCTCCGACTTGGGTCAAACTGCGTGATAAAGTTAACGTTGCCGCCGGTGCGGTTAAACGTATAACCATTGCGCCCAGCAGATGCACCCCAAACCCCCACACCCCAAGCTGGGTTTGCTCTGCCCAAGCCAAAGGCATCGGGAGCACTAAGAAGATCGAGGAAGAGGTCGTTTGTTCCTGGATTGCTAAAGGCCGTGTTGTATGTCGCACGAACCGAGCTGTTATCATCAAGTTTGTACATCAATGCAACCCGAGGCGACAATACAGCTTCGTTGATAACGGAGTGACGGTCTGCGCGGATAGCTGCAAGTGCAGAGAGTTTTGAAGTGATCTTCCAGTCGCCCTGAAGGTATGCGCCAACTTCATTGTAGTTGTCGTTGTTTTCATTAACACCGTTGATCGTACCTTCCGTAACTGGGTTTGTCGCGAAAAAGTCGGCGCCGTACGTGAAGCGGATGTCGTCATTAAGACGATACGCATTCTGAAGGCGAGCACCAAGCAGATCGGACTTGTCTACGATTGGGTTGCCAGTCCGGAGGAAAAATGTCCCACCGGCATCGCTCTTATTGTAGAATGTCTGTGCGAAGAAATCACCTGATGTGATCTGTGCGTTAACATAGGTGTACCGCCAGTTGCGCCCATTTGCTGCGCCCAAACCAGTCATTTCGATCGTGTTAATGGCTTCTGAGATACCGCCCGTCAGTTGAATAGTTGTGTTCTCGCCCATGTTGTAGTAAACCCCGGCGTCTACATTGTAGCGTTCGTGGGTATTCTTGCGTGTCACGGTCGAATCGTCTCTGAATGGCACATCGAGCGTGTCATCATTGTATCTCCAGTCGTTTGCTGAAAAGTACTGACCCGAGATCTTGTAGCCGATGTTGTCGCTGAGAGTTCCTGCATGACGCAGGCCACCGTTAATCAGGCTTTGTTCTCCACCAGCAACGAAAAGTGTTGTGCCCTTCGAAGCAAATGGCGAGCGAGTAATGATGTTCAAAACACCAGATGAAGCGTTAGGACCGTAGAGTGCAGAGCCCGGGCCGCGCACGAGTTCCATGCGGTCGATATCTTCGTTTGAGGCAGGCACAAAGTACCCAACGTTAACGCGCAAGCTTGGAACGCCTGCCGGACGGTAGTCGGTAAGCGTAAGAAGTGAACCGCTGAAGACATTGTTGAACCCGCGAACAGTAGCACTCTGCTGCGAGATACCTGTTTGGGCGTAGTCAACGCCGGCTAGGCCACGAATATGCTCGGTAGGGTTCGTCTTCGGAGCCTCACGAATAGCGCGAGGTTCAACAACCGTAACCGACGCAGGGGCCTCTGATGCTTTCTGAAGAGTACGTGAGGCTGTGACAACCATCACATCCATGTCGATAGACGTTTCACTGATGGTGATATCAAGCCTATTTCCATTTGCTTGCACGTCCTCAACAACCTTGGTTAGATAGCCAACAGCGGTAACCGTCACCGTATATGTTCCGCTTGCTACACCTTTGATCGAGTACCGACCACGAGTGTCAGTATAGGCCCCCTTCGAAACGCCTGAGCCCTTTGCTGATAGGCGCACGGTTGCGCCTGGAACTGCCACGCCACCCGGCGTAGTAACATTTCCGCTAAGTACCACGCCTTGTGCTGCCGCGATAGTGCTGGCAACTGCGAAGACGGCAGTGATGAACAGACCACGTATCAGTACGTGCATAGTCATTCTCCAATGGTTGTTGAACATTGCTGACATTGTTTATTAAATGCAAATCGCAACCAGATGGGAACATACCTACCATAACGCAAGCAGACAATAAGAAATTTTATCTCTGTGATTATGGCAATACCCCTGCAGGATATCACCTTTGTGTTGCGATGTTTGTATGTCAAATGGAGCTCACAGCATGATGTCGTTTAGAGAGTTCGTCGAACAAAACTCATTTATCATCTGCGCCCACAGAGGGGCATCGGGTATTGCACCAGAGAATACGATCTCTGCCATCCGACTCGCTCTTGAGTGCGGTACACCGATGATTGAGATCGATGTGCAGTATACCCGCGACCATGAAATGGTCTTGTTCCATGATGATACGGTGGAGCGAACCACGAACGGTTGCGGCGCCATCAGTGAGCTGTCTCTCCATGATGTGCAGCAGCTCGATGCAGGTTCTTGGTTTAGCTCTTCTTTTGCAGGTGAACGCATTCCTAAACTGATGGATGTTCTCGAGCTAGTCCGCGGCAGGGCTTACGTGAATCTTGAGATCAAGCCGAGGCCCGATTCGCCAGCAGCACGGGCCGAAACACTCGAACTTATAGACATGCTTCGCTCGACATCGATGCTCGATATGTGTCTGTTCTCGTCATTCGATCATACTGCGATTGCATTTGTACGCTCCGTACTGCCCACACTTCCGACTCTGGCGCTAAATGTCCCCGGCGATACACGGTCGCCGGCACGTGTTGTGCGTGATTGTGGGGCCGACGGCTTTGGTTGTTCTGTCGAAGAGCTAAATCCATCAATCATGCGCGTGTGCCGTCAATTTGGGATTCCAACTGGTGTCTATACAGTCAATACCGCTGAAGAGTTAAACCATGTAGTTTCTTTGGGCGTCAATGGGCTTGTGACAAACATGCCACACCAGATCGTGCCACTGTACCAGTCGATGTAAGGAGGGTCCATGCGACTACTGGTCCTTGTAGCAGGATTGTTCCTGATGTGCTCTCGGATGTCAGCCATCGACGCCGACCTCCGCGTCCGTCTTCAACGTTCTATCGACTCAGTTCAGAAAGCAGAACGGATTCAGGGAGTATCCGCCGCCGTCATGATTGGTGGGGAAGTTTGGCAGGGGGCTGCCGGATTGTCCTATGCTGGGCGTCCGATGACTGCTGAGATGGTTCTGGGAATTGGCAGTAATACGAAGACATGCACTGCGATCACATTGTTGCGTCTGCAGGAGCAGGGATTGATTGACCTCGATACTCAGATAGGTAGGTGGTTCCCGCAGCAGCCATCTATCGATGGGGCTATTACAGTGCGCCAGCTTTTGAATCACACGAGCGGACTCGGCGACTACTCGCTGCAACGATACCGCGATTCAACGTTGGCAGACCTCTCGAGGATTTGGAAGCCCCGTGAACTCCTATCATTTATCCCTGAGAAACAGTTCGATGCTGGCAATTCATGGAGTTACTGCAATACAAATTATCTCCTTGCTGGGATTATTGCTGAGGAGGTCTCGGGGCAACCATTGATGCAGCTCTTCCGTCGTGAGCTCTTCGACCCACTGTCCTTGGATTCCGTAAGGTTGTTCCCCGATGAGCCAGTGATGGGTGAACTCGCTCATAGGTGGATGGGTGGACGCGATGCATCGAGTAATCCGATGAACGGCGAATGGAGTGGAGCTTGGGCCGCTGGTGCTGTGATGGCTACTGCGGCTGAAATGGTCCAGTTCTATGATGCACTCTTCCGTGGAGCGATACTCACAGAGGCCTCAATGTCCGAGTTGTTGGCCTTTGGCGGACCGAACAGCTATGGTCTTGGTATTAGCGAAAAGCGAGTTGGCGGTGAACGCATCGTTGGGCATTCTGGCGAGATACGGGGCTATTCGTCAGTGATCTTTTGGATCCCTTCTCTGCGTGCGAGCATAGCGGTGCTAACCAATTCGATCCCTTCCAATCCGATCGCAGTTGCCGCCGGCATTGTTAGGGAGCTTCAGAGCAGCCTATCTTCAGTGTTCGATACTACAAGCGAATCGTCGGTATTACTACTACCTTGCGACGTGTTTCGACTCGATGGGAGCTCCGCTGGGCGCATTGTAAGCTCTGCCGAACTACAGACCTTCTCGAGCGGAATCTATCTCTTATGCAATGAATCCTGGAGCAGACTCGTATATGTGTCTCCAAATGGAAAAGTTTACAATCATATTTATTAGATTGGTTGGGAACTAACTCCAAAACGTTATAGTTCTTGTCTTTGGAACGAAACGTTCGATCGGACATTCTGCACTCGCATTCAATCAGCCTCCACGCACGGAAATAGAACAGTCAGACCTCGATGTATCGTCCAGCCGCCCTCTCTGATTACGGCCAGACGATGCGCCGAATAACGGCAGATTAGGTTTCACTTGTTCATAAGGGAGGACACTATGTCCAAGACCCTACAGCGTAGTTTTATGGTTGCTCTCCTTGCCATTACGGGCACAGGGATAGCGATGGCTGCAGACGGTGCGCAAGCTAGCACCCTGCGTGCAAATGACTACATAGGTTTTACATTCTTCACCGGCTACATGGCAATGTTCGCCGCCTCGGTGTTCTTCTTCTTCGAGCGAGCTCGCGTCGCAGATAAGTGGAAGACATCACTGCTGATCTCCGGGTTGATCACCATGATCGCAGCGGTGCACTACTTCTACATGCGCGGTGTTTGGCTGGAGACGGGCACTTCGCCAACTCAGTTCCGGTACATCGATTGGACGCTTACTGTTCCGCTGATGTGCATTGAGTATTATCTCCTTCTCCGCCCTGCAGGTGCCTCCTCTGGCATGCTCTGGCGCCTTATCGCAGGATCTGTTGTGATGCTCGTGGCAGGTTACATGGGTGAAGCTGTTCAGCCAGCCTCGAATGTTATGTGGGGTACGATTTCAACAATCGGATGGGCTGCTATCATCTGGGAAATATACTCAGGAGAGGCGAAGAAGCTCGCAACAGCTTCCGATAACTCGGCCGTAAGGGCAGCCTTCACACAGCTACGCTGGTTTACTCTTGTGGGTTGGGCTATTTATCCGATCGGATATATGTTGCTTCCAGGCAACCTGCTGAGCGGTACTGGAATTGCACCTTCCAACATGGATCTCATCTACAACATCGGCGATGCCGTGAACAAGATTGGATTTGGCTTGGTGGTCTACACCATGGCGATGAAGGACTCGAAGTAATCCGAAACGTACATGCAATCAGTTTGAAGCTGAATCACAGGCCCCCTCATAGCAGGGGGCTTGTTGTTTATACACTGGTGGAGGCGAAAGAGCAGGCATAACCTGGCCTACGGTCTTCATTTCTAATCTATCTGTCTACTAGATCTATACATAGCCCCAGATGACCTTTCTAGTGCTTTATCTCTTGATGAACAAACGAGCCTGTGTTTCCGTTGCTGAATGGAGAGTGACAGCATAGACCCCGCTTGGTAGGTGGTTTACATCGCACTGGATTGTTGTTGTACCGGGAAGTGCAATGTCAGCATATACCTTTGCATACTCAACTCCGCTGAGTGACATAATGCTAAGAGCAACGTGTTGCGTGCGATCTGTTGTATATCGAAGTGTTGCAACATCATTCAGAAATGGCGTGGGCAAGATCTCTAGTCGGCCTGTCACAATATCCTCATGGTTAACGGCCGAGGTTGTCGTGTTCGGAATGCGAATCCGTGATAAGGCATTGTTCCATGACCTATTTCGATTGCCATACGGGGCAAATGTCCACACACCGGGAGTAGGGCTCGAAACATCCGCTACGGACGTAGTGTAGTCTGCCCAGCGACCATATTCAAACACTGACTGAAAATCTACTGGCCCATCGCCCCTTCGAATCAGGATCTCCTCTGATGCGCGCATCGCCGAATCAAGAATAATGGAGCCGATACCAGGGTTTTCATTTGCACCTGCGAATGTGTACGTCAGGATGAATCTTGCTGTTCCTGCGGATGAAGGAACAGCCGCTATTGATGGATAGGCTAGATTGAGATTCGCTCGAGAGATAAGTGTTGATGAGGACGCGCGCCACCTTCCATTTACGCGTGCCAGAATAACATACCTGATCGCTGAACGTCCGCCGGGACCACTGACTGTATAGACATAGTGAATCTTATCGGCCGTCATTACGGCGCTTGCTCCGCGTTGATCAAAGCAGCTAAGCAGGACGTTCGATGAAGGCTGTTGAGAAAAACCGGGTGGCTGAAATGGAGGAACGCTTACTCGCGAAGTAGAAACCTGTGTTACAGATGTTGCGGATGTTGTGAACTCATAGACATCAAGTGATGACCGTTCAGAACTCCCGAACCCATTGGAGATAAGGACTGCACGATTGCTAGATGCATCGCTGGTTCCAGGAACAGGATAGATTGAGTAAGGATCATTATCGAGCTGCAGATATCGCGTTAGATCTGTTGTGCTAGGCTGCATTCCGCTCAAAAGGGGCTGCTTCTTGAGCTCCATTGCAAATGACTGTGCATAGTTACCCGTGTTGTCAAAGAGGTTGGCAGTAATAAACAAAGCTGACTCTGTTGTTGTAAACTGCGGATAATCAAACCATACGGATTGGGCATTTGAAGCTAGCTGGGATGGCCGAACCTGATATGCCCACCAGCCGTCTAAAGGGTTCTCAGATTTTGAGACTGCAAGCACGATCTGTGACGTTGTTGACTTTCCTTCGCACGTTATTGCTGTCACAAAAAAACGGCGTGCAAATACATCGAACACTACTCGAGGGTCGCAGAGAAATCTACTGAGCGGCGGCGACGAAAGCGATCCGGAAAAAAAGGCATCGAGTGATCTGTCTGCTCCTCGTACGCCGTTCGTATCCATTACAACAACACGACTGTTAATACTGCACACAAGCAAGCAGCCCTTGTGTGTTTATCGCCATTGTGTTGTCCGGAGGATTGATTGTACTTGTAGCAACATCATACGATGTAATGCTAGGCAACGGTACTTCAAAAGTCTGAAGCATAGAATCAACGTCACTGCTATCATGCTGCTGTATGCTGCGACGTTGCTTTATAACATCCAACGGCTCATGGATGACCGGCGTTACCTCAGTAGTTGGCACCATTGATTCTATACCCTGAAGCTCAATAGCCCCAAGCAGTCGAACGTCGGATGCCATCTCGCACCTAAGGCTATCTGGTAGACCGACGAGTTGGCAAGTGCATAATGCACCAAAAACTACTGTAAGTAGGATGCACAGTAGGTGATTCTTCATAGATGTAATGCACGCAATCGTAACAACAATTGTTGTATCACAAGATTAATGCGCTTCTTTTGTGAGCCGACGAATAGTCTCTTCATGATCTGGATAGAGCGCAGTAAGCTTATCACGCTCAGCCAGCTCAAAATCTTCAAAGTCAAACCCTGGCGCAACCATCGCCGAGACGAGCACGTCTGATCCAACAGATTCTGCGCCGAACCATGTACCTGCGGGTAGCACAGCTGCATACGTGTGTGTATGTGCCCCCAACTCAACCTGCTCGTAACGTCCGTCAGGATGAATGATGTGAACGATCACAGGCCCACCCTCATGCCAGTACCAGATCTCGTCGTTTGCAAGGCGATGCAAATGCGACACCACGCCAACAGGCAGGCAAAACCAGATCGAGGTTGCAGCACTGCGAGGTCCGCCCGCTGTGGGTACCGTGATCGACGACCGATAATACTCGCGATAGAAGCCCCCTTCGGGGTGCTCGATCAATTTCAGACGTTCAGCGATGGTCATGATGTACCCTTGCGAATGACGATGAAGAAGAAAGATACGGAGCAGTATGCCGCTGCTCAGCTCGCTTCAACAACATGCAGTGGTTGGCCCGATCACGGGCGGTCGTCTAACCCAAGGCCTAGTCCGAACAGTCCTGCCACAATTGCAAGGTGAATGATAAGCCACGCACGCTGCCAAAGTGGACGTTGTTTCCATTCCTGTTTCGGATCGAATGGGTCAAACACAAGGGCTATACCCATGTTGGAGGCAGCGGTTACGTAATCAGACTTGTAGAGCATGAATGTGCTCATTGCAATGAAGCCTGCATAAAGCACGCGATTGATCTTTGGACTCATAGATTCTCCGCGGACGATTGTAACAATTTCGTACA
Source organism: Kapaibacterium sp. (SeqCode) (assembly GCA_044345485.1). Lineage (GTDB taxonomy): Bacteria > Bacteroidota > Ignavibacteria > Kapaibacteriales > Kapaibacteriaceae > UBA10438. Next base: position 20,850 of record JBIJAX010000028.1, read on the forward strand.
AACTGTTTGTTAGACAGGGGCTGCCAATCTTAGGTTTCTAGATTGTCTTGGGTTAACGTCAAAGAACAACCACGCTGGTCGTGATGGGGTTTGCAATGCGTGCTAAGGCTGGATGCGGATGTGAGTCGAGCATTGAGATGTGAATCGCGCTCAATCCAGCTGCCGGTTGGCCTACCCATCTTCTTGCCACGTTGAACAGCGATAGTCTCCTCAAATCCCGCCAGTACGCTTGGTGGTGAGGGGCCTATCTTCCTACTCCTGCCAGCCTGCGCCAGACCCATTCCATCGGTCCCATGGGATAGCGTGACAGCCACATCTTGCTTAGGGCGATCTGTGCGGCGAGAATGAGTAAGGCAAGGAATGTTGACACTGTTGCCGAGAACTGGTCGTATAGTCCAAATCCATACCCGTAGAACAGCGTCGTAGCAACTACCGATTGCATGAGGTAGTTAGTAAGGGCCATCCGGCCGGCATAGGCAAACAGCCGCAGACGTCGGGCGTTGAGAACTATCAGTGCAAAGTAGGCAAAGCTGAGCAAGGGGGCTCCTACATGTATGCTGAGACTCACGAATAAAGGATTCGATGTGATGTAGCCAACCAGCAATGCCAATGATCCAATGATGCCGAGGGGCAGTGCCACCTTCCATGCGCGGCGGAGAAAGACCTCATGATTGCGAATGTTCGAGAGGATGTCTTCACGTCCTACAACCAGTCCGACTAGGAACATTGTAAAGACCATCGGGATCTGGATATCCACAATGGATCGTTCCGAAGCACGGAGCATGACAACATCAACATATGTGCCTGACGAGTATGCACTTACGCTCGCCGGTGACGTCAGCGTGCTTGCATCTTCAATTGGAACACAGCTGAAGTAGGCAGCTCCTGCAAGAGCAATGCCTCCTGCTATCAGCAAGAGCATCCTAGAGGGCTGGTTTCGCAACGTCAGTAGCAGAACGCCGGCAAGCACATAGAGTCGCAGAATGTCACCGTCCCAGACGAGGATCGAATGCGTAAGACCGATCAGCAGCAATACACTTAGCCGTTGAAGATATAGTCGCAGAAATGGGCGTCCGGATTGCTGCATTCGCTGCATCTGCACAGCAAAGCCGACCCCGAAGAGGAAGCTAAAGAGCAGATAGAATTTCGTCAGAGCAAAACAGGCGATCGCCAGATCGACAATCTGATCGACCGCCGTTCCTCGCGCAGCAAAAGTCCCCACTCTGAGCGCAGATCCACTGAAGTCGACCATATTCACGAGAAATATCCCACAAAGCGCTACGCCCCTTAGAACATCTAACTCATGAATCCTATTGGTTGTTTCTTCACGGCCTGCAACCACGTTCTAAATCTCCAAATGTAAACTGATCAGGTTAGTATGAGCGACCAGCGAATTCTAAACTACGAACCAATCATCTGCAGTGACATCATTGTTGTGTAAAGATGATAGTGGCGACCACGGCATGAAGACCATTGATGCTTGCGTTCCGACATCCACTGTTCGTGCTCCATCTGAAATGTAGCGCGAGACTTCTTTGAGCCCCTTACTCTTGATCGAGTTGCACTCGTAGACGATTCTGCCGTCCTAGTTGAGCGAGCTCAGGTCTGGTTGCTGTGCCTGCATCGTACATGTAGCGAGGAGGAGTGCGAGGAGGAATTTCTTATGCAAAGGTATGTATGATGAACTCTCCCGATCAAAGTTGACAGGGTGGTTTGTCGCGCTGTGTAAGAGGGTAGGTGTTGCTCGAGTTTATCTGGCGAGATGTATCCAATAGCAGAGTGCATGCATTGCCGGTTGTAAAGTATGCTGACGTAGTTGTAAATCTCGGTCTGCGCATCATAGACGTAGTCAAAGAGAAGTAGGGGTCCGATTAGATATATCCAGAGATTGCAACACCCGTGTAAACCAGAGTTAGGATTAGCTTCTACCTGTCAACAGTTGGAAGGAACATCACTCAACGACTGTCAATCTGTTTCAGGAAGTCACATTGCGAACGGTCGTATACCGTATTTCGTATTCAAGTAGTCCCGTAATCGCAAAAAAGCCTTCGCTTCTTTCGAAACGAAGGCTTTTGAGTTTTGTGTGCTCCCTCGGGGACTCGAACCCCGGACCCACTGATTAAGAGTCAGTTGCTCTAACCAGCTGAGCTAAGGAAGCGAGCAAAAATACTGCTCGCGCCGAAACTGGCAAGGGGCTTTTTTAGAATTCTATGATGATTCCTATCGTTGGGGTTACCAACGTCGAGGAATTGTCGATAAATACTGCTGTTGCGTTTGAACCGTCGGGCCGCACGGGCTGGCCGTCTGTGCTTGCCCAGTCTGCATTGTCTGCCGTACGAGTAAAGGAGTACTGAGCAGGAGCATCGAGGGAGAAGGCAAAGACGTTCTGGACGTCGATGAAGAGGTCTAGCGACCACGATGTAAAAGACCATTTCTTATCGATTCGTACATCTACCTGACGGAATGCACGCAGGCGCTCTTCGTTCAGGCGGGCAAAGTCAAGCTGACCAAACCCGTTGAGGATGAACAGTCTGCGAGATGCCGTTGTATCGTACGCTGTATAGGGCGAGCCCCCTGCATAACGGATCTTCCCGCCAAACTCCCAGCCCTCGCCAAACTTGTAGCCAACGATGCCGCTTATGAGGTGACGGAAGTCCCATGCAGATGGGATGTACTTGTCAGAGTTAAGACCTGTGAACTCGCTGTACAACAGTGTGTACGAGATCGTTGCGAAGAAGTTCTCCGTTAGCTTCTTCTGGAAGAACAATTCTGCGCCGTATGCTCGCCCCTTACCTGAGCTAACAATAGGCTCGTTGCCGATGATGCCGAAGTTTGTTCCTTGGTTTGCAAGTGAGATTCCGTCAAGCGAAGAGATAGGATAACCGTCGTAAAGCTTGTAAAAGCCTTCCATCGTTACACGTATACTTGGCTCTGGCATATACTCCACACCAGCCACATAGTGCGTTGTGCCTATGTACGATGCTCCAGTGTTTACGAGGTTGCTGTTTGCATCACGATAGCCGAGGATCGGATACTGCGGAATCTTGTAGTACCGCCCCACCGTTGCATTGATGCTCCATGAAGAGTCAACGATAAACGACAATGCAGCGCGAGGGGAGATGGTGCGCCAGATGTCGTTGCCGGTTTCCATAAACGTGTTGCCATCAGCACGAATGCCAGCAGTAGCTCGCAGTCGGTCATTGAGGAAGCTCGTTGTTGCATCCGCATACACACCGTACCTAAAGAAGTCGATGTTCGAGTTAAAATTCAACGTCACAAAATCGTTGAGCTTATTGAAGGTGTTGTTCGTGTACTTCACGTACTGAGCCTGAACGCCCGTCTTGTAGGAGACACCATCTGCTACCTGCGTGTACTCAAGACGGAATTTGTTCTCGATCTCACGCGAAGAGACATCAAAGACCTTTTCTGCCGGATTGCCGGCGCGTGCTTCCTTGGTACGCTGAAGCTTGTTGTCAAACATGTTTCTGCTGAGCGAGACAAAGATTTGTCCGTTATCAAGCGCCTTGCGAAGAGATGCGCCGATGGTGTAGTTCCATTGGTCAACAGAAGGGGCTGCTCGCAACACGTATTCCTTTTCCAGTGAGGTCTCACGCGGTACGCCGAAGCGGAACACGTCGATGGCCCCAACTCCGATAACGTTCAACGTAGTCTTGTTGTCGATCTTGGTCGTGGTCTTGAACTGAAAGTCCCAGTAGTTCGGGCGTATCGGCAAGTCGATGGCTGCAAACAAGAAGTCGAGATACGACTTCCTCGCAGACGCGATAACGGTTGTGTTCTCGGAAACTGGACCATCTACTGTTGCCGCTACTTCAGTACCACTCACGCGCAGGTTACCTTGGAGCTTCTCGCTATTGCCATCTTTCTGCTTAATTGCAATTACCGACGAAAGGGCATTGTCGTAGCCGCTCCCAAATGACGACGAGCTCAGGTTAACATCCTCGATGAAGGAGACGTTAAGAATACCTGCCGGACCTCCCGCGCTACCTTGTGTGGCAAAGTGGTTGATCTGTGGAATCTCTATTCCGTCGAGGTAATACACGTTTTCGCTCGGTCCACCACCGCGAATCGTGATGTCGTTTCGAAAGCCAGCTCCGCCTGTTGCGCCCCCTACACCCGGCAGTGCCTGAAGCACACGCGAGATGTCAAAGTTGCCGCCCGGATTGCTACGAATTTCTTCGGTGGTTAAGCTCTGCACGGAAAGGGGCGTTTCAGACCTTTTCCCGAAGGAGCGAACCTCTACGTCGATCGATCCCGCCTTTGTAAGATCAGGCTCGATGTCGATCGACAGACTCACAACGTTGCCAGAAGTAACTACAGCATTGAAGAGTGACTTACCCTTGAACCCAACGGCAGAAACAACAACCGTGTACGACTTTGGAGGGATGTTCTTGATCGTGAACTCGCCCTTGGTGTTTGTATAGGCGCCAAGCTTTGTGCCTTCGAGTTTGACGGTAGCGCCAACGACCAGCTCTTGAGTAACAGCGTTACGAATGGATCCTGTGATCGTACCAACAGATTGAACAGGAGCAGCCACAGTATGGCCAATAGAGAGCGCGAGCGCAGCAAGGATTGCAATGAGCTTCATGGTGTGCAGATAAATTGTTGTACCAAATGCAGATAACGATGCAAGGGGGCTATTTGTTCCCCCAAAAAAGAAAGGGGCACAGCATGCTGCGCCCCTTTTACTTCTTTATCACCCAGGATATATCCCGGGGCCATAGAATTATCGAATCAGGATCCCGCCATTCGTTGCGAATGCTGCAGCGAAAACAAGGGAAATGATGGCCATGAGCTTGATAAGGATGTTGAGTGCCGGACCAGATGTGTCCTTGAATGGATCGCCAACAGTATCACCAACAACGGCAGCCTTGTGCGTGTCGGAACCCTTGCCACCAAGAACACCTGTTTCGATGTACTTCTTTGCGTTATCCCATGCTCCACCTGAGTTTGCCATGGAGATAGCAAGCATCACACCTACGATGAGCGAACCGATGAGAAGTCCGGCAAGCATCTGCACGCCAAACAGGAAGCCTACGAGAAGGGGCGAAATGATCACAAGCAGACCTGGAGCGATCATCTCTTTGATAGAAGCGGCTGTGGAGATATCCACGCACTTGGCGTAATCTGCCTTTGCCTTGCCTTCCATAAGGCCTGGAATGGTGCGGAACTGACGGCGCACTTCTTCGATCATGGCGAATGCCGCCTTGCCTACACTCTTCATCGTCATTGCTGAGAATGCGAATGGAAGAGCTGCTCCAACAAGCAAACCTGCCAGAACGTGTGGGTCTGTAAGCTCAAGGCTAAGTTCCTTGCCGAGAGCACCCTCTGCGCGCGTGATAAAGGCGCTTGTAAGAGCAAGCGATGTAAGAGCTGCAGATCCGATAGCAAAGCCCTTGCCGATAGCAGCTGTTGTGTTGCCTGCTGCATCGAGCGCATCTGTGCGCTTGCGGATGTCTTTGCCCATCTCTGCCATTTCAGCGATACCACCAGCATTGTCGGACGTTGGACCATAGGCATCAATCGTAAGACCAACTGCAATCGTACCGAGCATACCAATTGCTGTAAGTGCGATGCCATACATGCCAGCGTACACATAGCCGATCACAACAGAGATTGCGATGAGAAGCATCGGAAGAACAGCTGAGTTGTATCCGAGTGCCAGACCATAGATGATGTTCGTAGCAGAACCCGTCTTTGATGCATCAGCAACTTCGCGCACTGGCTTGTAGCGGTGTGATGTATAGAACTCAGTTACCAAACCGATGAGGAGTCCAGAAACCAAGCCAGCTGCAAGTGCCACAAACACTCCCATTGCCGTAACCGGAATGCCCGAGACGGTAAACGTTGTGTCGCCGAAGGCCCACATGGTGATTGGGTAGAGTGCAGCAAGCATGAAGATCGTAGAAAGGATCAGTGCATTCTTGAGAGCAGCCTCAACCTTTTCCTCGCTCTTTGCACGGATGAATGGCAGTGCAAGAATCGAAGCAACGATACCCACACCGTTTACGAGCATTGGGAAGAGCAGCACATTAAGATTGTCTCCTCCAGTAACGCCGTAACCAGCTGCACCGATAACAAGGGCGGCGCATGTTGATTCTGCTACTGAACCAAAGAGGTCTGCGCCCATGCCTGCAATATCACCAACGTTATCACCAACGTTGTCAGCAATAACCGCAGGGTTACGAGGGTCATCTTCAGGGATACCTGCTTCAACCTTGCCCACAAGGTCAGCGCCAACGTCGGCAGCCTTGGTGTAGATACCGCCGCCTACGCGACCAAAGAGTGCAACAGCAGATCCACCGAGGCCAAAGCCAGAGAGGATTTCCATTTGAAGTTCGCGGCTAATTCCTGGAAGGATAGCATCGATTCCCAGCCAGACAAGGATAAGACCAACAACTGCAAGTCCCGTAAGGCCAAAGCCCATCACAGCGCCTGATTCAAAGGCTACCGAGAATGCCTTCTGCAGCGATACGCGGGCAGCAGATGCGGTGCGGACGTTGCCCTTTGTGGCAATCTTCATGCCGATGTAACCGGCAACCACTGATGTAGCAGCACCGCAGACAAATGCCAGTGCCGTTTGGCCACCATGATCCACAGTAAGGAAAATCACCACGGCAAAGATTGCCATGAACAATCCGAGCACACGGTATTCACGACCAAGGAAGGCCATGGCGCCCTCGGCGATAGCATTTGAGATTTCGGTAAGACGCGAGAGCTCTTCAGCAGATGCTGCGCCGTCTTCGATCTTAACAGCGTGCACGCGCTGACGGAACACCACAGCAACAATGAGGGCCAATACGCCTAAGCCCAGGATCAATGGAATGATCGACATGCAGAACCTTTCAGGTGATACATCAAAAAATCTTTTCTAAATTTGCGTCCCCCGAGGACGCTTAGCTCAGTTGGTTAGAGCGTTACGTTGACATCGTAAAGGTCACTGGTTCGAATCCAGTAGCGTCCACCAAGCCCCCTCCCTCGGGAAGCGACAAAGATAGCAAGCCCGTCAATTTGACGGGCTTTTTTCGTATTCACATGAACGACGTACACCACCGCCGTCATTCCCGCGAAAGCGGGAATCCAAGCGTGTCCGTCACCCTCGCGAAAGCGGGGGGAATCCATATGCTGCTGTCACGAACACGTACCCTCAATGCACATAGCCTTGGATAAACATCTGGGGACAATGTATGCATCAGAGAAGGCAACCCGCAGTGTACATTCTGGCCAGCGGCCGCAACGGCACGCTATATGTTGGCGTAACCTCAAACCTTGTGCGACGGGTATGGCAGCATCGTAATCACGCTCTGCAAGGATTTACAACGCGATATGATGTAACGGTGTTGGTGTATTACGAACTGCACGACACAATGCAATCGGCAATCACACGGGAGAAGCACATCAAAAAGTGGAATCGAGCATGGAAGATTGAGCTCATTCAGAAAGCAAATCCCGGATGGGCTGACCTCTGGGATGAGATATCTAGATGATGGATTCCCGCTTTCGCGGGAAGGACGGTGTGTGGTATGGATTCCCGCTTTCGCGGGAATGACGGTGTGTAGTATGGATTCCCGCTTTCGCGGGAAGGACGGTGTGTGGTATGGATTCCCGCTTTCGCGGGAATGACGTTCTTTCGCGGGAATGACGTTCTTTCGCGGGAATGACGTTCTTTCGCGGGAATGACGGTCCTTCGCTGGCGAGTCGGTCTATCATAACAAGAAAAACGGGATCACTCAGAAGCTGAATGATCCCGCATTATTTGTTCACTAACTGCTGTTATTTCGAGAGCTCGGCGAGTGTAAGCGATTTCGGACGCACGATTGGCGAAGCCATCATGCGGTTCACTACCATTTGCGAGCAGAGGCCGATTGCACGTGATACACCGAACATCACAGTGTAGAAGTCGAACTCCTTCATGCCGTATGCGTACAGTAGTGAGCCCGAAGCTGCATCAACGTTTGGCCATGGATTCTTTGCCTTGCCATGCTCGCGAAGTACGCCAGGCACGATGTTGAAGATCTTCTGCACGATCTGTACGTTGTCGTCCTGCAGGTTGTGCTTTTCTGCGAACTGATAAAACGCTGTGAAGCGTGGGTCTGTAACACGGAGAACGGCGTGACCGTAGCCAGGGATAACCTGACCGTTACGTAGACGGTTCCATGTGTACTCAGTGAGCTGCTCATCTGTTGGTACGCCGCCGAACTGATCCTTCACGTCGATGATAAAGCGCAAGCACTCTTGGTTGGCAAGTCCGTGAAGGGGGCCTGCAAGACCGCACATTGCAGCTGATACGCTGTAGAACGGATCGCTCAGGGCTGAGCTCACAACGTACGACGTCATAGCGCTCACATTGCCGCCTTCGTGATCTGAGTGCAGCACGAGATACAGGCGGATAAGTTCCTTCCATGATGCATCGTTGCTTACGCCGAGCATGTGCGCAAAGTTGTTCGACAGATCATTGTCGTCTGTAAGCGGAGCGATTACGTTGCCATCATGGAAACGAATGCGGTAGATCGCTGCTGCAATACCAGGGATTGAGCCGATCAGGCGAACAGAGTCATTGACCATTGACTGCCAGAGAGCATCCTTGCCTGCGCCTTTGTCGTATGCAGCGCGGAACTCGCTCTCGCGCTCCATGGCAAGCAAGCCAACGCTGAGCATTGCCATCGGATGTGAATCCTTTGGCATTGCCTTGAGCGTGTCGATCACGTACTGAGGTACTGCATAGTACTTCGAGAAGATCGAGCGAAGCTCATCAAGTTCGCTTGCGCTTGCGCGCTGGCCAGTGACAAGCAGCCAGAACGTTTCTTCTGGTGTGATGTCGGTGAGTTCTAGGATCGGCGTGTTGCGAATGCGCAAGCCCTCGTCGGCAGACACACTTGATGTGTCGCAGACCAGCGCTGGTACGCCGCGCATGCCACCAAGGACCTGCTCGATCGTAACGCTTCCAAGAACTGTTTCGCCGTGCTCCTTAAGAAGAGCTGTGCGCTGCGCACGCAGGGCTTCGGCTTGCGATGTGAGGTTTTCGTGTAGAATGCTCATGTGGCTTGACTCCGTAGGTATAGCATGCAAAACTAACACGGGGTAACGTATTTTTCCGACTGGAAATTCCCCCATGTTTATCACCAAAGCGTTATCAATGAGTAAGATTACGGTCATCATCCGGCACGAATACCTAAAGCGCATCAAAGCAAAGTGGTTTTTGGTGTCAACCCTGCTAGCCCCGTTCGGTCTGGCCCTGCTGGTTCTTGTCCCCGTGCTGGCTGCTGTGCTGTCGGGAGAAGGACAGGAGGGCAAGGTAGTCTTCGTTGATGCAACGGACTCTCTGGCACGTCAGGTTGTGGCCGGCGATACGGCCTCCTATGCGCTTGCAGGTGCCCGTACCATAAAGAACCTGGAGCAGGAGCTGCAAGACGAGACGATCCATGCCTATGTGGTGATACCTAAGACGGTATTGGAAAATCCCGAAGTGTTGATGTACTCGCGAGGAGGCTCGGGCATTGCCTTCGAGGGTTCCGTGCGATCGGACATCGAACCGATAATCGTGCGGGCACGGCTTTTGAAGCAGGGGGCAGACACATCCGTTATAGACCTAGTTGACGCCGGTGTTCGCGTGAACTCGCTGAAGGTAACGGAGAAGGGTATCGAAGCCGATGCAAGTGAAGCATCGGCTGCAGTTGGATACATCGCAGGATTCCTGATCTACATGCTGATCTTCCTCTATGGTTCAATGGTGATGCGCGGGGTGGTGGAAGAAAAGGCCAATCGCATCATCGAAGTGTTGGCATCGTCCGTGAAGCCCTTTGAACTGATGATGGGTAAGGTTGTTGGCATCGGGCTCGTTGGGCTTACGCAGCTGGTGATCTGGGCTGTGCTGGGTATTGGGTTGGTTTTGCTTGTCGGCATGTTCGTCGGGGATATGGTGCCGGCAGACGCTGTAAGTGCGGCACAGAGTATGAGTGGTCCTGCACCCATGCGCCCTCAGGGGTTAACCGATGTTTTGGCTCAGCAGGGAATTGTGCTGCCAACGATCTCATGGATAGCCATCGCAATGTTCATCTTTGATTTCTTCGCAGGATACTTCCTCTATGCGTCGTTGTTCGCTGCTGTAGGTT
>JBIJAX010000072.1:0-7565 GCA_044345485.1 Kapaibacterium sp. (SeqCode)
CCCTATCAACTTGCTCTTTGCCAAGATACGTGAGCGTGTAGGTGCCAACGTTTACAGGTTTGCCATGAACGAGAACGGCGTGATACGTTTCTGCATACATCGACGTGGTAATGACTCCAAACATCAACAGCGCAATACCAACATGAGACACATACGCTCCCATCAAAGCAGGACCGGCCTTTAGCATGCGGAGCCCGTCTTCAACATTGATCGCAAATGAAAACCAAGCACCAAAACCGAGTGCAATCGGCCATAGCTCTCGCACACCGAATGCGATCAGAACAGCCGTTCCTACTATTGCCGCAATTGAGCTACGGAGAACTCTTCTTCGGAATACACTCCGAGTTGTATCTCGCCACTGCATGATCAACGAAATGGCATTTACGATCAGGATGGCTGGAACGAGAATTCTATGAACCTGATTGTAGAAGTCAATTGCGACTGCAACTTTGGGAAGTCCGAGCACTTCCATGATTACGGGCCACGAAGTTCCGATCGTAACAAATACCGCGCTCGCCATTACTAATGCCGAACCTATCGAGAGCATAAACTCACGAGTGGTTGGCGCGAACTCCTCTCTTGTTACGTTCATATCTGAGCGTCGAACAATGAGAAGGGTAACCCCAATGCCGATAAATGTGACCATGAAGAGCAACAGAATCCAGAATGCGAAACGTCCTGGGTCCACAAATGAATGCACAGACGTATCTCCTAACACTCCACTTCGTGTTAGAAATGTGGAGTACAACACCATGACAAAACTTAGTACAGCTAACGCCATGTTGGTCTTTACTAAACCACGAGTACGTTTCTGAACAAGCATTGTGTGCACAAGTGCTACGACAACCAACCACGGTATCAATGATGAGTTCTCTACAGGATCCCAACCCCAGAAGCCTCCCCACCCAAGTGTTTCGTAGGCCCAGAAGCCCCCTAGCATGATTCCAAAGCCAAGAACTCCAGTCGCAAAAAGCGTCCATGGCAATGAGATATCTATCCAACGGTGATAGTCCTTCCGAACAAGACCTGCCATTGCGAATGCAAAGCTTACTGACATTGACGCAAATCCCACGAATAGGATCGGTGGGTGGATCGTAATCCAGGCGTTATGCAGAAGCGGGTTTAAACCTTTCCCATTTGCCGGGATATCGGCTATTGTAATGCCCTGTGAGGCAAATGATTCATGGTAGTAGGCAAACGGATTCTTGGCTACAAGCAACAACGTAAGAAACGAGAGGATTAAGCCATAGAACAGCATTACCGGAGCCTCGTAGCCATGACGTTTGGCATACGGCTGAAGCAGGATACCGATGACGGCAACGAACATCGTCCAAAGCAGGAAACTGCCCTCTTGTCCGGAGTAGAAACACGCGACCAGCAAGTGAAGAGGAAGCTCCGTGGACGAGTAATTCCAGACATAGGTAAACTGAAACTGATGCGTGACGATGAGCGCAATCAACCCGGCTGCACTTGCAACAAGTCCACCGGCAAGTATCCGGAACAGCCAGCGTGCTATCGAAATGCGCTTATCATCTGCAGGTGCATGCAGCGTAGTTCCGTACAACACTGTGGAAGCTAGTGCTATCCCAAAAAGCAGGTGTATACCTATTTGGCCTATCATCGATCAAACCGTTGTGTTGCATGAAAGTATGGCTTGGCACCATTGTGTACGTGTCCTAACAGCCTGTGCTGCTGTCCTGCTGCAAATGGAACCTCGGGTGCGCTGCCGGAATACTCTGTGTGAAATGATGTTCCCGCTCCATCGACGCATTGTATCTCACGATCCGATTCAACAGATGTTACCACGACCTCGATAACAACCTTTGGAGCTTGTTCAGCCTCGGACGTCGTAGAAGCACGTTGTATAGCTTGCAAAAAGGTGACTGTATCAGGTTGTCCGTACTGGCTTGCAAACCATACAGCTGCAGGGATGCCTATAACTGCCAGACCTATGATGATTGCTCGGATCATGAAGACTCGGCACCAGTAGGATGTTGGTCTGCCGGCTGTCCTTCATACTTCGAAGGACACTTTGTGAGCACCATCGATGCTTTGAATGTACCGTTATCCATGTGCCCCTTAGCTACAACACTAACGGCGATCTCAAAATTGTTCGGCTTAGCCCCTTGGAGTTCAACAGGGACGGATGCACCTGATTCGTCTTTCATTGTAAACCGAAACACGTTGGTCTGTGGATCGTAGGACGATCCTTGTTCTTTAACCCACGTTCCAACGATCTGGACTGTTTTGCCAAGCTGCTCGGCACGTTGAACACTTGTGTACTCTATAGAACTTGAGCCCAATGCACTAAAGCCAACATACGCTAGCACAGCAATTGCACTCCCGCCTATCAAGAGCTTCTTTGTTGATCTGGTCATACCTACTGGTTACTCCGATTCGAGAGAGTGAAGCCGTGCATCAACACGCTGGATATAGAGGGCGATACCCACCCAGATAAGCAGCGACGTAGCAAGGACGACGTACATTGGGTAGTCTGTAAGAAGCTTCATCATGATTCTAGGCCTTTTGCAATGCGTTGACGCAGCAAGCGAGTTGTTCGTATATGAATGTTCATCAACCAGAAGTAGACCATTGTAAACGAGAACAAGGCAAGTCCGAAAACGATCTGCTTTGTAAGGTTGATGTCTGAAGATTTTGGACTTAACAACGGACCGGCATTCGCATCGTCAGCGCTTCCCGGGTGAAGTCCCGGTACAAGCCGAGGAAGAATAAACATCAGGAAAGGGGCTGTCAGAAAGGCAAGCACCGAATAGACAGCAGACAATCTCGCACGACGTTCAGGATCTTCGATAGCAGACCTCAGAAGAAAGTATGACGCGTAGATCAGCAGCAGAATAAAGATCGATGATTCACGCGGATCCCAATTCCAGAATGAACCCCAGTTAAACTTGGCCCACACCGAACCTGTTACGGTCGCCAGTATCGTGAACAACGTCCCAACAGATGCAGCTGAAGCCGAAATGTCATCCAGCTGAATATCACGAGTCCTGATGTATCGTATTGCAAACACCATTGAGATCAAGTACGCAATAATGGCAACCCACGACATTGGGACGTGAAAGAAAATAATTCTTGCGCGCTCTTCAAGCCCAATGATGTATGGCAGTGTAATTAACGGGTCTATCTCCAACACAGACACTATGTCGAACTGCGCGTCGCTTGATGCACGGCGAAGTCCTAGCACTACATCAGTATTGGTTGGGACTCCCGATAACAGAGATTCTGTGCCCTCGGAGGCACGAACGCTGATCGTTGCAGCTCGGGAATCTTGTAGCATGCCCCCATCGAGCTTTCGCACAAGTGCGGGAACGACCTTTGTGCTGTCGATTCTACTTTGCGTTACAACATCTCTAATGTTGCCAGCTATCGGTGGCATGATGCCGAAGATAATCGTGAGAATGACAGACAGAATGGTAAGCCAGCGCCACCATCGGGGTTTCTGCACTTGCCACTGTCGTGGCATAAACCCGAGGGCTACTCCCAGGAGCACGCCGCCGAGCATGAGAACGAATTTCATGGTTGCGAAGTTACGAACTTAACTCCCCTGGCGCGGAGTTCTGGAACATGGTTGTTGCCTATCACTGTGTCACGAACAACACCCTTGACAAGTACAGTTCCCGCAGACATTACAGGTATCCCTATCCCGTCTATAGAGAACCTTGTAATTATCTCGCCGCGAGCATCAGACAAGGCAAACCAGCACCCTTCGTCCTGACACACTTCCTTGATTTCGCCCCGCACGATAAGGGTCTTTCCTCTATTCGGAATTGCTCTAGCTTCGATAACAGATACAGGCGTCGTGTGCTCGTCAATGTAATCTCCAAACTCCGCTTCTCGAGTACACGAGACGGTGAAGACTGCACTAAGCAGCATGATGATTGACGTAGTGCGTTGCATAGAGGCCAAAAATACGAACGCCGCTGGTGCTTTGAACATCAGCGGCGCTTATGAGCCAATGACCGGACTTGAACCGGTGACCTGCTCATTACGAATGAGCTGCTCTACCAGCTGAGCTACATTGGCGCTGGGGTGCAAAGATAGAGACCATTAAATTCTAGCACAAGAACGAATCGTTTTCACGTATTTATCGACGTAGGCATCAACGTGCTTTCGTCGGTATTGCATGATAAATCGTGGATGCTCAAGGTACTTCGCCGATTGGAACTTGCACTGCTCTTGCACATGCTGTTCAAAGAATGTTTTGAGTTTCCCTGTTCCAAGTATGATCGTTACGTCCCGACGCAAACCAAACGACATCTGCTCTGTAACCCACGATTGAATCGTTGGTGTTACAATTGACTGCAATTCGGCACTATCATAAAAGTTGAGATTCTTTTCGCCCTGCACAAACCCCAGTGGAGACAATGCCGACAAGTATACATCACGGTAAAACACTGTTGGTCCGCCATAGGCCTCAATGACGAGCTGAATGAATTCCGCCGAAATTTCCCTACGTCCCTCAATCGTGCTATCGATCTGAAGAGAATCCCGTAAAGCCTGGGGATCTGTAAATGATAACCCTGTTAATCCAGCACCAAATCTACCGGGATTAATTCCCCATATAGCCAGTCGTGAGTTACCTGACGCATAGTACACCGAGCACATCTTGCGCACAACCCGACATACTTCGTCGTCAGCATAGGGTTGGAGTATCTGCACCCCAACTGGAAGTGATTCCGAAATGGTTAGGCCCGTTAGAAACTTGGCTACCCGCTTGCCAAACTCATGCGATTTCGTAGACATCACGTGCCTTCGCACTGACGTGTTCTAGAAAATCTACTTCAGTGAGATCTCTGCCGCAAACTCTCTGGATGATCTCAGCCGGCGTTTCTGAGCGTCCCGCTTCATGAATGTTGCTGCGCAGCCATCCTAGAACAGACTTGAAATCTCCCCGACGTATCTGATCCTTGACATCTGGTATCTGCTGCTGCATTGAATTCCATTCCATCGCAGCGTAGAGCTTGCCTAGGGTATAACTCGGGAAATAGCCAATGCCACCAAACGACCAATGAACGTCTTGCAGACACCCTTCAGCATCGTTTGGTGGCGTTACACCAAGTGATGCGTGCATTTTCTGATTCCACACACGCGGGATGTCAGAAACTTCCATTGTTCCGGCAATCAGATCGCGTTCGATCTCGAACCGGAGAATGATATGCAGATTGTACGTTAGTTCGTCACTCTCAACACGGTTAAGCGACGGATGCATCTTGTTGATAGCTCGGTAGAAGTCACGAGGCGTTAGGCCTGCTGTTTGCTCTGGAAAAGCTGCCTGTACCTTTGGAAATGCCCAGTGCCAGAATTCTTCACTGCGTGCAACTACATTTTCCCAAAACAGCGACTGGGACTCGTGGATGCCCATGCTAGCCCCCTGGCCTGCAGGCGTGCGCTCATACTCTTCCCCGATTCCTTGTTCGTACATGCCGTGTCCAGCTTCATGAATCAGACCAAAAAGACATGAACGCAGATCGTTTTCTCTGATCCGGGTCGTCAGGCGAACATCCTGCTTGCCAAAATTCGTGCAGAACGGATGTGCTGATAGGTCCACGCGTCCAGTCGAAAAATCGAAGCCAAGCGCAGCAATGATCTGCCGTGCTGTCTCTAACTGGAGATTCTTATCGTATGACGCATAGAGCACAGCGTCCGAAACACCATCTTGAACCGGCTGTATCTCTGCAAGAAGTCGAACAGTACCTTCACGAAGCCGCTCGAATACAGGTGTGATATGCTCAACTGTAAGCCCTGGCTCATACTGGTCAAGGAGATTGTCGTACGGATGAGCTGCATCTCCTAAGAGTGCAGCTTCCCGCCGTTTCAACTCGACAGTTTTATGCAGAAGGGGCTCAAAGATGGAAAAATCAGATGCTGCACGTGCCCGTTTCCAAGCGTCCTGTGCCATCGCAGCTGTATGCGACATCTCTTCCACCAATTCAACAGGCAACTTGGTTGCCATGTCGTGATCGCGGATAAAGGTGCGAACAATTCGCCTGTGTGAATCTGGTAGATTCTCGAGCTGGGGCTTTAGCTCTGCAACGAGTGCCTTTGTCTCAGCACTTGTTACGTGATGGTGGATCAATGATGAGATCGTGGCCAGTTGATTGGCCCGACCGCTTACAGAACCATCCGGCATGTATGTTTCCTGGTCCCAGCCAAGAAGCGCTCCGGCCGCTCCGAGATCTGCCACGGTGTTCATCACACGTAGCAATTGATCGTATGCTGACATAAGTCTATGCTTCCTAGTTAGATAATCATCAGGGCATCGCCATAGGCAAACAAGCGATATCCGCTCTTCATGGCGCGCTTATACGCCTTGAACATCGGGTCCTTTCCACCTGCATAGGCTGTAGCAACCAGGAGCGACGGTGAAGCAGGCTGATGGAAGTTCGTGATGAATCTGTTGGCAATCTTAAATTCATAAGGTGGGTGGATGAACTTGTCTGTCCAACCCTTATTTGGCTTTACGATGCCACTCGTGAGTACACTTGATTCGAGGGCACGCACAACACTGCAGCCAACTGCGTAGACATTACGCTTGGACTTCAATGCCTTGTTGATCACGTCTGCTGAGTCCTTTGTGATCTCAAAGTACTCGCTATACATGCGGTGCTTTGTTAAATCTTCAACTTCGATAGTCTCAAATATGCCCTGTCCAATGTTCAATTGCACGGTAGCGATCTTTACACCCTTCTTTTCTGCTGCCTTCAAGAGCTTCTCTGAGAAGTGTAGTCCAGCTGTAGGGGGCGCAATAGACCCAACTTTGTTCGGGTTAGCAAACACACACTGGTAATCCAGCTTGTCCTGCTCCGTCGGTTCGCGCTTGATGTACTCGGGGATAGGCATCTGCCCTATCGTTTCGATCACCTCGTGCAAGTCGCCATCATACGAGAACCGAACAGTGCGCCCACGAGAGGTGGTATTGTCGATGATCTCGCAATAGAATCGATTGTTGTCAAAGTAGATCTTGTTTCCAATGCGCACCTTCCGCGCAGGTTCAACGAGAACATCCCAAATGCGCTCTTGCGCTTTGAGTTCGCGCAGAAGCATAACCTCGATCTTCGCGTTTGTCTTTTCTTTCTTCCCGAACAACCTCGCTGGGAACACCTTGGTATCGTTGACAACGATAACGTCACCAGCCTTCATATACGACAGGATGTCCTTGAACTCCTTATCCTCAATTTCTCCGGTTTCGCGGTTGAGCACCATCATCTTGGCACTGTCGCGTGGGGTTGCAGGTTGTTTAGCGACTGAATTCTTTGGAACCGAAAATTTGAATTCGGATAACTTCATGGCCGATGGCCTTCACAGTATTGAAGAAAGACTGCAAAGATACGGCTATTTTGAGGCGATGTCCAGTGGATATGTGGGGAGTGTTAGTACTTATCAACAATGTGGATAATGTGCTCTATCTGGATGAGTAGGATTGTAACAGTTATTATCAGCAATGCTTTATAGTGTTGTCTTAGCAATTCTGTTTTCCCTTCCTTGGTAGTTATCCACACAATGCTCATGGCTGCAAGTGGAAAAAGGACCGGGAGCACTATTGT
>JBIJAX010000029.1:0-29987 GCA_044345485.1 Kapaibacterium sp. (SeqCode)
CTTTGTAGAATCTGCACCCTGAGCTAGCACACAGAATTCCGAAAAGTACTGTCCTTTGTAGAGTCCACCGTCCTCCATCGGCTCAATGATCTTCTCAACCTGCGTCTTTGTACAGGACACCTCATCCATCGACTTCTTTATCGCACGCCACACCTTTCCAAAGGTTGTTGGCACTGTCTCTGTGAGCGTGATAGCTTCCTGTATTTCTTCCTGAGCAGCGGCAGGACTGATGCCGACTACTAGTAATGCGGTAAGTATCAACGTAATGCGCTTCATGGATAGATCCTTGTACTATTCGTGATTGCTTAGGCTGCAGCACCTGAAAGTTGAACTGAGACAACCTTTGAAACGGCTGGCTCTTCCATCGTTACTCCATACAACGTATCAGCAGCTTCCATCGTTTTCTTATTGTGGGTGATCATCAGGAACTGCGTGTTCTCTGCGAACCTGCGGATGATCTTGAGGTAGCGATCGATGTTTGCATCATCGAGCGGAGCATCAACTTCGTCGAGGATACAGAACGGACTCGGCTTCACGAGATAGATCGCGAAGAGAAGCGCAATCGCCGTAAGCGTTTTCTCGCCCCCTGAAAGCATTTCTATACTGTGAGGACGCTTGCCACGAGGCTTGGCTGTAATGTCGATCGTGCACTCAAGCGGATCTCCATCTTCAGACTCGATCATCTGAAGATCTGCTTCATCGTCTTCGCTGAAGAGCATCTTGAAGAGCACTGTAAAGTTCTCGCGGATCGACGTAAACGTAGCCGTAAACTTCTCACGAGCTGTCTGATTTATCTCAGCGATAGTTTCGTTCAGCGTACGCTCACTTTCTGTGAGATCTGCTAGCTGCTGATTCAGGAAGATCAAGCGTTCATTTTCGCGCTCATGTTCTTCGAGAGCAAGGAAGTTAACGTTGCCCATCGACGTGAGTCTTCGACGAAGCTCCTGAACATCAATGCGTAGCTGTTCCTGACTGATGTCCGATTCCGGTGCGGTTGGCGTTTCGTCTGGAGTAACGTCTAACTCCTCCGTTGCTCTGCGGACAAGCGATTCGAGGCGCAAGGTAACTTCGTTTAGCTTCACGTCACCGTCATACTGCTCTGCAAGTATCGTATCGATGGTCTTTCTATCTCGACGAAGTTGCTCACTGCCCTCTTGCACCGAAGCAGCGTGCCCCTTTACTTGAAGTTCAAGTCCTTCGCGGTGTGCTCGTGCTTCTGCCAAGCGAGCGACAATCGTTGCTGCCTGTGCTTCATCCGCTATTCGTTGTTGCTCTAGCTGCTCTAGCTGCTGTACAAGATCAATACGCTCCTGGGAACGTTGTTCACGGCGCTGATCGATTGTAAGACTTTGGTTTGTCAATCGCTGTTCATCTGTTGTTAAGGTCTGCTGTTCTCCCTGCAGGCGGACCAGACGAATCTCAACTGCTCGGAGTTCGGCGAGACGCTCAGCACTCTGAGCCTCAACGCTGCGCAAGTGCTGCTCTGCTTCCGCGATCTCTTGATCACGAGCACTAACGATACTCGATGCTTCGGCGATTTCTTGCTCTACCGCAGCAAGGTCTGTGCTATGTGCTTGTACTTCCTCTGCAATGCGCTGCAATTCATCATGAAGCGACTGCTGTTGCGACAAGATATCTTCAACACGTCCACGAAGAGCGTCGATGCGTTGCTGCCGATCGTTGCGGATCAACGCAATCTTGCGCACTTCATCACCCAATCTGCGCAGATCAATCGTGCCTAACTCTTGTCGTACTTCCCGGAGAGACGCCTCTGCGGTGCTGATGGTATTCTCAAGCTTTGCTATCGCTTCGTTCAATTGATCGATGCGCTCCCTACGGCCAACTCGTACGCCTTCTGTCTTCGATGTGGACCCCCCACGCACAGCTCCTGACTTGTGTACAACCTCTCCGGCAAGTGTCACTGCTGATGATACTCCCGGCGCTGCAACCGCAGTCCATGCATCATCAAGATTACTCACAATAGCTGTTGCTCCAAGTAGGCTTCGCAATGCATTTCGTAGCTCATCATCAGTAGTCACAACTTCTGATGCCCATCCAATAGCTCCATCTGCGAGGGTACTTGGGGAAGGGGCCTGCATCATCGGGATAGTATCACGACACAGAAATGTTGCTTTGCCGATACTGTTCTTTGATAATGCTGCAATCGCTTGCTGGGCTTCGCCCCTGTTAGCTACAACGAAGTAGCGTCCAGCTTCTCCGAGTGCTGCCTCGATTGCGACACGGTATTCTTCCTGAGTGTTGATTACCTCTGCAAGAGTTACGCGCTCCCCCGACGGCTGCCATTCCTGTGTGTTGAGGAGGAACTTACTGCTCTCCGTCGTGTCGACTAACCCAGTCAAGAATTCCAACGAAGCTTTGCTGTGTGCCAAAGCAGATCGATAATCTTCGAGTTCTTTCTGCAACGCGTCGCGTTGTGACTCGAGCTCTCGCTGACGTTGCTCAGCTGACTGCAGACGATGTTCTGCATCTGAAAGCTGCTGTTCAATGTTTGGCAGATCAGCCCCTTCACGAGCAATCTGTTCTTCTACCTGACGCATTCGTTCCTGAGACTGCTGTTGCTGCTGCTCAACGTCACGACTGCGACGGCTTAATGCATCCATTTGCACGCGCGAGCGATCTGCAAGGTTAGAGCGTTCGTTTAGATGCTGACGAGCTGCTACAAGTGCTTCTCGCCGCGAGCCCATTGATGTTCGTGCAACATCAACTTCACTCTGCGCTTCTTGTACCTTTATGCGATACTCTTCAAGGTCCTGCGTTACAACAGCATGTTCCTGTTGTACTGCAAGCATCCTCTCCCGCACATGTTTAAGTTCTTCCGATGTTGATGACTGCTGATTTTGTGATTCATCGTTCTCACGATCTAGTCTATCAAGCGTCCGCTGTGTTGATGATTTACGCTCGGTAACAAGCGAGATCGCCTGCTGAATCTCAGCCAGTGCCGTTCGTACGTCTGTCTCAAATGCCATAGCTGTGCGCATATCAGCATCTGACTGCTGGTGCTGCACTTCAGCATCGGCTACAGCCTTTTCACGATCTGCAATAGTCTGTTCCGCCATTTCCCGGCGCTCGCGAATACCCTGCACCAAGGACTGAAGCTGCAGCAGCAATGCGTATTCTTCTGCGTACTCATATGCGAAGAGAAGACGATCCAGCTCACGGAGCTTCGTCGACAACTCTTGATGTTGACGCGCTTTTTCGGCCTGGCGTGCGAGTGAGTTTACGGTTTTCTGAACTTCCCGCACGATGTCTTGCACACGCGCGATATCTCGTTGAGCTGCATCAAGTTTTCGCTGAGCTTCACGTCGGCGCGCTTTATACTTGGTAACGCCTGCCGCCTCTTCAAACAGGTGCCTCCGCTCGTCCGCTTTGTCTGACAGGATCGTCTCGATCATCTTTAACTCGATCACAGAGTATGCGTCGGAACCCATACCCGTATCCATGAACAAGTCAATAATGTCTCGAAGTCTGCACTGCGTCTTATTGAGCAAGTACTGACTCTCACCGTTTCTAAACAGTCGTCTCGTGATAACTACTTGCGAGTACTCTGTAGGTAGGATGGCTTTGTTATTCTCGATTGTCAACGATACTTCTGCCATGCCAAGGGGCTTGCGGGTGCGCGAACCGTTAAAGATCACTTGATCCATTGAATCGGCTCGAAGCATTGAGGTTTTTTGCTCGCCAAGTACCCAGCGAATGGCATCCACAACGTTGGTCTTGCCGCAACCGTTCGGCCCAACAATGGCCGTAACACCGTCAGTAAAATCAAGATCGGTCTTCAAGCCAAAACTCTTGAAGCCCACCATTTCAAGTTTTGAAAGATACATGACGCCAATTTGCGACGCGGACCGTTATCCACATCAACCTAGTTATCCACAAACTAATCGCGTCGTCTGTTCACAAAAAGCATCAGGAAGAGCGACGTTACTGTTGTATACAACGTTGCCGCGAGGCCATACTGCAAGAAGAATACCCAGAATGACACTTGCATGGGCTTGATAAAGAAAAAGCTATAGATCAGGTTGTGGATAAATCCACTCAAGGCTACAACAAGGAGAAAGTTCAGGCTGCCTACGATCTGCATTCCCTGATTTTCTCGGTAGAAATATCCGGCCACAAATCCCGCAAATGTCTTGGCAAGTGCATTGGTGCCAATAACATCCGTTGAAATTGCATCGAAGAGAAGTCCGCAAAGAAAACCTGCAACCATCCCTGTGAACTGCCCCTCATAGATGGCAATAAACACGGTAAAGATCAAGAGCAAGTCAGGTGTAACAGAGCTCACCTGCATAAAACGCAAAAAGACAACGTGGATAACGCTCAGTAGTAGAGCAATAACACCATACCCTATGTACCGAAGCGCAGGGTTGGTAATATACTCGGACCGACGTATGTCGAAATTGAGTGCCATTGCGAAATCTATTGCGAGATCTTTGTACGTGAGGTTTCGTCAATTTTCCGTTCTAGTCCAATCCGTTCCGGGTCTGGTCGAGCATCAACAACGAATAATTGTTCTAGTGTTGAAAAGTTTACAGAGGGCTGAACAACAATGCGATGAAAGAGTGAGTTGGGCTCATCTTCAACAGTCGTAACCCTTCCTATGACGATGTTAGATGGGTATTTGGAGCTGTATGCCGACGTGACAACCACATCGTGTTTCCGCACATCAAGCGACCGTGGGACGTTCTTGAGAACCAGAATGTTTTCTCCCTCCCATTGTATCACCCCATCAACACGAGTCCGCAATACCTTTGCACTAACCCTTGTGTCTCGGTTGATGAGCAACTCAAGAACTGCATAGTGTTCGGAAGCACCGATTACGATCCCTACGAGGCCAGCATCATTGATGCAACTCATCCCCTCACGCACACCATCAGCCTTGCCTCGATTAATCGTGGCATAGTTCCGTTGCTCTGTTGTTGTCTTACCAACGATATCTGCCGCAATGAGCTTATGCTCGGTGTACTGGGGCAGGCTCATCATCTTTCGCATCGTTTCATTCTCAACGATCGCCTGACGAGATCGAGCAACCTCAACAGCAAGCTGCAGATTCAGTTCACGCAAAGCGGTATTCTCACTTTTCAACGCAACAGGATTCGGGATCCATGCAAATGCTGATTGAATCCAGCCGATAGATCCAACAATCACCGCACGAAAGCCACCAAGGTCTGAGAGATTCCCAATGCTCATTAGAGAAAACGACATCACCACAAGAGTACTAAGTGTGATGTAGTTCCTATACCGGACAACGAATTCGATCAGTCCGCGCATTAGTACCGTTTAGATTTGATCAAAACCGATGAATAGGCATCGAGATCTTCGAGTACCTTGCCCGTGCCGCGCGCAACAGCCGTCAGTGGATCGTCTGCAATGTGAACAGGCAGGCTTGTTTCTCTGCGCAGCCGCTCATCAAGGCCCTTCAGTAGCGCACCACCGCCGGTGAGAATAATGCCACGGTCGAAAATATCTGCCGACAGCTCTGGCGGTGTTTTTTCGAGGAGCGCAAGCACAGCTTCAACAATGGTGGAGACATTTTCATTGAGTGCACCACGAATAGCTTCGCTGGATACGATGATACTCTTTGGGGTGCCAGACACCATGTCCCGCCCCTTTACTTCAACTTCGATTTCTTGAGCAAGGGGCCAGGCAGAACCAACACTGGTTTTAATGATCTCTGCTGAACGATCACCAATAAGGATATTATGCTGTCTCTTAAACCAGTTTACAATCGAACTCGTGAGCTCGTCTCCGGCAATTCGTATTGACTCTGCAACAACAATTCCTGAAAGAGCAATAACAGCAATCTCTGTTGTTCCACCACCGATATCAACAACCATGTTCCCCATTGGTTCATGAACGTCAATTCCTACACCAATTGCAGCAGCCATTGGCTCTGCAATAAGATGAACTTGCTTAGCGCCTGCATGTTCTGCAGAATCGCGAACTGCACGTTTCTCCACTTCTGTAATTCCAGAAGGAACGCAGATCACCATTCGCTTTGCCTGCGACATTGTGGTCGACGATTTATTGATAAATGCACGCAACATTCCTTCGGCAATCTCGAAGTCAGCAATCACACCATCCTTTAGCGGACGAATCGTTTTGATATCACGGTGTGTCTTACCAACCATCTTTTCGGCATCGTAACCGATTGCGATGATGTTCTTTGTTGTGCGGTCAAATGCTACGATCGAGGGTTCATTTAGAACAATGCCTTTACCTTTTTGCCATATCAAGGTATTGGCAGTGCCGAGGTCAATACCGACGTCGTTTGAAAAAAATCGAAAATTCTTCATGCGCGAAGTTACGAACTCCACCTCTCGTTTTTTTGGCAGATTGCCGTTATGAAGAGAATTGAACGTGCCAAGCGCCTCGGACGCCTAGCTGGGCCATTAGCAGCTTCTCAGGTTAGTGACATGCTCACGGTTGCGATCGACACCGTAATGGTTGGTGCGCTCGGCACAACTGCGTTGGCCGCAGTCTCGTTATCGAGCTCCAGCGCCATGTTAGTGCTCTTGTTTGGCCTTGGATACAACATTGCCATCACGCCTCTGCTGGCTTCTGCATGGGGCCGAGGAGATCTTGAGCAAGCAAAAACGGTATTTGTAACCGGAGCAAGGATATCTGTGATTTCGGCGGCTGCTCTCGTAGCTCTTCTTCTTGCCGTGAGCCCCTTTCTCTGGTTGCTGGGGGCACCAGATGACGTTACTGCAGAAGCTGGTCCATACTTTCGTTGGTTTGTTGCAAGCTTCATGTTTCGATTGACCTTTGGGATCTTTAAGCAGACCTCTGAGGCCATGGGTAACACGAAGCTGCCCATGTTGCTCGCCATCCTTTCGAACCTGCTGAACATTCTCTTTAATTGGCTACTAATCTGGGGCATCGGTGGCTTGCCGGCAATGGGCGCTGAAGGTGCAGGTCTGGCTACGTTTCTAGCCCGTGGAGTAGGCGTCCTACTGGCCTATGCTGCCTGGAAACATTATGACTTCTTCAGACCGCTGCGCAGGGCCAACGCCGCGACCTCATCGATCCCAGAGATCGCTTCGAAGATTTGGAAGTCCGGAACAGCAATTGGCGCTCAGATTACAATGGAGGTAATGGCCTTCGCAGCTGGTGCAATCATGATTGGATGGATTGGGGCCACAGAGCTTGCGGCACATCAAATTGCTCTAAACATCGCTTCGGTAACGTTCATGATTGCGCTCGCGTTTGGCTCAGCATCCACGATTACGATTGCACAGGAGGTCGGACTTGGAAACTGGCGCGCTGTTCGTGCTGAAGCCCTAACTGCACTGGGGCTTGTTGTGATGTATGAGATTGCAACTGCACTTGTATTGTTGGCAGGCAGATGGCTTCTGCCTGGCATCTATATCGATGATGCCTCCACTATCAATGCTGCAAGCGTCCTGTTAATTTACGCAGCAGTGTTTCAAGTGTTTGATGGACTACAAGCGGTAGGAATGGGCATCCTACGGGGTCTGGAAGACACCAAGGTTCCAACTATCATCGCATTTTGTTCCTACACGATTGTTGCCCTTCCCCTTGGGTATCTGTTAAGTACAACAACGCCCTTGAAAGCGCAAGGCGTTTGGATTGGATATGTCCTGTCCCTATTCCTTGCTAGCGCCGGATACGTTTGGCGCATTCATAATAAAACGAAAAAGGGGCAGGTGTAAACACCTGCCCCTTCGAATGTGCGATAGATCGCGAGATTAACGAACGCTGATCGTGCGTGAGTTAACACCGCTCTCGTCTGTGAAGCTAACCATAACAACACCCGTCCAAGCCGAAGCGTTGATGCGGAGTGATGAGCCCTCTGCAACTTGCGTCGCAAGCACACGGCCTTGAAGGTCAACTACTGTTACAACCGTTGAAGGCTGAACTTGTGAGAATACGATCTGGCTGTTTGCAGCATCGAACCATACACGAGCGATCTGACCGATTTCGTCTTCAACACTTGTTGATGTAGAAGCTGTGAGGTTCGCTACGTTGTCTGTTGCATCCGTTGCATCTGATGTGATCGTCATAGTTGCTGAGGCATTGCCAAGCGTTGAAGACTTGTAGCAAAGCTGACCAACACTTTGTGAACCACCAGCAGGGATCGTGAATGGAAGTGCTGGAACTGTTGGTGTTGACAGTGTGAACTTTGGATCGCTGATCTGGAGGTTCGTGATCGTGAGATCTACGTTACCTGTGTTCTGGATCAACAAACCTGGGTCTGGCTTGCACTTTGTAACATCAGCAGCAACTTCGCCAGCATTCCAGTCCTCAACAACGATGCGAGAAACGCCGCCCTTGCCGCTCAAAGCGCAAGTAACATTGCCGCATGCTGTTTCAACTGTCAGAAGATCGTCATCACCGTTCTCAGAAGCGAGTGTTGGTGTGTAGCTGAATGCGACGTCGTGTGTGCCACCGTTTGGTGCAACATTCACAGGAACGTTGTTACCAGCTGTGATAGCAAACCGTGAGCCGGTGCGAAGTGAAACGTTCGTAAGGATCATCGGGCCATCACCATTATTGGTGATCTTAACTGTTCCTTGACCAGCGTTACCAACCTTCACGAGACCAACATTCACAGAAGACACTGAGATAGCCGGTGCAGCTGCAGCGATGTTGATCTGCTGCTGTGTAAGATTGTTCTTCCAGTCCAGAACTTCGATAACGCAGCTACCTGGCTTTGAAGGATCCTTTAATGCAACTTGGAATGTGCATGAGAATACAGGGTTGTCCTTCGGGAAGGTCTGTGTTGTGATAAGTGTCAGCGACACGTTTGTCGCTGATGGGTCTAGCGCAAGACGGATGCGCTGAATGCCGCTCTCAACCTGATCCTTTTCGCCCGGTGTTGGCTTTGGCGGATTGGGGTTGTTACGGAGCTCTGTAGCAGTGAACTCACGTACACCGCAAGGAAGCGATGTGGCAGTGATGACTGGTGGCATCGTATCGATACCTGGTGTCACGTTCTGCGTACGATCGCCATCGCCTGCTGAGGCACTGACGGCGAGCGCGGCGAATGCCGCAAGGAGGCAGAGTTTATGCATGACCAAATCCCTGAATGAATAATAGTGTTGAATTCGTTGGTTGTGTGTTTGCTATTATACGAACAGAAAACAATTAGACAAAACAACAGTTTTACCCATTTGTTTATTTTCTCGAACACACTGGGACTAAACCACGAACATCTCTAATTGTTACAATCATTGCAATAGGGTCGGGGGAAAAAGCGGGATATCGTAGTTTTGCAGGATGAAAATTGGACATGTCGAGGTAGACCAGGGGGTACTCCTGGCTCCAATGGAGGATGTAACCGACCTGCCCTTCCGGCAAGTGTGCAAGAGGTATGGGGCAGACATTGTCTATACGGAGTTTATTTCCAGTGACGGCCTAGTACGCGATGCGCGTAGGTCTATGGAAAAACTACAACTTGCAGAGAATGAGCGTCCAGTTTCGATTCAAATTTTCGGTGGCGATGAAGACGTTATGGTAGAGGCTGCACGCCGTGCCTCTGAAGCAGGACCCGACTTTGTCGATATTAATTTCGGCTGCTGGGTAAAAAATGTCGTGGTCCGAAATGCGGGTGCTGCGCTTTTAAAGGACCCACCACAGATGCAGCGTTTAACCCGAGCCATCGTTAATGCGGTGGACAAACCGGTTACCGTAAAAACACGTCTTGGATGGTCTCGGGACAGTATAGTCATACTGGATGTGGCAAAAATGATACAGGATGCGGGGGCCGCGGCATTAACTGTCCACTGCCGAACGCGAGACATGGGGCACGACGGCGAGGCGGATTGGACATGGATTCCACGCATTAAAGAGGTGGTTGATATTCCTATCATTCTCAATGGCGATGTACGAACTCCAGAAGATGTGAAGCGTGCATTCGATGAAACCGGCGCAGACGCAGTGATGATAGGCAGAGCAGCTATCGGCAACCCGTTTGTGTTTCGTGGCGCAAAACAGTTTATGGCCACGGGCAGTTACGACCCTGTTACAGCGCGTGAGCGCATCGAAACATGCCTTGAGCATTTGCGCCTCGAGCTCAAGCACAAACCAGAACGCAGAGCAATTCATGAGTTCCGCAAACATTATGGCGGGTATCTCAAGGGACTCCGGAATAACTCGTCGTGCCGGCAGGACGTGGTTCGCCTCGAGTCGTATGCGCTCATCGAGGAGCGAATGCTTGCGTTTGCCAGCGAACTCGAAGCCCCCGATCCAGCAGCAGTTGTATGACAACCCATATCGATACCGCGATTCGGACGTTCTACGCCACACATGGTATACAGAACGAGACGATCTTGGTTGGTGTCAGCGGAGGTGTCGACAGCACGGTGCTCGTCCATGCGCTGCTCCATGCAGGCAGCAGCTGTGGTGTCCGCATTTGCATCGCTCACATCAACCATTGTCTGCGAGGAGACCACAGCGATAACGATGAACGCTTCGTGCGGGAGCTTGCAGAGAAACATAATTGCCAAGTGCTTGTTGACCGCATTGAAACTCGCGAACACGATCGCGCATCCGAGCTCGGAATAGAAGCGTGCGCGCGAATGCTGCGGTACGAGTCTTTTGCACGGTGGGCGGAACAAACGAAGGCCCGGTTCGTATGCACAGCACATACGATGCATGATAATGTTGAGACGTTCATCATGCATGCGGCAAGGGGCTCGGGGTACAAAGGTTTATCTGGCATCCCTGCATTACGCACAGGCCCAAGAGAATATTCTGTGGCGCGACCCCTGCTTGATTGTTCACGCAGCGACGTTGAACACTATGCTATGCACCACGGTCTCACATGGCGGCATGATCACTCAAACGACAGCTTCGAATACACACGCAATCGGGTACGACATAGCGTCCTTCCAGCAATCACATCTGCCCTAGGCCCCGCAGCTCTCAGTGGTATTCATGAAACGTCAAAGCACATGAAGCAGCTGCGTCGCGGGCTCGACATCCTGCTTGCCCCCTACAGTAGCATGGTTCAACGAATACACGCTCATGGAGTAGAACGTATCGTGCTCGATGCCGATGCGCTCAACGCACTACAACCTGACCTTCGGATGATTATCCTCCATGACGCGCTTCAGATAACTTCCACAGATGCCGACAGGATCCAGACGTTGCTGACGCAAGAACCTGGCGCTCGGGCAACCCTGAGCAACAGTGTGATGGCCCTTAAGGAGCGCGGCTTCGTTGTGATTGGGGCACAGTCTCACCATGATCCTGTTGCCATAGATATAGAAGACGTCGGACGATACGAGGCTAGTGGAAGCACTCTGGATGTTGATTACGCACTGGACAGCCAAGAGATGGCGTTTTCCACGAACCTTGCGTGTTTTGACGCAGACACAGTGCATTTTCCTCTTACATGGCGCACGTGGACCGATGGAGACCGTATCACCCCCTTTGGGATGGATGGCAAATCAGCGTTAGTAAGTGACATTCTCTCCAACCTGCATGTGCCGAATGAAATCCGGAGGGACGTTCGGGTACTTACAGATGGTAGCAGTATTTTGTGGGTGTGCGGCCACAGGCGCAGTAACATTGCACCTGTAACTCATGCAACTACGCGTGTTCTGCGCTGCACAATAAGTACACACGAGCACCCTTTTGTAGACACCTACCGCAATGGATAATACTACGGCGAAGATCCAGGTTCACGACAAGACATTTCGTCCGATGATCACCCGTGCAGAGATTGAGTTAATTGTCAACTCCGTTGCCAAACAAATCAATACAGACTTTTCGGGTGAAGAGGTTACAGCAATAGTGATTTTGAAGGGATCGTTCCTGTTTGCAGCAGATTTAGTCAGGCGTCTTACAATGCCAGTGGTCGTGGAATTCGCCCGTGCCTCCAGTTATGGCAATCAGATGCAGTCATCGGGAACGGTCACTATCGACGGTCTGTTTACCGACGTAGAGGGTCGAAACATCCTGCTAATCGAGGACATCGTTGAATCCGGCACAACTATCACTGAACTAAAGAAACATCTCAGCATTCTTCAGCCAAAAAGTCTCACGGTTGCGGCCCTTCTCAGCAAACCGGCGGCGCATAAAGAGCCGCTGAACGTTGATTATGTCGGCAAGGAAATAGGCAGTGAGTTTGTCGTCGGATATGGCCTAGATTACGCAGAACAGGGCCGCCATTTAGCTGATATTTGGGTTCATGATGCCTCTACCGAGGCATGAAATTGCAAGTGTATACGTCAAAGCGCCTATGAACGGACAACAACAACAGCCGCAGCGCCCAAGGCGCGATCCAGAAGACAACAACGACATGTCGGTGTCGCGTGTTCTACGCAACGTCCTGATTTGGGTTGGAATCCTTGTATCCCTCGTCATGGTTGGTATTCTCATGCAGAAAGGCGAGCGCGTTGTTCAGGAGCTCACCTATAGCGAGTACAAACTTGCCATCGATGGCAACAAGGTCGCTCGAGCAACGATCTACAAAACGCAGCTTAACGACTTTGAATTTCGAGGAGAACTAAAATCGCCCGTTACTGTGTATCGCTCGCATATTCCAGAAGGCAAACTCAAACTAAACCCCGGTGATGTCTTCGAGACAAAACTAGGTGTTGTAGATAGCCAAACTGAACAGTACTGGGTAAGCCACGGGGTAACATGGAAATACGAAAGCGGCGATACGCCATGGTGGATGTCTATCGTTCAGTTTTTGCCGTGGGTTCTGCTGTTTGTAGCCTTCATTTTTGTGACACGCAGAATGCAGTCTGGTGCGTCGGGTGGCAAGAATATCTTCTCGTTTGGCAAAAGCCGTGCACGGTTGTTGAACGACGGAAACTCGCGTGTAACGTTTACAGATGTTGCCGGAGCTGATGAAGCAAAAGAAGAGCTTAAGGAAATAGTTGAGTTCTTGCGCGAGCCATCACGGTTTACGCGCCTCGGTGGCAAAATCCCTCGTGGTGTGCTTCTGCTTGGTCCTCCAGGAACAGGTAAAACGCTTCTTGCACGAGCCGTTGCCGGCGAAGCTGGTGTGCCGTTCTTCACGATTTCTGGTGCAGACTTCGTTGAAATGTTTGTTGGTGTTGGTGCAAGCCGTGTCCGTGACCTGTTCGAACAGGCTAAAAAGCAGTCTCCTTGTATCGTGTTCATCGATGAGATCGATGCAGTAGGACGCCATCGCGGTGCTGGTCTAGGGGGCGGGCATGACGAACGCGAGCAAACCCTAAATCAGCTTCTTGTTGAGATGGATGGTTTCGAACAGAACTCGGGGATCATCATTATTGCCGCCACAAATCGTGCCGATGTTCTTGACCCAGCACTCTTGCGTCCGGGCCGCTTCGACCGCCAGGTAGTTGTCGATCGCCCAGACGTCCATGGCAGACTCGGAATTCTCAAGGTCCACACACGCAAGGTTCCGATGAGCAAAGATGTAGACCTTGAGGTGATTGCTCGCGGCACACCAGGAATGAGCGGCGCAGACCTTGCAAACCTTGTAAATGAGGCCGCTCTTCTGGCAGCTCGCAGAAATAGCCAAGACGTAGCCATGTATGATTTCGAGAACGCCAAAGACAAAGTGATCATGGGTGTTGAGCGCAAGAGCATGGTCATGAGTGAGCGTGAGAAAGAAACAACGTCCTATCATGAGATTGGTCATGCCCTGGCAGGTAAGCTTCTGCCGCACGGTG
This sequence comes from Kapaibacterium sp. (SeqCode), assembly GCA_044345485.1. Lineage (GTDB taxonomy): Bacteria > Bacteroidota > Ignavibacteria > Kapaibacteriales > Kapaibacteriaceae > UBA10438. Next base: position 13,659 of record JBIJAX010000029.1, read on the forward strand.
ATGAAGTACACAAGGTTACGATCATTCCACGTGGTCGAGCACTTGGTGTAACATCGTACCTGCCGAATGAGGAAATGCATACGATGAGCGCCGACCAGTTAGCAACCCGTCTTGTAACACTGCTAGCTGGACGCGCGGCAGAACGTGTGGTCTTCAATCAGCTCAATACCGGCGCATCAAACGACCTAGAACGCGCAACCATGATCGCAAAAAAGATGGTGTGCGAATTCGGCATGAGTGATGTCATTGGTCCTGTTCGCTATGCCAACCACCAGGAAGAAGTATTCTTGGGCCGTGAGATTTCGCAGCCCCGTGATCACTCAGAAGAAACCGCTCGTTCGATCGATTCAGAAGTTCGCCGCATTATCATCGATGCAGAACGAAAGGCCGAAGAGCTGATGAGAAATAACTTGGACTTGCTCCATAGATGCTCCAAGGCCCTCATGGAACGTGAGACTCTCGACAGCAATGAGCTGGATGTCTTGATACAAGGGGGCGAACTTCGCCCAGTTATCAAGGATGTTGAGGCGTTCCGTGAGAAGCTGCGCAACAGCGCTGCTCAACAAGCCCCATCTGCTGAATCTGATTCAGGAACAGATGAAGGCAATCTGGCTCTAAGTCCCTCCTAAGCCAAGACACGTATCAGATCTTCATACGCTGGAATATCCCTTCTGGGATTGCCCGCATGATGGCCATCACTATTCGCCAAATTCCTGGTGTGTAGAGAACGTGCTTGCGCGCATCTATTGCCTTGCGGATGTCGATAGAAACCTTATCAACGCTAGCCATCAGCGGCAGTGTGCGGCCGGCAGTCATTGGCGTATCTACAGGGCCAGGCTTTACTGTTAGAACGTTGATACCGAGCGGAAGATAGCGTCCTCGCATACCGGAGAGAAACTCTGTTACGGCCGACTTCGCGGCACCGTATGCATAGAGTGCGCGACGTCCACGTTCACCTGCCACTGAAGAAAGTCCGACCAACGAACCACTACCCTGCTTCTCGAGTGCACATCCAAAACGATGAGCTAGGGATATCATGCTCGTTGCATTTACGTCAAAGATCTCGAGCGTGGCGTCAGTATCGTTATCAATCTCAGTCTGGTCCTTTAGCAGACCATGAGCGAGAATCACGATGTCTACCGTACCAAGATCTAACATGGTACCGTGTACGATTTCGTCATGACGCGCAACATCCTTTAGATCTGCAATGAACGTTGATACGTGCGATGCGCCTCGGGAACGCAGATCATTCGCAACAACATCAAGGTTCTGTGCATTGCGGGCCACAAGTGCAAAGCGAGCTTTGTCTTTGGCATAGAGCTTTGCAACACCGTGCGCTATTGCTGAGGTTGCCCCTATGATGACGATTGACTTCGACGACATTATAACCCCACGATGTTAGCTGTTATGAATGCGGCGCCAGAAAGAGCTCGAGCACCGAGGATCAACGTACCTGACGAATTCCGAGTAATTCTCATACATGTCTACAAAGCACTTACCTCGAATACGGGCATCTTTTGCGGCATATACACGTCCGCCAACCGAAGCAACAATGTCGTCGCAGCGATCCAATGCCGAAAAGAGTGCCAGACCCGAATTAGGCATGTCTAACGTTAGCGTTAGACCTGGCTGTGGGAACGACATCAGCCCAGGCGACACATGATTTCCAAACTTTTTTACAACTGCTAAGAATGATGCTACCGAACCACGTTGGAGTTCAGCGATGATCGACTTCATGGTAGCAACACCATTCTGCATCGGCACAACGCACTGATACTGAAGCATTCCCCGTGTTCCATAGAGCCTGTTCCAATTACCGATGGCATCCAACGGATAGAAAAATGGTTCAAGATCAACATGCCTGCGGTGCTCTCTAGCTACTTGCTTGTGATACCACATGGTATTAAATGCCTTGATCGTGGGCCTACTCAGCAACCATGAAGGTGCATCAAATGGCACACGTAGCCTTTGGGAGCTCTGAGGTGCTGCCAGGGTGCCATCGGCAACGTCCAAAAATCTTCCCCGCAGGAGAATTCCCTTTCCTAACGAGCTACCAGAGGCCATCACATCTATCCAGCTCACCGTGTAGTCCCAATCGGCATCAGCTTCCTCTGTTAGGTCTACAACTTCCTGCAGAGAACGTGCCTTGATGCTCTGCTCTTCAATCATACGCGATGCAATTGGAATAAGCTGGAGTTCAACCCAGGTGATGATTCCTGTAAGCCCCATGCCTCCAATTGTTGCCCGATAGAGATCTATGTTCTGTGATGGCGAACAAACCAGAATACTGCCATCGGAACGCATCAGTTCCAGTGCACGAACATGACATCCAAATGTACCCACCTTGTGGTGGTTCTTGCCATGAACATCATTAGCAACTGCGCCGCCAAGCGTCACAAACTTGGTACCGGGAGTTACTGGAGTAAACCAGCCAGCGGGCACGATAACTGAGAGCATTTCAGCAATTGATAGCCCTGCCTCTGCACGCAGCACTCCTGTAGTTGCGTCGAACGAAAGAATATGCGAGAATCTGTGCATCCGGACAAGACCAGCCCCATCATTGAGACAGACATCTCCATATGACCTGCCGAGTCCGTACGGAAGAACGACCTCATCTCCAGTCATTGCGGATGATACCTGATCTCGCCACTCGGGCGACACCTCTCTTGTATGTTGTGCTCGCGGGTAGCGACCCCACGACATAGCTGGCGTGCTCATATCGAGGCCTATGTTGCTGATATGGCGATGGCCGTAATCACCGCTCCGACGATCCACGATGGATAATCACGAGCTGCAAAGACAATGGGGTCATCATGCATTCCACCGCGATGAGCTGTGAGCCACAGATGGCTAATCCAATACACAAGACATGGTGAGATCAGCCACATTCTGGTGGGATGTGAGTAAAGAGCCTGCACCTGTGTCCCATTGACGTACAGCGTAAAGATCAATACTGCTACGAATCCCAAGGCTGTGCCGGCAATTAGAACGAACTCTGAATCGCCCACATGGTAGCCCCGACCCGATACATGATGTCCGTCTCGCTCAATGGTATCTCGCAGCTCGGTGTATCGCTTCAAGAATGCTAGACTCATGAATAAGAACAGTGAAAATCCCAAGAGCCATGGCGACACCTCTACGGCACCCGCAGCACCCCCTGCAGCAAGCCTTAAGGAGTAGAGTCCAGCGAGGGCTATCACATCAACAAGAACAACACGCTTAAGCACAAACGAATACAAAGTTGTTGCAACAGCGTATACGGCAAGCCATGCTACGAATGGGGTCGGAAGGTATAAAGCACACAGCAGAATCACCGTTCCAAGCAGCAGAGTAACCATTATCCATGCCTGAGCAATGGAGACAGCCCCAGAGGCAATCGGGCGATGCTTCTTGCGAGGATGAGCCCTGTCGTGTTCAACATCGGCCAGGTCGTTGAGCACATAAACAGCAGAAGCAAGAAAGCTCATAGCCGCAAAGCCAATGAGACAATGAATGATAGCCTGCGCATTATTGGTCTTGTGCGCGAGCAAAAGAGGAACGAAGATCAGCAGGTTCTTAACCCACTGGTACACGCGAATCTGTTTGATCACGACGCGCACAAATGACGAGCTATGCTGCATGGCCTGCAAAATAGAGATTAAGTTCCTCCCTAAAGACCCCGTCGCGTTGCTCTAGTTCATCGAGATAGAGTGCGTCGTCATCCGTTAGTTCTTTTGTAACCGCATATCGCTCAAAGATCTCGCAGCAGCGGCGAGTGTCATGCACGTGGTTATGAAATCGCATTTCAGCGTAATCGCGAGCCGTCCAATTCGTGATAAGAAACTGCCAATCAGACGCTTGAGTTAACAGCAGCTCGGAATAGATGTTCACAGCTACACGCCTCATGACCACATCCCATATGTGGATGGGATGCTTTTCCAATAGAAGTTTGATTCTGCGCTCAAGAGAATACTCTGCTTCCCATGTCCACTGCGTATCGTCATTCATCCAGACACTGTGATTGCCATCCTTACCCCATGATGATTCTGGGAGGGCTACCTCGCACATAGGGTGGGCATGATCAACCTGTTCCGATGCCGTCCGTGTCGTGAGAATTGACGATGCATGTATGCCACGCAGAACATGTTCAATAAATATGGGGCCTTCGAACCACCAATGTCCAAACAACTCCGTATCAAAGGGCAAGCAAATCGTTGGTTCCTGTCCTGTTTGAGCAGTTTGCGACTTCACCGTTACTTCTAAGAGTTCTACGAAATGCCGCGCATGATCAGCAACGCGAGATTGTGCCCAAGACGGAACGTACGGCTGCTTGTATTGCATGTCTGCTTTGGAATCGGTCACACGCCAATATCGTAATGCCGAATTATGATACTTCTTGTGAAAGTCCAGGTAGTCTGGATCTCCTGGGTATCCAGTTTGACCACTCCAGACCTGAAGAGCGATACTCATGTTCCGAGCAAGAACGCTCACGGCATCATGATGATGGAATCCACTCACAGAATACACGCTGTAGGAGGTTCGTGCATCCAATTGGTTTCTGGCATGTCCGTACGTTTCATGATACGGAGTGCGATACCCATCCTTACCACGCACACCGATCGGCTGCGATTGCTCTATCGCGGCTTGATCTGTGATAAAGAACTGCAGACCATATCGTTGCAAAATTTGTTCAATACCTAATCGATTGATCTCGCGTGAGTATGCGTATACCGGTAGGTAGGTTCGCCATGGGTAGGCCGGACGATATGCACACTCTGGAAGCCAAATTCCCCGAGGGGGCTTGCCGAAGTGGCGCGTGTATGAGCGGACGGCGAGATTGACTTGAAGGTCTATTGAGGAATCCTCCGCAAGTAGCGGGAGGTATCCGTGCGTTGCGCCGCACGTCATGATCTCGATAGCCCCCTGATCCTGAAGATCTTTGAATGCCGCAAGAATATCGGCCTCAAATTCTTCATGAAATGCTCGGAGAGCCTCTTCATACCAGGTAGCCCAGTACTGCGCCTGTTCGATCAATGCTCCCTCTGCCCCGTCGGCAGTGAACTGATCATGATCAGCTATCGCAAGATCAACGTGATTGCGGCAGTACTCCGTGAATAGCGACGCAAAATCATGGTGTGCCAGCTGCTCACACAATATTGGCGAAACATCGAAGGTAATTCCGGGCCGTATGCCTTCTGCCATCAAACGCCGGCAGGTTTGCAACAGTGGTATGTAGCATTCAGCTACAGCCTCGCATAGCCAATCGCTGCCATGAGGCCAGTGTCCATGGTGCAGCACATAAGGTAAATGCGTATGGAGTACGAAGGTAATCATCCCGAATTACGCAAACTACCAACCTAAAGAACAAACGCCACGGTGAAATGCCGTGGCGTTTGCAATCAACGAGTGTTTGGGCGATCGACGGGGCTTGAACCCGCGACAACCAGAGTCACAATCTGGGGCTCTACCAACTGAGCTACGACCGCCGTGAAATGCAAATATACAGAGTTATTGCTGAACCGATAATTGCGACTATATTGCAAGGCCTTCACAGCCATCCTGGCTGTACATGCAGCATGATTTATCGAAGGCCAGCTACTACAGAGAATCATCACCCCCGGCACGTCTGGCTGTGGTGACTCAAAGCTCGACGATCCCACATTTTCGTTTTTTGAACCATGGCAAAACGCACCATGTCCGATGATGCTCAAGAAGAGAGCACACCACGCGCAACCCGCACACGCAAAAAGAAAGCTGATGCAGAGACAGCAGCACCTGCTGCAGCATCAGTTCAACCTGCCTCAGACGATGCACCACGTCCTGCTCGGCGCCGGACGAAGGTTGTGAAGGATGTAGATGCTTCAGAGGCAGAGAGTCGGCGTGAAGAACGGCCACAGTCCCAAGAGCGTCAGGAACGTCAGCAGCCTCAGGAACGTCAGGAACGTGCCGATGGACAGGAAGGGCGGCGTGAAGGCGGACGCGCGGACTCTCGCGATGGACGTCAGGAAGGGCGCTCTGAGGGTCGCGATAACCGGCAGTTCCGGGATCAGCGGGATCAGCGCGATGGTGGACGTGATGGTGGACGTGATGGTGGGCGTGATGGTGGACGTGATGGTGGACGTGATTTCCGTGATGGCGGACGCGACAGGTTTGACCGACACGGTCGCAACAGACGTCGTGGACGTGGTGGACGCGATCGTGGACATTTCCGTGATCACAGAGCATACGATCTGGAAATCGAACGCGAAGAACGCGAGCTCATGCAAGCCGGAACGGTCATAGACGTTAATGAGCTTAAGCTCAAGAAGATTGCTGAGCTTGTAGACATTGCTCAAAACCTGGAGATCGAGGATTTTGCAGATCTCAAGAAACAGGACCTGATCAACCGCATCGTCGAAGCAGAAAATGCACGGCAAATGCGAGAATCACAGCGCGAAGGCATCTCAATCACAACAGGTGTTATTGAGATTCTCCCTGATGGCTATGGTTTTATGCGCTCTGCGGACTTCAACTACCTACCGTCTCCTGATGATGTGTATGTAGCCCCCTCTCAAGTAAAGCGCTATGGACTGCGCACTGGAGACACCATCAAGGGGTTTGTGCGCGCACCACGTCAGGGTGAGCGGTTCTTTGCCCTGATCAAGGTAGACTCTATCAACTACATCCCGTTCGTAGAGAATACACCACGACCATTGTTTGAAAATCTCACGCCGTACTATCCTAAAGAGCGTCTGATACTGGAAACAATGCAGTCAGAGTTTTCAACGCGCATTATCGACCTCGTCTCCCCTATTGGTAAGGGGCAGCGGGGACTGATCGTATCGCCACCGAAGGCTGGTAAAACGGTGCTTCTGCAAAAACTTGCGAATGCAATTTCCCGTAATCACCCAGAGGTAAAGCTCATCGTGCTTCTGATTGATGAGCGTCCTGAAGAAGTAACAGACATGCAGCGCTCTGTCAATGCAGAAGTTATTGCATCAACCTTTGATGAACCTGCAGAGCGACACGTTCAGGTAAGTGAAATGGTGATCGAAAAGGCTAAACGCCTTGTCGAGGCAAAACAGGATGTGGTGATCCTACTGGACTCCATCACGCGCCTAGCACGCGCACACAACACCGTTGTTCCGCAATCTGGCAAGCTGCTTTCAGGTGGTGTTGATGCAAACGCCATGCAGCGTCCAAAGCGCTTCTTTGGTGCAGCCCGCAACGTAGAAGAAGGCGGATCTCTTACGATCATCGCAACGGCCCTGGTGGAAACAAATTCACGGATGGACGAAGTGATCTTTGAAGAGTTCAAGGGCACTGGCAACATGGAACTTGTTCTCGAGCGTAAGATTGCCGAGCGACGCATCTTCCCTGCCATCGATGTGAACCGCTCTGGCACACGCCGCGAAGAGCTTCTCCTTTCTCCAGAAACGTTGGCAAAGATCTGGGTGCTGCGCAAGGTGCTTGGAGACGATCCACCGATTGAAGCAATGGAGACGATGCTTGAGCGGATGAGAGCTACACGTTCCAACGAGGAATTTCTTAAGACGCTCAACAGCTGATACCAACGATGGCTGTCAATCCCCTAACAAGGCGCGCAATGAACCTCTCACTCGCCACTGGCGTGTTGATGCTCATTGCGAAGTGGATAGCGTACATCCTCACTGGATCTTCGGTGATCTTCTCTGATGCCGCCGAAAGCGTTGTGCACATCGTAGCAGTGTGGTTCGCGTGGTATGCGTTGCGAGTGGGATCACGTCCGCCCGACGAAGACCACCCTTACGGACACGACAAAGTGAGCTTTATGTCTGCCGGAGTAGAGGGTGGACTCATCTGCATTGCTGCTGTGATCATCATCGTGACTGCTGTTGAAAAACTGATGACGGGCGTTGAGATCCACCAGCTTGATATTGGTTTGTTCATCACATTCGGTGCTGCTGTGGTGAACCTAGCACTTGGGCTGTATCTCATCGCAACAGGAAAGAAGCATAAGTCGCTTGTTGTGGAGGCAAATGGACGTCACGTCATGACAGACGTCTGGACCAGTGCCGGCGCTGTTGGTGGTCTCTACGCAGCACAGCTTTTCGACATGCTATGGCTCGATCCAGTGATTGCGATCCTCTTTGGTGCTAACATCATCTGGGAGGGCGGCAAACTCGTTGCTGTTTCCGTTAGGGGGCTTATGGATCATTCAGATCCCGAGCTACTTCAGATTACTACAACTGTTATCGAATCGTACTGCTCCCAACACACCTGCACCTACCACCGCTTGCGCCTACGTTCATCGGGGAACACCATCCACGTGGATTTTCACCTGCAGGTACCCGATGACATGCGCATGCATGATGCACACAACCTTGCAAGTAATCTTGAAGATCTTATTCGCAAGCGTCTCGATCACCAGTGCGAAGTGTTTACGCATTTAGAGAGCATGACGCAGCCGGAAGGGCACGTATAGAGTAGCGAACAGCGAGTAGCGAACAGCGAGTAGCGAGTAGCGAACAGCGAGTTAACAGTATTTGCCACCCTCGCGTCGGGTGAGCGTGCTCAGTTCAGGATGTGCGTCGAGAAAGCTGCGAACAGCTGTGGGGTTCGTGTACGAGTAATTGCGAAGAGCCCAACCGGCAGCCTTGCGAACAAAGAACTCTTTTGAATCTGCCCTATCGAGAATCAGACGAAAGAGGATGTCTGCCTGCGTAGCACTCTTGTGATGGAGCTGACAAAGAATCGCTGAGCGCTGGAGCCAAAAATCATCTGATTGAATCCAACGGTTTGTCCAACGTTGGAGAAGCTCATTATGTCCGAGTAGCATCGCTCCGGCAACGCGCGGCGCTAGGATGTCCACTGTATCCCACCATTGATGCCGCAGAAGCAATTGCTCGGTGCGCAATAGCAATCTTTCGCGCTCTGCGATTCGTAAAATCGAAACGGCTTTCTTCGTCATCGACCTTACAACAACATCACACGCTGCGTAATGGAGTTCCCGATGAGCATGCTGATACAGCTCTTCTGCGATATCGAACGAGTTGTCGATTGACAGTCTCGACGCCTCTTGCAGCACACTACTCAGCAGTTCTCGGCGCAGTGGAGCAGATATCCCATAGAACACGAACGTGTTCTTCATATACGACGCCATGGCAACTGCCCGCTCGGCATCAGCATGCTTCTGAAAAAGCTCTCTGATACGTGAGGCCATCATGTGTCTACTCGCTACTCGCTACTCGCTGTTCGCTACTCGCTGTTCTTTATCTTTTCTTCATCGCATCGTTAATGCGATTCAATGCTTCGTTGATGTTCTCAATGCTATTGGCATAGGAGAAACGTATGAAGCCCTCACCATGAGCACCGAATGCTGTGCCAGAGAGACATGCAACGCCAGCTTCATACAGGAGGAAGTCGGCTGCCTGCTGCGACGTCATACCGGTTGCTTCGATATTCGGGAATACGTAGAACGCACCATGGGGCTTATGGCAGCGCATACCGGGGATCTGGTTCAGACCATCAACGATAGCGTCACGACGGCGTTCAAATTCTTTGAGGAAAACGTCTACATGCGGCAGTGTGCGATCATGCAGAGCTTCGATGCCAGCGATCTGTGAGAACGAGCTTGTGCACGATGTGCAGTTTGTTTGCAGTTTGGCAACAACCTTGGCCATTTCCTTCGGGAACAGACCGTAGCCTAGGCGCCAGCCAGTCATGGCAAATGTCTTTGAGAAGCCGTCAAGAATAATCGTGCGCTCCTGCATACCATCAAACTCTGTGATCGACGTGTGCTTGAAGTCGCCATACGTTACCTGCGAATAGATCTCATCGCTGAGAACGATAAGGTTATGCTTTATGGCAAGTTCGGCGATCTGCTCAAGGTCTTCACGCGTAAGGATGCCCCCTGTCGGATTCTGTGGGGTATTGATGATAACCATGCGCGTTTTCGGCGTGATGCGAGCTTCAAGATCTGCTACGTCAAAGCGGAACTCTTTCTCCTCGCGAAGCGGCAGCGGCACGGGAGTAGCACCGAGGAAGTTGATGACCGACTCGTAGATTGGGAAGCCGGGATTAGGGTAGATGACTTCGTCTCCTGGATCGATAATGGCCATCATGCCGTAGAACATGATCGGCTTTGCACCAGGTGTGATCACAACGTGATCGGCATCCCACATGTTATAGCCACGCGTTTTATTCACATAGTCAGCAACTGCCTGGCGTGCCTCGGGCAGACCTGCAGACGGGCCATAGTGTGTAAAGCCTTTATCGAGTGCGTCCTTCGCGGCCTGAATGATGTTCGGCGGCGTATCAAAGTCTGGCTCGCCAATCTCGAGGTGTACAACACTCTTGCCCTGTGCTTCCAAAGCACGAGCTTTTACGAGAACTTCGAATGCAGTTTCTGTTCCAAGGCGCGAGATACGTTCTGCTATGTGCATGACGGGGCTTCCAACCAATGACGGTACAAATGAATAACGTGTTGTTTGCAATGCAAAGATACGAGCTAAATTCAGGCGTGCTCGTGGGTAACAGGTGCGTGCACGGTAATGATCCGAAGGTCATCATTATCCTCTACCTGCTGGATCGAAACTTTCCAGTGACGCTCCGGCATGTGGGTGCCTGCTTTCTCTGGCCATTCGATCAACTTGATCGCATTTGGGGCAAACACCATGTCGTCAAAGCCCACCTCAGCAAGTTCCGAGGGTGAATCTATCCGGTAGAGGTCTACATGATAGATCTTTATCGGCTCTCCCCCTGCCATCGTTCCATCGTATTGGTTGATGATGGAGAAGGTTGGGCTTGTGACCAGATCCGATACTTCGAAATACCGACAAACCCCTTTCACGAACTCGGTCTTCCCTGCGCCGAGATCACCTTCAAGTGTGATCACGTCTCCCGGTTGGAATTGCGCTGCGATTTGCTCTCCAAGGAGGATGGTCTCCTGCTCGCTCTCGGAGCGAAGCGTAGATTCACCCATGGTGCTCTTGTCCCAGATGTTCAACAATGGTCCCCGGCGTCACAACCAACCCATGGGCTCGTCTACCTAACGGGGCTCCAAAGTTACCACTGGAAGAACCATCTCTTCGAGGGAAATTCCCCCATGTTGGAAACTATCCTTGTACCTGGCTAGATACTTGTTGTAGTCCGTCGGGTACACAAAGTAGTGGTCTTCTTTGGCAATGACGCACGTTGTTGAGGTAGCCGTACCTGACGGAATCTTGTACGATGCAGGGTCTTTTATAATCAATGCGTTACGCGATTCAGCTTGTACATTTCTGCCGAGTTTATAGCGCAGATTTGTTGTTGTCTCTCGGTCGCCCACAACCTTGCTTCCGCGCAAACATCGCACGCTACCGTGGTCTGTTGTGATGATAATCTGTACGTCCGGGATGGTAGACAACGTACGTAGTATCCCGTAGAACGAACTATGCTGGAACCATGACTTTGTGAGAGTTCGGTAGGCCGATTCGTCTGGAGCGATCTCCTTCAGAATCGGATAATCCGACCTTGAGTGTGCAATCATGTCTACTGCATTAATCACAATTGCGGTAAGCTGGTGCTTTGCATAGCGCATGATGTCTGCTTCTATACGCTTACCAAAATCGGTATCGATGATCTTGATGTACTGCAGATCGTTCTTGAGCTGCACGCGCCTGCGCTGCAGGAGCAGCTGAAGCAGTTCTTTTTCGTGGCGGTTAAGAGTGTGCTCATCCGCTGCCCGTTCATCGATCGTGTACTGCGGATAATGCTTATTGATGTCCGTCGGGTATAGGCCTGCAAAGATCGAATTACGCGCGTACGGCGTAGCTGTGGGCAGAATCGAGCAGTAGTAATCGCGCTGGATATTGAACAGCGGTCGGATGAACTCTTCCATCACCATCCACTGGTCGAGGCGCATACAGTCTACCACGATAAAGAACGTGGGACGTCCATTCTTCAGTTTGGGCAGCAGGTAGGTGTCTGCGATGTGCGGGGAGAGAAGGGGCGCCCCATCCGGACGCTTATCCTTGTCGACGAGCCAGTCTGCGTAATCATCTTCGATAAACTTGGAGAATTCGGCATTACAGTCGCGCCATTGATCACGGAGAGAATGCTCCAGTCCAACATCGGGATGCTTATCGAGCTCGATTGACCGTTCAACCAACTTTAAGTACACATCCAGCCATTCACTCCAGTCCATTCGGTCCATAAGCTTACGCGAGAGCTGCGAGTATTCCTGATGGAAATCCTGCGTGATCCGCTGTTCCGTAATGCGCTGCGTCTCAAGGAACCGTTTACACGCAGCCAAAATCTGGGCTGGGTTCACAGGTTTGATCAGGTAGTCATCGATCTTGCGTCCGATGGCATCCTCCATGAGCGATTCTTGCTCATTCTTGGTGACCATAACAACGGGGACGGACCTGTTGATGTCCTTAAGCACCGACAGCGTATCGAGTCCGGACATACCAACCATCGACTCATCAAGGAAGATCAGATCAAAGCTCTTATCAGATGCCAGCTCAATTGCATCCTCCCCGTTCGTTGCCGTTGTAACATGATATCCGCGCTGCTCAAGCAAAATGATATGGGGCTTGAGCAGGTCTATTTCGTCGTCTACCCACAATATGTTGTTCATGGTGTAATCACCGCCATCGTTGTTGTAGCCTTTGCGATCAGAATTTCGTTGCCATTGTCATCAGCACAGAACACCTCGGCTTCGCAGAAATGCATGGCATTCCCGGGCTTGATCACCTTGCCAACAGCGCGCAGACGCGAGCCCCTTCCCTTGCGGAAATACGAGATCTTGATCTCGGCTGTAACGGTGTGCTCATCCGGACCAACCAGCGTAAACCCAGCAAAGCCTGCCGCTACATCAGCAATCGTTGCCGTTACCCCGCCGTGCACAAGACCCATTTGCTGCTGATGCTCAATTGACAGCTCGATCACCGCTTCTACGTGCCCCGGTTCGATTACTGTGAGACGGCAACCGATGTGCTTCATGAATTCCTGACGCTCGAGATGCTTCAGGATTGTTTCTCGAAATGCTGGATTTTTTGGAGTAAGGCTCATGGGACGAAGATACGAGGGACTAGGGACTGGGAAACGGGGTACAGAGGGTACAGGGGTACAGAGGGAATATTCCTAAAGCTATTTCGTCTATGCCAAAGTTGAAACAATGGAGCGATCCTATGAACATGAACAAACTCACCGTTAAGGCTCAAGAAGCAGTTCAGCAGTCGCAGCAGATTGCAGCCGAGCACACGAACCAGGCCATAGAGCCCCTTCATATGCTTACAGCACTTCTGCAGGACACGAATGGGATTGTTGTACCTGTGTTGGCAAAAGCAGAGGTACGGACAGAATTTCTGGCTGATAAAGTGATGCAGGCAATTGCAGCTGTACCAAAGGTGCAAGGGGCTGGTGGACAGCACATCTCGAATGATTCGCAGAAGGTGCTGCAGGATGCATTTGCCGAGGCCACGAAGCTTAGCGATGAATATGTGAGCACGGAACACCTTCTGCTGGGTATCGTAGCGTCAAAGTCTGCGGGTGGACAGCTATTGCGCGACCAAGGTGTTACCCGCGATATGCTGTTGAAGGTACTTAAAGAGGTTCGCGGCAATCGTCGAGTAACCGGTCAAAACGCAGAGGAAACGTATCAGTCTCTCGAGAAGTATGCGCGCAATCTTAACGACGAGGCTCGCAAGGGCAAGATCGATCCCGTGATCGGCCGTGAAGACGAGATACGTCGCGTCTTGCAGGTGCTCTCGCGCAGAACTAAAAACAACCCGGTTCTTATCGGTGAGCCTGGCGTTGGCAAAACGGCAATTGTTGAAGGAATAGCTCAGCGCATCATTTCACAGGATGTTCCAGAGACGCTGCAGAGCAAAACGATCTATTCACTCGATATGGGTGCGCTGATTGCAGGCACGCAGTACAGGGGTCAGTTCGAAGAACGCTTAAAGGCGGTAGTAAAGGAAGTTTCCGACGCCGATGGCGAGATCATTCTCTTCATCGACGAGCTGCACACGCTTATCGGTGCTGGAGCAACGCAGGGTGCTATGGATGCTGCAAACATTCTCAAGCCTGCTCTTGCACGGGGCGAGCTGCGCGCTATCGGGGCAACAACCCTAGATGAGTTCCAGCAGCATATCGAGAAAGACAGCGCTCTTGAGCGCAGGTTCCAAAAGGTCTATGTAGCAGAGCCAACCGTTGATGACACAATCAGCATCCTTCGCGGACTTAAAGAGCGATATGAAGTCCACCACGGCGTGCGCATCACCGACGCCGCAATTGTTGCGGCTGCTCAGCTATCAAACCGATACATCACCGACCGATTTCTGCCAGACAAAGCCATCGACCTTGTAGACGAGGCTGCATCAAAACTCCGCATAGAGATCGATTCTATGCCCGAGGAGCTCGACTCACTCGAACGCCGAATACGTCAGCTGGAAATCGAGCGTCAGGCATTGCTGAGGGAAGTAGCGAACAGCGAGTAGCGAGTAGCGAACAGCAAGGTATACTGAATATTGATGATGCACTATGATTACAGAAGAACTTCTCGAAGAGTACAGTAACTCCAAATACGTCATCGCTGATGCGCACGTAATGCGCATTGGTAGCCCCCTACCCGTTGAACTAATCGAGTGGTTAACAGCACACGGTGCAACTACCGCTGCTCTGCTTGGCGCGGAGTACCCAGGTTCAAAGCCAACTACTGCTGAAGAAAATGAACGTCAGCATCAGGCGCTGATTCATGAATGTACTGAGAGGGGGCTGCACTGGCTCCCGGCGGTTGGCATGTGTGAATCATGGCATGAGCGCCACGTCTTTGTTGCCGGACTCGACACCGACGCCGCCCATGACTTCTGTACACGCTACCAGCAAAACGCTGTGGTTACATATACCATAGGCGGCGTAGCCGAATTGCTTATCGCTTAATGACCACTCGCTCCATGCCGAGCACGTTACCCAGCGCATCGCGCTGCACAATGTGATAAACGCCCGGTGCAACATCAGATACGCTCATGCGCGTATAGACACCCTGCACGCGTTGCACAACAACACCCGTAACATCAACGAGTTCAAAGTGTGCCTGCTTATCGCCTAGGGCCGTTGAGATGTCAATCATGTCAGCAGCAGGGTTAGGCTTAACCGACATCGTTGGTAGGTCTACATCGCCCCCTGCAATCCCACCCGTTGTCTTGTTGTTTATCGTCGTGGTAACACAGACCGTGTCCGAGCATGTACTGTCGCTCACAATACAGCACACGCTTCCGTTTTTATCATAACCCCAGATCACATCGCAGAAATGATTCGTTGATGCGCCAAGCATATAGCCACCAGTTGCAATCCACTTGTACGATAGCACCGGATTGTTCCGCAGCGCATACGTCACCACCTGATGCGTCTCTACATTGCGGTAGCCGAGGATGGAGTCGGAGGGGATGTTGATGGGGCATGATGAACATTCATATAGTGCGAATGATAGATTCCCACTGTTGTCCGTAAGGGGCTGATCACGAAAGTCTACAATCAGCTTCTGGCCATTGCCTACGATAGAATACGTGTACATGTGGTTCTCACAATCGACAGCTGTTTGATCGGGATTCAAGAGTCCTTTATCCAATAGCATTGAATCCAACGTAAAGCCTACCCGGATCCAAGATCTTCGATAGCTTTCTTTAGAATCACAGGGTTGAGAATACGTGTAGCAGAAATCCTCTTCCAAGTTTCCGATGGATGATGATCGCCATCTGCCGTACCCGCGTAGTAGGTAGTTTTTTTCCGGAACAAGAGTGTGGCTGGACCAAGTGCTGTTTTGTTTGACATTGATGGTAACCGAATCCAAACGCGCAGGCGATTCGCAATCAGGTGCAACTTGAGATGCATACAAAGATTGGATCTCCTCTTGGCTAAGTGCACGATCCCAAAATCCAATATCATCCAGGTACTCAGCGGGGCCCGAGTCAAGCTGTGAGCCGACATTACTCTTACTTGCCTCTGATTTCCCAAACAATAGCGGTTGCTCCGCACTGGTAACCGTGTTTACCGCTAATGATTTTGAGTTGTGCTCATAATCGAAGGCAACCTCATTAGGCATTGAGATAATAATGCCATCCCGGTAGATCTTGACATCCTTAAAGAGCTGCGTCGTGCTGTCGATGACGTAGACATAGTGATGCCATTGATTATCACCTACTCGTGTTTTGTACAGAATCTGCATGTGAGCAGCGTCCATACCCGCGCCTTCGTATACATCGGGCCAGCAATTGCATGGATCGTTCAGGTAGTTCCGATTGAATTTTGCCTGAATCTCATCGCCGTAAGATGATGGAGCCCCAAGCCCACCATACCTGAGCGCAGTCACATTACGATTCCCATGCTGATTTTTCATCCAAAATG
>JBIJAX010000030.1:0-29886 GCA_044345485.1 Kapaibacterium sp. (SeqCode)
TATCGCATGATGCCCTTGCTCGTGCAACTCGACTCTCGACACAGAATCCTGTTGTGAAACTGATCTCCAGTGCTGCGCGCATTCCGCGCATTAATGAGATCTATCGGCGCTCGTGGAGTACAGATCCAGGAGAGTTTCTCGATCATGTCTTTCGAGAGCTTGCCGTGGACATCGACGTCTCCCAACGCGAGCTCGATAACATTCCCGAAACAGGCCCATTCATCGTTGTAGCCAATCACCCGTTCGGTGCAATTGATGGTCTGGCACTCTTGAAGACGATACGCCAGCGGCGTCCAGACTTCAAGATCATGGCGAACTTCCTGCTGCAATACGTCCAGCCTCTCAAAGAGGCGTTTATCAGTGTGAATCCTTTTGAGGAGTTGAAATCCTCGCATAGCAACCTATCGGGGATAAAGGATTGTCTGCTGCATCTGCGCCAAGGGAGCGGTTTGGGAATCTTCCCTGCAGGCGAGGTCTCTACCTATGACACAGCAGAAAATGCCGTTGTTGATAAACCGTGGAGCAATGGGGCGATCAAGCTTATTCAAAAAGCAGGTGTCCCGATCGTGCCCGTTCACTTTGCAGGACATAACTCGGTAACGTTTCACGCACTGGGCTTGATACACCCTCGCCTTCGTACGTTGGCCCTTCCTGCTGAGCTGCTCAAGAAGTCTGGGTCGACACTCACGCTGTCTGTTGGACGCATGGTTCATGCTCACGAACTCAATGGTTTCGAAGAAACGGAGCAGGCAGGCTCATACCTGCGTGCTCGCACGTATGCAGTTGGCTACCGCAAAGCTGTGGCGCGTCCCTCTGTATACGGACTCCATGATGCAACCTCGATGCACGATATCATTGCACCCACAGTTTCGTGTGATATCATGGCTGATATTTATGCCAATCGAAATGCATGCATCGCGAAGCAGGGTTCGTTCGAAGTCTATGAACTCGATAAGTCCAAAGCGCAAAACGTTCTTCGCGAGGTTGGTAGGCTGCGTGAAGTAACATTCCGAAGTGTTGGAGAAGGTACAGGCCTGCCAACAGACCTCGATGAGTTTGATGAGTATTACAAGCATCTCGTCGTATGGGACACCGCATGTAATCGTATCGTAGGTGCGTATCGCATTGGACATGGTCCAAGCATTATGCGAGACCATGGAGTCTCAGGCTTCTATCTCAGCACTCTTTACCGTATCGAGGGACCTGCTCGAGATATCCTGCAACACAGTGCCGAGCTCGGTCGCTCGTTTGTCGTCCAGGACTACCAACGTCACCGCTTGTCGCTGTTTACCCTCTGGAAGGGTATCGAGGCATACCTTGAGAAGCACAACGATGTACGTCACTTAATAGGCCCAGTTAGCATCAGCAGCGACTACCATGTATCATCGAAGCGGCTCATGATGCATTTCTTTCGCAAGCAATCAGCGCAGCATCCATTGCGCAAATTCATCAAGCCCCTTACACCCTATCATGAGCGTTGCGCTATGCCAGCCGTTACAGACCTTGTTGAGGGTATGCGGGGAGACATCAAGGCTCTGGACCGCGTCATCTCCGACAACGAACCAAGTGGTTCTGGTGTGCCTGTTCTTGTGAAGAGATACATGGCGCAGAATGGATCGATCTTGGCATTCAACTGCGACCCCAACTTTAACAACTCACTTGATGGCTTTCTGATCGTGAATGTTGCCGACATCCCTAACGATATGCGGGAGTGTTTACGTCAGTAACGTGCGTTGCCGGCCCCGTATATTTGCGGCATGCAATACCCGTTTCGAACCGTAGAACAGAAATGCCAGTCACACTGGGCTGCAAACAACACCTATCAAGTAAGCGATGACACATCAAAGCCGAAGTACTTCGTGCTTGATATGTTCCCGTATCCATCTGGAGCAGGCCTTCATATTGGTCATCCAGAAGGGTACACAGCCACTGATATTGTAAGCCGATTCAAGCGCATGTGCGGCTTTAACGTTCTGCACCCGATGGGGTTTGATGCGTTCGGTCTGCCAACAGAACGTTACAGCATGACAACGGGTATCCACCCTGCGATCGCTACAGAAAAGAATATCGAGACGTTTAAACGTCAGCTCAACGCAATTGGCTTCGATTACGACTGGTCACGTCAAGTAAACACCACGCTTCCCGAATACTACCGTTGGACGCAGTGGATGTTTTTGATGATGTACAATTCATGGTACGATCGCGCAGCAAAGCGTGCTCGACCCATAGACGAGCTGCCAATACCATCAGACATTACAGACACGCAGAAGATCGAGCTCTATAAAGACAATCATCGCCTAGCCTACATCGCCTATAGTCCTGTGAACTGGTGCGAAGCACTCGGAACGGTGCTTGCTAACGAAGAGGTAGACGAATGGAAGGACAAGGGCTATACTGTTGAACGCCGTCCGATGCGCCAGTGGATGCTGCGAATCACAGAGTATGCAGAACGTTTGCTCGAAGATCTCTCTCTTTTGGATTGGCCATCATCAACTCTTGACATGCAGCGCCACTGGATAGGACGCAGCGAAGGGGCTGAGGTCATCTTCCCTGTTTCCGGCAGTGATCATGTGATAACTGTGTTTACGACACGACCCGACACATTGTTCGGCGCGACGTATCTCGTAGTAGCGCCAGAGCATCCGATCGTTGAGCATATCGTGACTGAACAGCAGCGTGGCAGTGTTCTTGAATACAAAGAGGCTACATCGCTTAAGAGCGACCTTGAGCGCACAGAACTCAACAAGACCAAGACTGGCGTGTTTACGGGTGCTTATGCCGTTAACCCAGCAACTGGCGCAGATGTGCCGATATGGGTGGCCGACTACGTTCTGGCGCACTATGGCACGGGTGCAATTATGGCAGTGCCGGGTCACGACGAGCGTGATCATGAATTTGCTACAGCATTCGGGCTGCCAATCGTCCAAGTTGTGCAACCATCGGATGGCAGCGCAACAGACGTTGCACAAGCTGCCTACAGCACCTACGGACTTGGTATTGAGTCGAGCAACTCAGAAGTATCTCTTAATGGACTCCCAACTGAGCAGGCAAAGCAAACCATAATCTCTTGGCTAGAATCAACAGGCAGAGGCAAGGGGCGCACACAGTTCCGTCTACGCGACTGGCTGTTTTCACGTCAGCGCTACTGGGGCGAGCCTATCCCGATCATGTTCTTCGAAGACGGCACAAAGCGTGCACTCGAAGCAGATGAGCTACCATTGCTATTGCCCGACGTCAAAGAATTCAAACCAGCTGGCACGGGCGAATCGCCCCTTGCAACGGTTGAGTCATGGGTAAACTTTATTGATGCAAAGACTGGCAAGCGTGCTCGTTTCGAAACCAACACCATGCCCCAGTGGGCTGGATCGTGCTGGTACTATCTGCGCTATGCTGATCCAACCAACGTAAATGCATTTTGCTCTCCAGAGAACGAGAAGTACTGGATGGGTGATCATGGCGTAGATCTCTATGTAGGTGGCGGAGAGCACGCAGTTCTGCACTTGCTCTATGCACGCTTTTGGCACAAGGTATTGTTCGACTACGGATATGTCTCAACGCCGGAGCCATTTAAGAAGCTGTTTCATCAGGGCTTGATCATGGGCGAAGACGGACGCAAGATGTCCAAGTCGCTCGGCAACGTGGTCAACCCAGACGAAGTGATCGCAAGCCACGGCGCTGATGCACTGCGCTTGTATGAAATGTTCCTTGGTCCGCTCGAAGCATCAAAGCCATGGAACACCCGCGGCATCGACGGCATTACGCGCTTCCTCGACCGCGTATGGCGTATGATCGTTACCGAAGATGGCACACGTTCGTCGTCAGTTGTAAAGGGGGCTAGCACGCCAGAGCTCGATCGTGTGCTGCATGCTACCATTAAGAAGACACATGAGGATGTGGAGAATCTGAGCTTTAACACGACGATCGCACAGTTCATGATTTTCGTCAACGAGTTTACAAAGGCCGAACAGCGTAGTCACGAAGCAAT
The DNA here is from genome assembly GCA_044345485.1 of Kapaibacterium sp. (SeqCode). Taxonomy (GTDB): domain Bacteria; phylum Bacteroidota; class Ignavibacteria; order Kapaibacteriales; family Kapaibacteriaceae; genus UBA10438. The sequence continues at coordinate 3,986 of JBIJAX010000030.1, forward strand.
GACTGCCTTTGTGCAATGCTTAGCCCCGTTTGCTCCACATATCACGGAAGAGCTCTGGCAAATCCTTGGTCATGAAGGATCGGTTCACCACTCACAGTTCCCTGCCTTCGATGAAGCAAAGCTTGTAGAAAACGAGATCGAGATTGTTCTTCAGGTAAGCTCAAAGATCCGCGGCAAGATGATCGTGCCTGCTGATGCAGATGCGGCGGCGATCGAAGAGCTCGCCAAATCCGACCCGAATGTTCAGAAGCACCTCGATGGAAAACAGATCAAGAAGACGATCGTCGTTCCGGGCAAACTCGTGAACTTCATTGTAGGATAGCATGAACGTCTGTATTGCCTTCCTGGTTTCGTGCCTCGTGGCAACAACTGCGTGCGTTGGACAGCCCAGCTATGAAGGCCCGTTTATCGTTGGCACAACTCCCAAGGACGCGCTACCCGAGGTATCAGGAATCGTCCAAAGCCGCAAACCATTTGTCTTATGGATGATCAATGATTCCGGAGACGAGCCGGTTATCTATGCCGTTCATCTTCGCAGTGGCGATGTTGTTCGACACAAACTTGCCGGAGCAATGAATGTTGACTGGGAGGATATCGCAATTGCTCCCAGCAACGCTGAGCCCGATTCAATGGGCTTGACACCAAACGACCTCTACATCGCAGACATCGGAGACAACAACGCTAAGCGCAAGAGTATTGCTATTTACCGCATTGCTGAGCCTGATGTCTTCTCATCGACAACGATTCCAGATTCGAGCGTTGAAAAGTTTGAGCTGGTCTATCCGGACGGACCTCGAGATGCAGAAGCTATGCTGGTAGATCCCCTAACACGTGAGATTGTGATCGTTACAAAGCGCGATGCTAAAGCCCGCATCTATAGTTGCAGTATGCTCACCACATCTCCAGTGCAGCTTACGTTTCGGGGAGAGTTGCCGTTTACATTGATCACGGCGGGCGATGTTGCGTCGAACGGACGAACAATCATCCTGAAGAATTACCATAAGGCCTGGGAGTGGACGCGTGATCCAACGCAACCGCTATGGAAGGCACTCCTTGATGTTGAAGGAAGACGCATTCCATATGGTCCGGAACTTCAGGGCGAAGCGATCTGCTATGATCAAGGTGACCAAGGGTACTACACCACGTCCGAGCGCGAGAATGGCGGTGATGCTGCTCCATTGTTCTACTATCCTTTGAAGTCGTCGATGAATGCGGCTCCGGGACGCGACATGAAGGTTCCTCAGATGGAAGTTTCACCTGTTGCAGGTAAAACAGGATTCTATCGTTTACGCTATACCATACCAGAGCTCGTGCGCGTTGAGATACACCTTTACAACGAAGGCATGTTTAAGATGCTGACGATTGCCGATGATTCTGCGGAATCCGGTGTCCAAGAACGTGAACTCGATCTGCGCAAGTATCCATCAGGGAGCTATGCGATACTGCTCAAAACACCTCAGGCGCAGGCATCCTGCCTGTTGGAGCATGCATTCCGGTAACTAAACTCTCAAGGGGCGTCTTGTGAAGTGCATTCTGCTGTTCGCTTATCTAGCAGTTTCATGGTACAGCGCATCGGCGCAGGATTTTGTAGCCATGCGTCTCAACGATGTCTGTTCGATTTTCGCTGGCAAATCGGTTCAGTTTGATACGATCTTTACGTCGCGGTTTCTTGAAAAAGTACCGCCGATGCAACTTCGTATGATCGTAACGCAGGTTACCGCCGAATCGGGTCCATGCAGCAGCATTCGAGTTACCGATCAGCGATCATCATATCAGGTGTTTGCCGAGGGATCTACCACAGGCGGATGGTTACTCCCCTTCACGTTAACCGTTGAGACAACTCCACCGCATAGGATAGCCGGTTTGTATGTGCGTCCACCCGTAAAACCCACGGTGGACATCAATAGCGTGGTAGAAGACTTTAAGGCCCTACCCGGAAAAACCTCACTCATGGTGGCCGATCTCACATCCGGTATCACGCTTGCTTCTCATGCATCAAGTGAGCGTCTTCCAATTGGATCAACATTCAAGCTCTATGTTCTCGGAGAGCTCTTAACATCAATGCACAAATGGGAAGACGTAACACGCATCGATTCATCACTGTATTCGCTTCCATCGGGTTCGCTGCAGACATGGCCTCATGGCTCGCCAATCACGCTTCACACACTGGCATGTCAGATGATTTCTGTGAGTGACAACACTGCAACCGACCATCTCCTTCAAGTGTTGGGTGCTGACGCCGTTATGCGCGGTCAGGCGATGCTGGGGCACAGTGCACCGGAAGTGAACGATCCGTTCCTGTCCACACGTGAGATGTTCCTTCTCAAGTTCTGCGATCAGGGTCGTTATGCACGAGCCTATGCGCAGGCAGAGCCTTCTAAACGTCGAGAGATTCTGCGTCTTGTGAAGGACACGTTCGCCTTATCCGATGTTTCGATATCAAGTACACCTGTTCTTCCAGACTCTGTAGAGTGGTTTGCCTCCACAGCGGAGATCGTTCGTGCGCTTGATTGGTTCAAAATGGCCTCAACGACCAAGGAGGGGGCTGCAGCGCTCGAGATTCTGGAGATAAACCCCGGGCTCATGCTCGATAGGACCAAGTGGAAACGCGTCTGCTACAAAGGCGGATCGGAAACCGGAGTTATCAACATGTCATATCTCTTGCAGAACACTGAAGGAAAGTGGTTTGCACTCTCTGCTAGCTGGACCAATCCGCAGAGTTCGGTAGATGAACTGAAGTTTTCAGGACTTGTAGAACGTGTTATACGCCAACTAGCCCCCTAACTTTGCACTATGCTCTGCCTACAGTCTGAAACCAATCCAGAATGGATAGATGTTGCGTGTGCGAACACCGACAGCATTCTGATCGATCATGCGTTATGTGAGAAGAAAGCCGCTGCATTTGCACTTGCGTTGATTACACGCTATCCAAAGCGCTCTCGTCTGATCCACGACATGATTGCACTTGCACAAGAAGAGCTGGAGCACTTCGAAATGGTGATGCTGGAACTCGATAAACGTGGACTGACGCTCACAAAAGATGTAGGGAATCCATACGCAAATGCGTTACACAAATTCGTGCGTCAAGGAGAACCAAAGCGTCTTCTAGATTCTCTCATCGTTGGGGCATTTATCGAAGCCAGGTCCTGCGAGAGATTTTCACTGCTTGCAAAGCACGCCCCCACGGAGGAACTGCGCTCGATGTATAGCTCGCTCCTAGCCAGTGAGGCAGGACATTATCGCGCCTATACAGATATCGCTCGCGAGTACTTTCCTGTTGAGGAAGTCCGTGCGCGTCTCAAGGAGTTTGCCGATTTAGAAGCAGAGATTGTAAAGGGGCTTGCAAACACACCAATGGTGCATGGCTGATGAGCAACATCATCTTCATGGGTACTCCTGAGTTTGCGGTGCCGGCTTTGCAGATGTTGCATTCGTCTGTTGGGGTTACAACTGTCGTGACAATTCCCGATATGCCCCGTGGCAGGGGGCTTACCGTCTCGCCTTCTGCCGTGAAGCAGGCCGCAATCGACCTTGGCATTACTGATATCCTACAGCCGGAGAAGCTTAAGGATCCAGCGTTCGCTGAACAGATCGCCGAACGTAAACCAGATGTGATGTGCGTGATCGCGTTTAAGATCCTGCCACGCTCTGTGTTCTCGCTAGCGTCAAAAGGTACGTTCAACGTTCATGCGTCGCTGCTACCCCGTTTTCGCGGAGCTGCCCCGATCAATCATGCGATTATCGAGGGCGATCGTCAGACAGGTGTTACCTCGTTCCTGCTGGATGATGTTGTGGACACAGGTACAATTCTGCTCCAGCATGAATGTGCTATTGCCGATGGTACAACAGCAGGTGATCTCTACGCCACGCTAATGCCTATGGCGGCAGAATGTGCACGTCAGACCACTCAAGGACTGTTAGCTGGTACGCTCAAGCCCCATCCTCAAGATGATACGCTTGCCACGCCAGCTCCCAAGGTGTTCCGTGAACATGCGTCGATCAACTGGCATCAGTCAGCTGCTCGCGTGCGCAATTTTATTCATGGCTATTCACCTGCTCCCTGCGCATGGACCCTATGGAATGGCGATGTGCTCAAAGTATATCGTGCTTCGCTGAGCGAAACGCTGGTACCCGCAGGTTCGTGGCGAATAACCGATAGTGAGTTTCTTGTTGGATGTGCATCTGGAACGGTTGCGCTCAACGAAGTTCAGATGCCGGGCAAGCGCAGGATGCTGATTGCCGAGCTGATTCCTGGCTATAGGGGTCCACGAGAAGGGGTGTTCGCATGAAGCCACTTCTTGCGCGCATGCAGGAGGAGAAGCTCCTTGTGTGCGCTCACCGCGGAGCATCAAACGTCGCACCCGAGAACACGATTACTGCGCTTCAGAAAGCGCTGGACGCCGGTGTCGCAATGATTGAGCTTGACGTGCAGATCACAAAGGATCACGAGCTGGTCGTATTCCATGATGATACGCTCGAGCGCACGACCAACGGTAAGGGGCTTATCCGAGAACATACATATGAAGAGCTCTCACACCTTGATGCCGGCTCGTGGTTTGACGTTGAACATGCCAATGCACGTATTCCCCGGTTTCGAGAAGCCATTGAACTTCTGCAAGGAAAGACCTATCTCAACATTGAGATCAAACCTCAAAAGGCAAGTGAAGAGTCTGCACGCGACATCGCATCGATCATCGGCATCATTGATCAGTACGGGATGATTCCATACACCGCATTTTCTTCGTTTGATCATTCAGCACTGGTCTTCGTGAAGTCACTTGGATTTCCTGTTCACACCATTGCCTTGAATGTGCCGGGTGACAACCGCATGCCGAGCAGAGTAGTTAAGACGTGCGGTGCAGATGCCTATGGCTGCTCGCTGGAAGAACTGAATACGTGGAGATCAGAAAACTGTATCCACAACAAGATTCCGCTGGGCGTCTACACTGTCAACACACCCGAGGAACTTGAGTATGCGCTGAACTACAGTGTTTCGGCGGTTGTATCGAACGTGCCCGAGGTTGTTGTGAAACATTATGACTTTATCTCTACCACACCGTAGCAATGGATGACATGATCGATCCCATTATGGCACTTGGACTAGTTGCAGGAACATGCACCACGTTCGCTTTGGCACCCCAGGCATATAAAGTCTGGCGCTCTCGCAAAGTCGATCAACTCAGCATAGGCATGCTTGGCTTGATGTCCTTTGGTACTGCACTGTGGCTTATCTACGGCATTCTAAGAATGGACGTCAGCATTATATGGGCTAACGTAATCGCGATCCTGTTCTTGTCGTACATGTTAACGGTCAAGATTAAAGACATGCGTGCAACCGGTCATCGCTAACTCATACTCATGGCAGCACCGCACCATCTTACTCCGTTGATCTTTCCCTCCTTTGAGATGAAGCTCTCACACGATGGCGGGTCAACAAAGATCTTTGATGTTGTCCGCAAGACATACGTTGCACTAACACCCGAAGAGTGGGTTAGGCAGCACTGCCTGCACTGGCTGCTCTCACTTGGTTATCCTTTGGGACGGTGCAGCATTGAACGTTCACTGAAGCACGGCGGCATGCGATATGATCTACTCTGGCACGACGCACACCTCCATCCCTATCTTCTCGTAGAATGCAAAGCCCCTTCAGTTACTATCACACAGGAAACGCTGCGGCAAACCGCTTGGTACAACATGCAGCTTCGTGCGCCATACGTTCTGATAACTAACGGCAACGTAGCATATTGCGCGGGGACATCTGCAAACGGAATTCTTGAACAACTCGACGATATACCACCATACACAGCACCATGATGAATATCACGCTTCGATCACCACTCGATATGCACATTCATTTTCGTCAAGACGACATGCTGCGCGTTGTTGCGCCGTTGTCTGCCGAACATTTTGCGGGCGGTGTGATCATGCCCAACCTGCTGCCGTCGGTAGACACGCTTGATCGCTTGCTCTGGTATACCCAAGAGGTTAACGATGCTTGTAAGGGGCATGCATTCGACCCGTACATGACGTTGTTCTTCCGCGACTACACATATGCAGAACTAGAGGCCGCCAAGCCCCATATCATTGGCATTAAACTATATCCAGCCGGAGCAACAACCAATAGTGATGGCGGCGTAAGCGAGATCATGTCCATGTCTCATGTGTTCGACGCGATGCAAGAGCTCGATATTCCGCTGCTCGTGCACGGCGAAACCCACGGGTTTGTGATGGACCGCGAAGCAGAGTTCTGCGAGGTGTATCGGGCACTAGCAACGCGCTTCCCCAAGCTTCGCATCACGATGGAGCACATTACGACAGAGAAGGCTGTAGGGCTATTGGATGAATTCGAAAACTTGCGTGCAACGGTAACGCCGCACCACCTGATCATCACACTAGATGATCTTGCAGGGGGCATGCTAAACCCGCATCTCTTCTGCAAGCCAATCGCTAAGCGTCCGGAAGACCGCGAAGCGCTTCTGCAAGCGGCTTTGCGTGCGCATCCAAAGCTGATGATGGGAAGCGACTCAGCTCCTCATCCTCGAGACAAGAAGGAATGTCCGGGCTGCGCCGCTGGTGTCTTTACCGCTCCAATTCTCCTTCCGATGCTCGCTGAACTCTTCGCAAAGCATAGCGCGCTGGAGAATCTTCAGTCATTTGTCTCAGATAATGCGCAGCGTCTGTACCGCGTTACGCCGCCGGAAAAGCACGTCACACTCACGAATACACCAATGACCATACCAGCACAGTACGGAAGTGTTGTGCCGATGTGGGCAGGAAAAGATCTATCATGGTCCGTTACATCCGTCAGCTAGCCTACACTGCAACCCTCCTGCTCGTTGTTTGTGCATCGCTGGATGCACAGCCCGTTTTTGATACGTGCGCCATGGAAGGTTCAGCCGTTCGGGCTGATGTTCGCTTGCTCAATACGAAGAAGAACCGCTATGATGTGCCAACCGACGCGCAGATCAACCGCAAGGTTGATTTTGTAACGTTGTTAACGGCTCGAGAGCGTCCTGCAACGTTCAAGGAAGGCGATGCTGTTGAGATCGTTGCTTACGTGTCGGAGATAAAGATCGGAGCTGTAGAATCTGTCAACTGTAAGAGCACCGATCCATGGCATCGCGATTCGCACATTGAACTCACGCTTGACCCAATGGATGGTGGTGCTAAGGAGAAACTGCTTGTAGCAGAGATTACACCTCGGTTCCGCGAAATGATGAAAGACCGTCGCATAGATTGGTCACAGCGCGCAGTGCGGGACCAATACCTTGGACGTTGGGTAAAGATCCGGGGCTGGGCATTCTACGATGCCATGCACGATGACGAGTCTGCAGGCTCGGGCGGCTCGCGAATCTGGCGGGGCTCTCCATGGGAGATACACCCCGTCACGGGTATCGAAGTCACGACCAGACCAGCCAATCTGCCTACAGTGCCGGTAACTCAGTCAACACCTTCTACCGACCGTGAGAAGATGCAGACAACACCAACCGCATCTCGACAATGCGAAGGCACCACGAAGGCTGGCAATCGCTGTAAGCGCACGGTAACGCCCCCTGCCCGATACTGCTATCAACATCAGCCGTAGGACAAGCTCGGCAGTGGTTATCTTCGTCGCATATGAAAGAATCACAACGGTCCGTGTGGACTCCACCTACAGAGCTGGTTCTCTCCAATGGTATTCGACTCGTTTCTGATCACGTTACCTCTGTGGATTCCTGCGCACTAGGTATTTGGGTGCAGGCCGGCACACGGGATGAACATCGAGGCAAGTCTGGTGTGGCCCATTTTGTAGAACACACATCATTTCGGCGTACAACCTCCCGCACTACATCGAAGATCTCTCGAGATTTTGAGAATCGAGGGGCATATGCAAATGCTTACACAACAAAGGAAGAAACGTGCTACTACGTGCGCACGCTGCGCGAGCATCTTGATGATGTGTCCGAAACGCTTGCCGATGTAGTGGTTCATCCACTTTTTTACGAAGCTGATGTTGAGAAGGAACGAACGATCATTGTCGAGGAGATTCGTTCCTACGAGGACGAACCCGAAGAACACATCTTTGACCTCGGAGAACAGCAGCTGTTCCCGACACACGCAATCGGCTCGTCGATCGTTGGTACAGTTGCTGATGTAGAACGCCTGCGTCAGACAGATATCCAACGTTTTCATCAGCAGCACTACACCACCGGTAACATCACCATTGCAATCAGTGGCAATCACGACATCGACGCATTTGCTCGCCACATTGAGCGCTGTACAACAGGCATACCAAGAAAGAAACGTCGCGCAGATGCCCGCAAGGCACCTGTAGCAGCCCAGCCATCGCACGCTGAGCATCACAAACAAACTCAGCAGGCACATGTGCTGTGGCAGACGCCAACAACTGGGTATCATCATGCAGACAGGTTTGCTCTGCAGATTCTGAATGTGGTACTCGGAGATGGCATGTCTTCGCGTCTTAATACGAAGCTTCGCGAAACAAGAGGGCTGGCATACTCTGTATACTCGCAACTACAGCTGTTTATGGACTGTGGTATCATGGCCATCTATGCTGGAATCGACGAAGCACAGCGCAGTCGGGTGGAGAAAGAAGTCGCATCGATCATGACATCTCTTGCAGAACACGGCATCACGTCAGCCGAACGCAAGCGCGCTGTGGCGCAGCTTCGGGCAAGCAAGCTTATGTCGCTCGAATCTCTTACCTCGCGCATGACGCTGCTCGGCAAGGGTATTATGGAAGAAGGCTATCCCGAAGATCCGCGTCAGACGATCGATGCTCTTGAGTCAGTAACCCTAGCAGATGTTCAGCGTGTAGCAGCTGCGTATTGCACACCAAGCATGTGGAGTTCTACCTGCCTGCTTCCCGCTGGTGAGTAAAATGGGGCACCCTCTCAACGAACAACAGCTTGCTGCACTCGACCGCCATTTGCATTGCGCGGTACTCGCCAACGCCGGTTCCGGCAAGACGCGGATCCTGATCGAGCGCTTTCTGCGTGCTGTAGTTCTCGATGGTGTTCCCATAGAGAATATCGTGGCCATTACCTTTACGAAGGCCGCCGCTGCTGAGATGCGCGAACGCATTCATGAACGCATTGAAGATCTTCTTACAAAGGATGAAGAGCGAGCCCCCTACACTACTACTTTGAGCGATGCCGATCTTGTTATCCGGCTGCGGAGCGTTTCTCGATCGCTCGCACTTGCGCGAATCAGCACATTTCATAGCTTCTGCGCCGGTCTCGTACGGCAATATGCTGATGTGGTGGGCATACCTCATGATGTACGCGATGCCGACGATCGTGAATCGGCAATGTTGGTTGCTCATGCTGTTGCAACAGTAATGCGTGCAGCTGCGAGTAAAGGGCACCACCTTCACCAACGACTCTTAACGGCCATTGAGCATATATCGCTCGACATGATCGAACAGCTCGTGACGCAGATAGCGCGAGATCGCGGACGGTTGAGGGCTGCAGAACAGCTTGTTTCACACTCTTCGGCAGACATCCTGCGAGAACGTGCAGCTGCGGTAAGCGTTATTCAGCAGCGCACTGCGAGAGAACTCCTATCAACGATCGAGGCTGCGCTACGGAATCATACTACCTACAATTGTTACTACGCATGTCATAGCGCATGTGTTTCACTTCTTCAGCGGCTTGAACAAGAAGGTTTCTCGACATCTGTGAAGGGGCAATTCAGCGACCTGCAAAACGAGTTCTTCACCAAGAAGATGCTGTTCTTAAAGAAGAAGATCGACAAAGACGCGAAAAACGCAGAGGTCTATCCAGAGCTTTCAGAGGTTGATGATGATGTACTTCAGATACTCTCTATGGAATGGGACGAAGCTGCAGAAGAACAGCTTTTGAGCATCCTTAGGCTGATTGCAGAACTTGGCATTACTGCGTCTCAGGAATACACACGAGTTAAGCGTTCGCGAAACGTAATCGACTTTGACGACATGATTCACGAGGCCATTACTTTGCTACAGCAGGAAGAGATCCAACACGCAGTGCGCTCGAGTATCACACATGTCATGATTGATGAGTTTCAGGACACTGACCCAACACAGTATCGCATTCTTGAGCTCCTTGCACCGGATCTTGTTTCGACAGCTACGCCGGGCCCGTTTGTATTTGTTGTTGGCGATGACAAACAGAGTATCTATCAGTTTCGTAATGCCGATGTCCGGCTGTTCCGGCGCGCACGCCATGCGATAACCCAGACAAATCTCTGCACGCGCACAGATGATGGCATGAGGCTTCTTTCAAAGTCGTTCCGCATGCATCCTGATCTATGCGACGCCGTAAACAGTATGTGCTCTGCTTTCTTTGCTGGCAACGGTGGTGATATCGAGGCAGCAACAAGTTATGATGTACCCTACGAGCCTCTCGTTGCGGGTTTAGAGCTTGAACGTAATCCATCAAACCAACGAGTAGCGGTTGCAGAGTTTGGTTCGACAGATGAATCTGAAGTTGTGGCTCTGTCCATCGCAGAAGCACTTGCATCTGCAAATGGATTACTGCGTCCAAAAGATATCGCCATCCTGGTTCCGAAGAATTCCCTGAAAGCACCAATTGCAAACGCACTGCGCAGATATGGCATACCGTTTACCATTTACGGTGGACGTTCCTTTTTTAGCCGACCAGAGATCGCAGATCTGCGCAATGCATTGATCTCGTGCATAGAGCGTAGCGATAACCTCGCAACAGCCTCTGTTATGCGCTCCCCTTTGCTGCGTTGCAGTGATGAAGACATCGCCTCTGCGGCCCTTAGTGGCAGTGCATCTAGTATTCAGGATGGGCTTGCGCAGCTTGCCTCTGCGGGCTTAGCAAGTCCCGCACAACTCGCTGCGGTAGACTTTTTCCAGAAGTTCTCGGATGAGCTACATGAACTGCCATCGTATGTAGTTCTCGAACATATGCTAGAACATACCAGGTGGTACGAAACAGTATCTGGTGAGGAGCGATACGATCAAATGATCGCTAACACTGAGAAGCTCATTGGAATCTGTAGAGATTTTGTTCTTGAAGGGGGCGTCTCACATTTCGATGTGTTGAGAGCAATCGCTGTCCCAGTGACAGACAACGAAGCAGAGAGTACGGTGCTCAGTGATGATGATGCAGTTCACATTATGACTCTGCACGGAGCCAAGGGGCTTGAGTTTGACCTTGTCGTTCTCGCGGGTCTTACAGGTTCGCAGCGTTCCGTTAGTGCGATCGAGACATCAGAGGTGGGCTTGACCGTATCCATTCCCGGAGCCCCATGTTTGTCGCATTATTGCAACAAGACGGTTGCCTCCACACGTCGACGAGCAGAGGATAGGCGCTTGCTCTACGTTGCGCTTACCCGAGCAAAGCAACATTTGATACTCTGTCTTCCATCCGATCGCAATGAAAATCGGCCATTAGGTCTTGCTGGAATGATCACCGATGGTTTAGCGAACTATGGTAAGGAACGCCTGTTAACGTTTGACCCCGACGGTCTTCCTCAGCGATATCAGCCAGCAAACGCATCTGAGAAATCAACAATGTATCTCACAGAACCTATAGAGCCCCTTTCACCGTGGACACGCACGCCAAGCTCTACAACACTATATCATCAACCAGCTGGATTAGTCGGTTCTTCATCAAGTGCTGAGATGGGCTCAGCAATACACACGGCACTTGCGGCAGTTGTGAAGAACTCGCCTCAACTATCTGATGATGAGTTGATGGAGCAGATCGTTCGCTCGCTGTATTCAAGCGGACTTACTCGTGAACAGACTTCGCAAGCTGCAATCGAAGTATTCTCGGCTCTTCGATCGGCTTTAGTCCAAGAGATTGCACCAATTCTACACGAAGTACGCATAGAACAGCAGCTAGCAATGATGGACGGAGAGGTTCTGCTGCATGGCGTTCTTGATGTGCGTCTTCCGGAAATCAACGGTATGATAGAGGTATGGGACTGGAAGACGTCCTCCATCCGCAATGCACATCAGCTTGCTGAACAAGGGGCTTTGTATACCTCGCAGATGCAGGCATATGCTAAACTATGCTTCGCATCCTTCCCCTCGTGCACGGCTGTTCGTACACGCCTAGTGTTTACGAAGGCACTGCAGCACGGGATAGACCCATCATATGTCATTGACTACGCTAGGGCTGATTTCTGATTGCCTCTCCAGCAGCATAGCCGGAGCTCCAAGCCCACTGGAAGTTGTACCCCCCGAGCCAACCAGTCACATCCACGACTTCGCCAATGGCATATAGGCCAGGCTGCTTTGTGCTTTCCATCGTCTTTGAGGATAGTTCCCGTGTGTCTATCCCGCCTGACGTTACCTCTGCCTTGGCAAACCCCTCGGTATCACCGAATTGCAGTTTCCAATTGTGCATAGACCGCAGCACCTCTTCCGTAGCGCCCCGGGGCATGGAGTTTACAGGACGGTCCAGTCTGTCGTCTGGCCAGGCATCGATCAGACGCTGCGGCAACATATCCTTTAGAATCGTGGCAAGATGACGTTTCTCACCAGGGAAATCTTCGATGAGATGGTCGAGATCCATGCCAGGCAATAGGTCGATTATAAACTCTGATGCAGCGCGTGCGTAGGACGAGATCTGCAACATTGCAGGTCCACTAAGCCCCTTGTGCGTGAACAACAAGTTCTCGCGAAACTCTACATCAGCAGCAGAGACAGAACATTCTGTACTCACGCCAGAGATAGCTGCAAACTCTTTCCATGAATTTGCTGGAAATACAAGTGGCACAAGAGCGGGAAGGGGCTCTATGATGCGATGTCCGAAGTGTTGTGCAATCCGATATCCAACATCACTTGCACCAAGTGACGGGATACTCAATCCTCCAGTGGCAAGCACGAGGGAAGTTGATGTATACTCACCTGAAGACGTCGAGATAGCAAAGGAACCGTTGTGAGATGCATGGGTAACGCGGACGCCAGAATGCACATCAGCGCCAGCACGCTCGCACTCAGCAAGAAGCATGTCGATTATCTGCTGTGCCGACTCATTACAGAATAGCTGGCCAAGCGTTTTCTCATGCCACGCAATGCCGTGAGATTCGATAAGAGCGATAAAGTCATCCGGTGTATAGCGCGCTAACGCTGACCGTGAAAAGTCTGGATTCTCAGACAAGAAATTTCGATGCGTTACGATGCGGTTGGTAAAGTTGCAACGACCGCCACCAGAGATCCGAATCTTCTTTCCAGCGGTTGCATTGCCTTCCAATACAACTACGCGCCTGCCCCATGCAGCAGCATGAGCTGCACAGAACAATCCAGCTGCGCCGCCGCCAATTATAACAACATCGTATTCACGCACCGGGACTACTTCGAGATCATCATAGTTGAGGTAGAGCTAAAGACACCTGCTGAGATTCGCACGAAATACAGTCCGGCAGCATAGGTAGCTGTGTTGATCTTCACTGCATACTCACCGCCGTTGAGCGTTACCGCACCATCCAGCATCGTTTCAACAACAGTGCCACGAGAGTCGAGAACCTCGAGAATTACTGGTACTGTTTCCTGCATGCGGAAGGTAACGACTGCGTTGTCCACTGCCGGCTGCGGATGCACGGCAAGGCGCGGTCTTCCAACGCCCGCGAACTTCACAACCGAGATGTTACACTTACCAGAAGTTACAAAAGGTGTCGACCCGCCCTGAGGAATGATGTCGAGGAACTGGAGTGAATCAGAGAGATACCCACTGGTCTGCAGCGAAACATCCGTTGCTGATAGTTCAGGCACAGTGACAACAAAACGCAATGATGCAATCGGGCCCGACCGTGTGGTGTCTGCACCACGTACTGCAATGTCTATATCCCCAAGCTGCGCAGATGAAACTGTCATGTTTGCCGGTTTCGAGATAGCAGATGGACCGATAAACTTCAATGAACGAGGCGCATAGGATACCTTAACATCGTAGTTGAGTCCATTCAACCAATACGTCACGCCGTTATAGGTTGCCGCTACGTCTTTATCAATCATTACAGGGATATCAACGGTATCGCCAATTCCTCCTCGAATGGTATCAGGCAAGAAGAACTTTTGCGTAGGTAGAAGATCAACATTAAACTCAGGCGCGTATCCGAAACCCTTAACGTTCGTGGTATCACGCACATCGCATGGATAGGAACTGATCACTGTAACGTTCGTATCGATGCCACGCTCGGAACGCGGACAGAATCTCAGCGTAACAACGGCCGAATCGCCCGGCCGAATTGAGTCGCCAAGGGGCGGAACGCTACCAACAAGTGTTGTGTAGGTAGGGATATCCAATAGCGAGCTAACGGCATTGGGAACATCACCTGTGTTCACTACTGTAATTGTCCGATCAGCGCATTCGAGAATACGAACTGAATCGAACTGCACTGGCTGAACGATGTTGATGTCGGACTTCAGGGCGATAATCGTGCCCTTATCTCCCGATGCGATCAGTCGGTACAGGATCACATCTTCCGTATCAAAATTGATACTATCGATCGTGAGCTTACTGTTTGCACGGTTATTGTTGCGAGTTACAAAACGCATCGTTGCAAATGGACTCAGCGAATCGATTCCGCAGAAGTTTTTGAATGTAATGTTGTATCCACCGTACGTCGAGGTATCGGCTATGATGGATGAGGTAAACTTTACTCCGCCCGTTGCCGAGGAACAGTTATTGCCAAGAAGCTGCGACGAGACGTCGAGCAATCTCAGCTGCGTCGTGTCAAAATCTACTCGCAAGTCAATATCAACCACGGAAGCATCAATCACAATTGAGCTGTACAGTGGCACCGCTATCGTATCACACGATATCATTTGGAACGTATCAGGCAGTGGGCGCTTTGGTTCAAACGAGAATTGCAGGCCTCGCGTTTGTGCAAAGCCCCCGCCGCGTATAAGCACGGTGGTGTCCCAGCCGGTACAAGGCTTGCTAAACCAGAACTTCATGCGAGCACGGTAATCCTTCGGGGCTCGTGGACGCTGCCGAACATCTACCGTTAGCTGTTGACCTGGATTAACAACTTGCGGGAATGAAACAGGCGAGGTAATGAAGAACACCCTGTCATTGGGAACAAATGTAATTGAGTCAATAACTACCTGATCTTGCGACGGATTCAATCGAAAGTCTGGTATACTCAGTACCACCGACAGCGGTGTTGGGCTCAACACATCAATCACCCCATATGGGAATTGTTGCGTAGTTGGAGCAGGCCTAAACGAGAGAGCCCGCTTTCCAATGAGGAATGTCTCAAGGGTGTTACTCCACTGTGAACCATATGCTTTAATGTGCATCGCAGCTCTGCATTCCATTTGTGCAGCATCAGCAGGGGTGCGCGGGCAGAACGTGATCACGACCGTGTCGCGCTCACCTGGCGGCACTGTATATGGTGTAGTGCCATTCGGAGAAAACTTAGACTTCCATGTGTAAAACTGTGGCTTGCCACCAGGTACGCCTGCCGAATCAATCCATATTGAATCGATCGTCATGTCAAATCGTAAAGATCCATTCAACATTTCGATCGATCGTTCTACGCATTCGCATGGCCTTGTGTAGCCAAAGTTTACCAAACTGAGAGCGCTCTCGAGCTTAATGATTACCCCCCTGCCAGAGAGCTTGCCAGTGCCAACAACCACACAGGGGTCTGATGAGTAGGCTGTAAGGTCTGTAGAGTAATCGTTCGCTGCAGATGGGCGGAACTCGACAACGATGCGGATCGAATCGCGTGGAGCTAAGGTCAACGGGATTGGTCTACTTGTTGAGACAATCGTAAAACCAGCACCTATTGCGAGGGAGTCGATGCGCACTGGCAGCGAAGACGTATTCTCAAGAATAAGCTGCTGCTGTTTTGTATCTCCGACTTCGACAACACCAAAGGCTGTAAGTTGGGTGATGAATATCTTGGGAGCTACGGATGTACCGATAAGCTGCACCTGCCACTCAGCTCTTGATGCGTCACGGAAGCGGATATATGCCCTATCTGCCCTATCCCGGGAAGGATCATTCGGCGTATACCGCGTTCTGATCCTGAGTGAATCCCGAGCAGGAATGGTGAACGACTTACCGTCTATGCCTCCTGGTGGATCTGTAACAACCAGACGGCCACCACTTTGATCAACATATCGCAGAGAATCGATCGTGCGTGCAGAATTTGTCATGTTCACGATAAAGACAGAGTCTTCGCGCGACCTACACGAAATCACATTCTGCGTTTCCATCACAAGTGGCTGAAACCTGAACGTCTCCAACACACCTTTGCCGCGAAGGTCGATGCAGTCCACTGTGTAGCAGCGAGTCTCGAACAAACAGAGCTTGTCGATGTAGTCCAATGAATCTGTTGGACGGAACGTTACCGGAATCAGCACAGAATCTCCCGGTGCTATCGTTCTCCCTGTGCCGCCTAGCAATGCGAAGGCTTCTCCCCGCTCAACGTAGAGTGCAACAGAAAGCGCGTCGAATTTACTGTTGTTGCGTGCGCGGATCTGGAGAGTCTTTTGTTGACCAACGATCACGTTTCCGAAGTCCACCAAGCCATTGACCGACCACTCAACTTTGTTATCAAGTCCGCGTCCAGTTACATAGATCTTCTTTTCGATCCTACAGCCTTGAATGCTGGTCTTGATAATGATTGAATCGAATACAATACCGGGCTGACGTGGCAGAAAACGCACCGCTATCGGAGATTGTCCAGTCTTCGGCTGCAGAATGGCAGGAAATCGTATTCGGTAATGCGTAAAGTCCTTTGGAACGATAACTGTATCGATCTGCATTGGAGTGAGCGTAAGATTCTGCCACACATACTGCTGCGGAGAACTCAGAAGTCCAGGACACGTAGGTTCAAACCGCATTGTGTCGATGCGGCGTGTTCCGCTGGGATTCCTGATCGAGATAACTTCCTGCGTCCTGCCGATGATCGGCATGCGTATTGGCGTGCGCTGGCATCGATCATCAGTTCGTATTTCTAGTGTATCTAAGTAGTCTGCTGTTGTATCGCGTACAAAAGACCTCACAACCAGCGTCGTGCACTGTCCTGGCGGAAGCAGAATTGGCCACGTAACACCGATAACTTGGTAACTCTTTGGTTCCTTTGCCAAGATACTCTGAATGGTAAGGGTACGGGGCTTACCGATCATGTCTGAGGTATTGCAGATCTGGAATGTTGAATCAATGTATGTCTTATCAACGCATCCCACCCAGAGTGTGTCGAAGGTGAGAGATCCTCGTGTAACACCTGTTTCGGTAAGGCGAACCAGGTCAAGTTTTACTTGCGTGTTTGGGAGACCACAGCGATTTGTTGGCCGAACTTCGAGGGTGTCAACAATCTGTCCAACATTCGTACCACTGAAGGTTACGGTAACCGACACGGGTACTCCTGGCTGGAGTGTTACCGTTGTAGGAGTAACCTTATACCGTCCGGCATTCGGTCCGCGCATCACCAGCGCTGCCGAGGATCCGCATGGAGCTGCATCGTCAATTGTAAATGTCCATGACGTTACAGAATCGCAGCGAATCGTATCCTTGATCGAGGAAGGAGTAACGGTTAGAGTGCGCGGCACTGCCCGGTCTGAACGTTGATTTGAAGCACCCGAACGCAGCAGACCTACATGTCCATTGCCTGTTGCGTCGCACAAGGATGTAATGTTGTTTACAGCTTCATTACAGCGCAAATACACGCGCAGCCCAGCTTCGTTGCCGTTGAGTGATCGATCTTTTTGACAGAAAATGGCCGCAGAATCTAATGCTCGATCCCAAATGCGAACTTCATCAACCATACCCTTGAGAGTGCGGTTGAGGTTAGCATTATCTGCTACACCGTTGAAGGAGCCGATGAGTAGAGGCAGATCGCCTCTGTCTAGCGGACGCAGGTAGTTTGTCGGATAGGTTGAATTGCGCACGGGGCCGGCAGCAAGTACACCATCGATAAACAACGATACCGTCTGTGTAGCGCCGTCAAACACGGCGGCATAATGGTGCCATGCGCCATACAGCGATGAAGCATCTGCCCGGACAATTGTGTTATCAACTGTAAAAAGCTGGCCTTCGTCACCGTTTACCTCAAACGTGAGCTGGTCGTTCTGGTCGATGTAGAGAATAAAAACGTCGTTAAAGTCGCTGTTTGGTCCCCACAAGCCCCCTATGTACTGCCGCTGACCAGCCTGCTTGTCGATCTTTGCCCAGAGTTCAAACGTAAGTGCAGTCTGACGCACCTTGATTGGATTCTTCGAGAGCTCAAGGAAGTGCTGACTGCGTCCCGACGTAACGGTCATGGATACCGCCTGTCCGACACATTCTTTTCTGCTATCACAGCCTGCTGGGAACTGGGCCCGCACGGGAGAGGCGGACAAGCATAGAGCCAGCACAAGAAGAACGCGAATCAAAGCGCTCATAAGCAATTCCTAACGAGATATGGCCACGCAAAAGATACGAATCACAAGACTCATAGAGACTGAATTCGTCGTAACTTTTCCGTGCTTGTTTTGCACAATTTTCAACGCCGCTATGCCATCATACATACGCCAATTATCGGTAGTCGTTACAACGCTTGTAACGTCTCTTACAGCAACCATTCTCGGCCATGCTCAGAGCCCCAGAGAATTCGCTGTCATGGTCTCGGCTTCTGTAACTGCAGCCCCCTCGCCCTCGATTACGCTCACATGGGCAAAAGACGCTAGCCAGCAGGTGGTATACATTTGGCGCAAAGCCAAAGAGACCAGCAGATTCCCAGCTGATATGCGGGATTCTGTGGTCGGTGCCGGCACGACGTGGACCGATACCGGTGTTCGCCCTGGAGAGGCCTTCGAGTACCGTCTGCTGCGCTACAACAAAAAGCAGAATGGTATAGACTCAGCAACTGGTAAACCGAAGTACACCGAATGGTATGCAACTGGATACATCCATGCCGGCATCCAAGCAGCTGCTGCGCCTCGTGAGCGCGCACTGGTGCTTGTAGACTCTACACTTCGTTCTGCACTTTCGTCCGAGCTGGCAACATTTCAAGCGGATCTCGAGAATGAGGGCTGGGACGTAACTCTTCGCAGCGTGCCACGAGCAGAGTCGTTTGACTCCAATGCTGTGAAACGCACACGAGCTGTAATCAAGGAAGAATGGGATGGCGGACCAAGAGACATTGGATCTATCGTACTTGTTGGGCGCGTAGCGGTGCCGTATTCAGGTACAATCTATCCAGACGGACACCCTGACCACATCGGCGCATGGCCAGCAGACGGTATTTATGGCGACCATAACGGCAATTACACCGACCGCATTGCGAACCAGCCGAACACGAGCCGTCCGTCGAACAACAACGTACCGGGTGACGGCAAGTACGATCAAAGTCAGTTCAGTACCGAAGTTGACATTCCTGTTGGCCGTATCGATTTTTACAATCTTCCTGCCTTCACAACAAGCGAGCTCGAACTACTCCGCGCCTACTTTAAAAAGAATCACGAGTACCGCTCCAATCAATGGAATGTGGCTGTAGGGGGCGTAATCGACGACAACTTCGGCACTTACGGCGAGGTGTTTGCAGCGAGTGCCTGGCGGACGTTCTCAGTCTTCGGTGGCGACACGGCCGTGCGCGCAGGAGATATCTTCACAGATCTTGCCGGCCCTAAAGTCTCTCTTCTTGCCTATGGATGCGGCGGCGGTACAGATGTGTCTGCTGGGGGCGTGGGTAGTTCAACAGACATGGCAACCAAGCCCGTAAATGCTGTCTTCACCATGATGTTCGGCAGCTACTTTGGAGACTGGGATACAAAGAACAACTTCATGCGCGCAACGCTTGCATCCAACCCACGAGTGCTCACATGTGGCTGGTCTGGACGTCCGCACTGGTACATCCATCACATGGCATTAGGCGAAACAATCGGCTATGGGCTCAAGCTCTCTCAAAACAATCAGACAATTGTTGGGGGTCAGCTGGGCAACTATATTCCAAACGTGTTTATCACCGCTCAAGGCAATAGCATTGCCGCTGCTGGTGACAGGCAAGTGCACATCGCTCTCATGGGCGACCCAACATTGCGCGCTTCAACCAAGCCTGTTCCCCAGATCACCACTCTTACTGCGTCAACTGAGTATCCGAACATTGTCAATCTCGTATGGAGTTCTCCCGGGCCAGAAGCTGCAGGATATCTCGTGTATCGCAGAAAAGCTGGCGCTAAGAAGTGGACGCTCCTTACTCCCGCGATGATAACGAAGCTTACATTCAAGGATTCTCTTGTAAACGACGGCACACTCGAGTACTTGGTGAAGACCCTCGCACTGCGTCAGCTTGCCAGCGGTTCCTATCATGAGATGGGCAAGGGGCGCACTGCAAGTGTGGTCACCACAGATGTTGCCGAAGGCGACATCAACACCTCATTCGATGTTGCCATTGGTCCCAACCCGGCATCACAGTCAGTCAGTATTGATCTATACCTGCCCGCTGCTTCAGCCGCAACGGTCTACATTGCCGACATCACCGGTTCAATCGTCCGCCTGCAAGACTTCGACATGCTCTCAGGGGGATCCCACAGCATCGGCTTCGATGTAAGCGATCTTGCTGCAGGAGGCTACCAGATTATCGTGAAGACACGCAGCCAGACGATGGTGAAGGCGTTGGCGGTGATGAGGTAGAATCGCAGGGACTAGGGACTAGGGACTAGGGACTAGGGACTAGGGACTAGGGACTAGGGTACGGGGGTACTGGGTACTAGGTAGTGCGACGGTTCCAGATCGCGTAGACCGGGATGCCTAAAGCCACAATCACAAGTCCGGGCCAGCTGTAGTTTGGCTTGTAGATCAGGAGCGACACGCATATCGCGAGTGCTGCAATGATGTACAGTGCTGGGAGCACGGGATATCCAACGGCTTTGATTGGGCGTTCAAGATTGGGTTGCGTGAAACGAAGCTTGAACACACCAAGCACCGTGAGCACATAGAAAACCAGCACGGCAAAGACCACGTAATCGAGCAAGTCTCCGTACTTGCCGCTTAGGCACAACACACTTGCCCATACGGCCTGCATCCATAGTGAGTATGCTGGTACGCCCCGTTCATTAAGCTGAGCTGCCTTTGCAAAGAACAGCTTGTCTTGAGCCATTGCATAATATGCGCGGGATCCACTCAGGATAAGTCCGTTGTTGCAACCGAAGGTTGAGATCATGATAAGTATCGACATGATCACGGCTCCCGTTGTGCCAAAGATCACATCTGCTACTGCCGCACCAACACGATCATTAGTGGCAAACGCAATGCCGCGCTCAAAGGCTGTTGCTCCGTGCGGATCCTGCACAACAGGCATGACTGCAACGAACGCTAGGTTGGTAAGGAGATACAGCGCTGTTACGAGTACAACGCCAATGAACAGCGCACGTGGGATCGTCTTGGTAGGTTCCTCGACTTCTGCAGCAGCAAAGGTGATGTTATTCCATGCATCACTCGAGAACACCGTACCCACCATCGCGACGGCAATAGCAGCGAGGAATGGGATACCCATGCGCGAGGCAAAACCGAACGAGCTGAATTCGTCAGACGTCAATTGCGGGATAACTGGCGTAACGGCATCGACCCAGAGTGCGGAGATGTTGGCGGAGAGCATTCCACTGCTAACGCCGTAAGCAATACCAGCAATTGCAATCGCAACAACGCTGACGATCTTGGCGGACGTGAATGTGTTTTGAATCATTTTGCCAAGAGCAACACCGCGGGAGTTGATAGCGGTTAGAAAGACAATGCTCGCTATGGCAAAGACCTGCGCTGCGTTTACTGTTAGGGGGCCAGCAGCGAACAACACATTCGACTCACCGAGCGCAGGTATGAGTTGCGACGTGTATTTGGCGAATGCCATTCCTACCGCAGCGATTGTTCCAGTTTGGATCACTGTAAAGAGCGTCCAACCGTACAAGAACCCCGGTAGTTTGCCGAACGTCTCGCGCAGGTAGACGTATTGTCCGCCTGCATGCGGAAACAGGCCCGCAAGCTCGCCATATGTTAGCGCCGCGATAAGCGTCATGAGCCCCGTAACAAGCCACACCATGAGCATCATGCCTGGCGACCCAACGGTACGTGCAACGTCTGCACTTACTATGAAAACGCCGGACCCAATCATGGATCCGGCGACAATCATTGTAGAGTCAAAGAGTCCGAGCGAGCGGCGGAAACTCATGCCTGCGCCTTACGAACAAGTGAATGCTTCTTACCGTACATCTGGTAGAAAACAAGACCTATCGCCAACCAGACAACAAGTCGCATGAAGTGTAGGTAATCACTCAGGCAGAGTGATACCAATAATGCACCGCAGGATAGAATGCCAAGAATTGGGATCAACGGCACAAGCGGCGTCTTAAACGGACGTTCACGATGTGGTTCTTTGTAGCGTAAGATCAGCACTGCCGCACATACAACAACGAATGCGAAGAGTGTTCCAACAGACGTCATTTCACCAACAAGTGCAATCGGTGCAAACCCTGCGAACAAGCTCACAACAAGTGCAAAGAGCAGGTTCGACTTCCATGGAGTCTTGTACTTTGGATGCGTATCAGAGAAGAGCTTTGGCAACAGGCCATCCTTGGACATGGTATAGAACACGCGAGACTGTCCAAGTAGCATCACAAGGATAACGCTTGAGTAGCCGGCAATGATTGCAAGATTGATCGCTGGTCCTAACCACGACACGCCCATCTTTTCGATAGCTACAGCAACAGGTGCTGCAACACCAGCAAACTCTTTATAATTCGCAACGCCCGTCATCACAAACGAGAAGAGCACATAAAGAATGGTGCAGATGACCAGCGAGCCAAGAATTCCAATCGGCATGTCTTTCTGAGGATTCTTCGCCTCTTGTGCTGCAGTGGATACGGCATCAAATCCGATGAATGCAAAGAAAACCATACCCGCAGCCTTGAGAACACCGCTCCATCCGAAATGTCCGAATGCGCCAGTGTTCGCTGGAATGAACTCAGCGTAGTTATCGGCATTGATATACGCAAAACCAAGGCCGATGAAGATGATCACGACCGCAACCTTGAGTCCAACGATCAATGCATTGGCACGAGCCGATTCTTGTATACCACGAATCAGCAGCAGCGACACAGCAAACACGATGATCATCGCAGGTAGGTTTACGATTCCATGCTCAGCAGACCCCGGCGGAGTTTGCCAGTACGACATCGCGAATGCTGTAGGCAATTGGATCTTAAAGTAGGCTAAGAACTTTGCTAGGTATGCCGACCACGAAACTGCAACGGTAGAAGCACCAACGGCATACTCAAGTACCAAGTCCCATCCAATGATCCATGCAAACAACTCACCCATCGTAGCATACGCATAGGTATAGGCGCTGCCGGCTACGGGGATCATTGCGGCAAACTCAGCATAGCACAAGCCTGCGAAGGCACATCCGATCGCTGCAATCACAAAGGAAAGCGAGACTGCAGGCCCCGCATGCTCTGCGGCTGCAATTCCTGTTAGCGAGAACAATCCAGCTCCGATGATGGCACCAATGCCAAGGTTGATCAAGTTGACCGGACCCAGTGTGCGCTTTAGCTCTGTATTATGAGCTGCATCACTCTGAAGCTGCGAAATGTCTTTACGAAACCGTAATTCAAACGCCATGCGCGTATCCCCTAGTTTACAATTCGATGTAGGCTTCGCAATATATACAGGGAAACTTCATACAGAGCTCAAATGTTCTCCGTGGTCCGTACGTTTGCACTCAACTTCGAACAAAAACACTTTATCATCATTCAACTTGGAGATTCTCATGGCACTCGCAACAGGTACCACAGCGCCGGATTTTACGCTTCTCAACGCAGACATGCAGCCAGTGTCGCTGTCTTCATTCAAAGGACAAAAGGTTGTTCTCGCCTTCTTCCCTGCATCATTCACTGGTGTGTGTCAGGCAGAACTCTGCACATTTCAAGGGGCTCTTCAGCGCCTCAATGGTATGAATGCAACTGTCATTGGTGTTGCAGCTGATCTACCATTCTCAAACAAGGCATTTGCAGCCGCCAATGATCTTCACTTCCCGATTCTTTCAGACTGGAACCTCGACGCGATCAACAAGTACGATGTTGCCCTGCACAACTTTGCCGGCATCGAAGGCCTCACGCGCTCGGTCCGCGCAACCTTTGTAATCGACACCAACGGCACGATCTCCTTCGCCGAAGTAACAGCCAACCCGGGCGTTGAGCCAGATTATGATGCCGTTTACGCAGCGGTAGAAGCAGCAGCGTAAGGGAGTAGCGAGTAGCGAGTAGCGAACAGCGAGTAGTGAGTAGCGAACATTTGGTAGGGGCGAGCCGGTGGCTCGCCCTTTTCTGTTTAACGTAAATCGCACGGTGCGTCATCCCGAGCGAAGCGAGGGACCCCGCTAGGTTTAATGCCTCTGGCCCCGTTTTCGCGAGGGTGATGTTGTTCCGCATATGTGACGAATTTGCCTTAAAACACAAACGGTCGTCCAATGGACGACCGTTGTGTTTCGCATCCTTCCCACAGAAATGCGATGTTCCTCTCTATGCTGCATGCCTTCCCCTGGCATGTCGTGGGCCGAGATTTCTATTTTTCTGGCTGAGCGCTCTTTCTTGGCCTGCCATACTTGCGCTCAGACTTTTTCTTCATCCCGAGACTTGTAATCTCGTCGGAGTCGTCTCCGTATTGCGCCAGTACCTGACGTTTAACACCGAGTACGAGCTCGTGAAATGCTGTTTCGAGCTTGGCCGACCTTTCCTTTGCTGCCGCGAGAGCTTCGGTTGCTCGTTGCTCTGCCGCTGTTGCCTCTTCCACCTGTTTCAGCGCTTCCTGCAACTTCTGGCTCGTAAACTCCTTGTTCGCAGGGTTGTAGTCCTTTAGGCCCAGCACCGCTTTCGCGATTTGCTGGTCCTGCTGAAGGACGCGCTGCGTTACTTTGGTGGTTGTACGTTTTGCCATTGGGAGCAGATTCCCCGAAGCGTGATGAGTTTATGAGTTATGCTGCATGCCTACCGAATTATTGCCATCCGTATGTGTCTCTCACACAAAAATAAGTCTTTTTCACACGTGCGCAAGTACTTTTTTCGTGCGTGTATCGACTTTTTTAACAGCAGATATTTAATACCCAAGCATACAGATGTTTTACAGCTTCTGCAGAATCGATTAACGGAACTGCATTAATCCGCTCATCCCCGTCTGTACTAAATCAAGAGCAGCAAGATCTCAATTATGGCCACGAATTAGTCACTTCGAGCCCCATAACAGTATTACCCGCCTCGATACTACAATAAACACCCAGCTAGGTACGTCTAGGAGGCGCTGGCGTCGCTTTCCATTATATTTGGACGCAAACACATCTCAGCATATTCCACTACTATCTCATTAGACCCATGAAAAATGTGATGATTGCAGCGTTCTTCGCTGTTATGCTTTTCGGCTCGTTCGACGTTTCTGCTCAAGGACTTACGCCGGCAGCCCAGGTCCCAACCGTTATCAAGCCAAAGATGAAGGTCAACGATATTCGTGCCTCCATCCAGTTCCTCGGCGGAATTGAGATCCGCGGTACAGAAGTAGATGCCTACCTCGATACTCGCAAGGTTTTGGTCGATGCCGTAGAGGCAGCAACAAAGGCTGGCAAGAAGGACGACGATGCAGTAACCTTCGACATGAAGATCGAACAAGCTCAGAACATGTTCACTCTTATGCAGCGCGGCAGCCTCAAAGGGGCAGAAGCCGATAAGTTCAAGGAAATCGTTTCTTCTCTCCAAGAGGCTGTAAAGTCAGCGCAAGGGAAGTAAGTAGCGAGTAGCGAGTAGCGAACAGCGAGTAGCGAGTAGCGAACAGCGAGTAGCGAGTAGCGAACAGCGAGTAGCGAACTCGATAGACGATACAGACAGACTATCAGAAAATGAAAATGGCGCAGGGGAATTTCCCACTGCGCCATTTGTTTTTATTCGCTACTCGCTACTCGCTGTTCGCTAC
>JBIJAX010000091.1:0-7042 GCA_044345485.1 Kapaibacterium sp. (SeqCode)
GACAAGATCAAGGTGTCTGCTACGAGCAAGGGTAAGGGCTTCCAGGGCGTTGTTCGCCGTCACCACTTCGGTGGTGTAGGTATGACCACGCACGGTCAATCAGACCGCCCACGTGCCCCAGGTTCGATTGGTTCATCGTCGTACCCTTCACGTGTCTTTAAGGGCATGCGAATGGCAGGTCGAATGGGCGGAACACGGATCTCGGTTCGTAACCTGACGATCCTTCGCGTAATGCCTGAGCAGAATCTGATCCTGATCAAGGGCAGCATTCCAGGCGCAATGAATTCAGTAGTTGAAATTGTCAAGCTCTAAGAAGAACACACTCATGACTGTGGATGTACTCACGAAAGACGGATCAAAGGCAGGCTCAATAGAGCTCCCAGCGTCTGTCTTCGGAATCGAGCCTAGCGAGCATGCAATGTATCTCGCGGTTCGTGCCTACCTGGCGAATCGTCGTCAGGGAACGCACAAGACAAAGACACGTACAGAAGTTTCTGGTGGTGGTAAAAAGCCATTCAAGCAAAAGGGTACTGGTGGAGCACGTCGTGGTTCCAGCCGTTCGCCTCTGATGCCTGGCGGTGGTACGGTGCACGGTCCAAAGCCGCACCTTTACACACTTGAACTCCCTGTTAAGGTTAAGCGTCTTGCTCGTAAATCAGCACTTACGCTTCGCGCTCGCGAAAACAACCTCGTAGTTGTTGAAGATTTTACACTGTCGGCTCCTAAGACGCGCGAAGTAGCTACAATGCTCAACGCAGTTAATTGTGGCGGTTCGAAGGTTCTGGTTCTGCTGCCTGAAGCAAACGAAACGTTTGTGCGTTCAGCTCGCAACATTGCTGGTGTTACAACCTTCCCGGCCGACAAGATCTCTGCGTATGATGTGTTGAACCACAGCAAGCTATTGATCTTCAAGAGTGCCATCGATACGATTGCGAAATCATTTGGTGAAGAAGGAGGAGCACAATGATTACAGTATTGCGCAAGCCCCTTATCACTGAAAAGGCAACAAAGGTTGGGCATCAAAACCAATACGTCTTTGAAGTAGCACCTGATGCTAACAAGCTTCAGATCCGTGCAGCCATCAAGCAGATGTTCGATGTAGACGCCGTTAGCGTACGGACAGTACGTACAAAGGGCAAGGTTAAGTCACGCATGACGCGCCAGGGTCTGCAGATTGGTCGGACTAATCTCAAGAAGAAGGCCTACGTGACATTGAAGGAAGGTCAGACGATCGACATCGTTTCTGGCGAAGGAAACGAAGAATAATCGAAGAAGACTAACGAAGCACAATCATGGCAACGAGAAATCTTAAACCAATAACGCCGGGAACGCGCTACTACAGCATCAGTACCTTCGACGAGATCACAACGTCGAAGCCTGAAAAAAGCCTTCTCGAGCCGATCAAAAAGTCTGGTGGACGTAACAATACGGGTCGTGTAACATCACGTCACCGTGGTGGCGGACACAAGCGTATGTACCGCATCATCGATTTCAAGCGCAATAAGCTTGGTGTTGCTGCAACAGTAAAGACGATCGAATACGATCCGAACCGTACTTGCCGCATTGCACTGCTTGAGTACGCAGACGGTGAGAAGCGTTATATCATCGCTCCTGACAAGATCAAGGTTGGTCAGATATTGATGAGCGGAGAGACAGCTGAGCCAAAGGACGGCAATGCTCTTCCGTTTACGAAGATTCCCGTTGGTTACTTCGTGCACAACATTGAGATGCGTCCGGGTAAGGGCGGCCAGATGGCACGTTCGGCAGGAACATCAGCACAGTTTGTTGGTATCGATGGTAACAAGGCGCAGCTGAAGCTCCCATCAGGCGAGATTCGCATGGTTCCTGCAAACTGCATGGCCACGATTGGTGTAGTGAGCAACGGTTCGCATGAAAATATCAGCTATGGTAAGGCCGGTCGTATGCGTTGGTTGGGTGTTCGTCCACAAACGCGCGGTATGGCGATGAACCCAATCGATCACCCGAACGGCGGTGGTGAAGGCCGTTCGAAGTCGGGTGGTGGTCGCAAGCATTTGCGTTCACCATGGGGTCAGCTTGCTAAGGGGCTGAAGACACGTAAGAAGAAGAATGCTTCGGATGACATGATCATTCGCAGACGGAATTCGTAAAACAGGATCACGGAGTTAAGAGAACATGCCACGTTCGCTGAAAAAAGAGCCTTTTGTTAGCTACAAGCTTGCCAAGAAAGTTGTAGCGATGAATGAAGCCAGCAAGAAGACCGTGATCAAGACATGGTCACGCGCATCGACGATCTCTCCGGATTTCGTCGGACATACCTTCGCAGTTCACAATGGAAACAAGTTCATTCCGGTGTACGTAACAGAGAACATGGTGGGTCACAAGCTTGGTGAATTTTCACCAACGCGTACGTATCGTGGTCATGCTGGTAACCGGAAAGATCTCAAAACGGGCAAGAAGTAAGGACGAATGATGGAAGCACGCGCAATTAAACGCTACAATAGATCCTCGCCACGCAAAATGCGTCTGGTAGTAGATCTTATCCGTGGCAAGTCGGCTCAAGAAGCACTGAACATCCTGCAGTTCTCTGATAAGGCTGCCGGTGAAGTAGCTCAGTTGACGCTCAAGTCGGCGATCAGCAATTTGACGGCGAAAGATCAAGGAATTGATCCGGAGTCCATCATCGTGAAAGAATGCTTTGTGGACCCAGGTCCTACGATGAAGCGCATATCGCCGGCACCTATGGGTCGTGCATATCGGATTCGTAAGCGTTCACATCATTTAACCATCATCGTTTCGACGAAACAGTAAGCGGAGTCAAGACACGTGGGTCAGAAGACAAATCCGATAGGACTACGCCTTGGAATCATCCGCCAGTGGGAAGCCAACTGGTTTGATGAGAGGAACATCGCAGACAAGCTCCAAGAAGACATCATGGTGCGTGGCTATATCAAGAACCGTCTGAAAAAGGCTGGTGTAGCGCGAATCATCGTTGAGCGTACGGCAAAGCAGCTTCGTGTAACGATCAACACATCCCGTCCAGGAGTGATCATTGGTCGTTCGGGTAAAGACATTGCACAGCTTGAAGAAGAGTTGCGCAAGCTTACCAAGAAGGAAGTAAAGGTCTTGATCAGTGAGATCAAGCGTCCCGAACTTGATGCCCAGCTTGTGGCAGATAACATTGCCGCTCAATTGGAAGGTCGCATTTCTTTCCGCCGTGCTATGAAGAACGCTGTTAGCAGCACGATGCGAGTTGGAGCAGAAGGCGTCCGCGTCATGTGTTCAGGCCGTCTCGGTGGAGCAGACATGACCCGTCAAGAACAGTATAAGGAAGGCCGTGTACCTCTTCACACTCTGCGTGCCGACATTGACTATGCGCAGAGCCGTGCAGAAACAGTATATGGTTCGATCGGTGTCAAGGTATGGATATGCCGTGGCGACGTGATCGGTAAGCAACAGAACAAGGAACAGTAAGTCAGGCTAAGGCAACGACATGCTCATCCCAAAACGAGTTAAGCACCGCAAAACCCAACGGGGCCGCCGCAGAGGCAAGGCCTACCGCGGATCGACGGTTGCATTTGGAACATTCGGACTCAAGGCGCTCGAAGCGGCTTGGATCACAAATCGTCAAATCGAATCGGCGCGTATTGCGATCAATCGCTATCTACGCCGCGACGGTAAGGTGTGGATTCGCATCTTCCCAGACAAGCCGGTTACAAAGAAGCCAGCGGAGACGCGAATGGGTTCGGGTAAAGGAAATCCCGAATTCTGGGTAGCGGTCGTGAAGCCAGGACGCATTCTCTTTGAGATTGACGGTGTGTCGAAAGAGCGCGCACAGGAAGCTGTACGCCTCGCGATCCACAAGCTTCCGATTAAGTGCAAGTTTGTCCAACGAGTAGATCTGGAGGATTAAGATCATGAAGGCACGTAAGGCAAAAGACCTTGTAGGTCTCTCTGATGCTGAGCTCCAGTCATTTGTTAAGGAGAGCGAAGACAATGTTACCCGTCTGCGCTTCCAGCTCGCACTGGGACAGCTGCAGGATTCGTCGAACATCAAGACGCTCCGCAAGGATATCGCACGTATGAAGACGATCCTTCACCAGCGCACTCGCAACGCAAACTGAATCGGATAACACATCATGGCAGAAGAAACGACATCAACTCAGACAACGACAACGCGCCGCAAGGTTCGTGTTGGCAAGGTTGTCAGCAATAAGGCAGACAAAACCATCGTGGTTAGCATTGAACGCCAGGTGGCACACCCGCTTTATCGCAAGTACTTCAAACAAACAACAAAGGTCATGGCGCACGACGAGAAGAATGAGTGCAATATTGGCGATGTTGTTAAGGTTATCGAACATCGTCCATTGAGCGCCCGCAAGCGTTGGGCTCTCGTGGAGATCATCGAACGAGCGCAGTAAGGGAGAATGAATCATGATTCAAGAGGAAACCAACCTCGTTGTCGCAGATAATTCAGGTGCACGCCGGATACGTTGTATTCGTGTACTTGGTGGCCACGGCAAGCGTTATGCCGGTGTAGGCGACATCGTTGTGTGTTCAGTAAAAGCAGCCCTGCCAGCAGGAGCTGTGAAGAAGGGTGAAGTCGTAAAGGCCGTAATCGTTCGTACGAAGAAGGAGATCCGCCGTCGAGATGGATCGTATATCCGATTCGATGAAAACGCTGCCGTAATCATCAACAATAACAACGATCCTCGTGGAACGCGCATTTTCGGTCCAGTTGCTCGCGAGCTGCGTGAGCGCGCATTCATGAAGATTATTTCTCTCGCACCTGAGGTGCTCTGAGGTATATGATGAAGCTGAAGATCAAAAAAGGCGACGAAGTAGTCGTCATCGCAGGCAAGAACAAAGGAACGCGTGGTCGCGTACTTATGGTGCAACCTACAACGATGCGAATCCTGGTTGAAGGGGTAAACATCCGCAAGAAGGCTGTGCGTCCATCTCCGAAGCATCCAAACGGGGGCATCATTGAGATGGAAGGACCGATTCACTACTCTAATGTTCAGCTCGCAGACAAGTATGATTCAAAGCCGAACCGCGCTTCTGTGAAGGCTACCAAGCCTGCTGCAAAGAAGGCATCGAAGAAGGCGAAGGCTGCTGAATCAGGTAATGAAGGTTAAACAAACCAGACGAATGACGAAGGAACGCACGTATCATGGCTAAGACAACGTCGAAAAGGGATCAATTCAAGCCAGAAGGCCCACGTATCGAGGAAATCGAAGACGTTCGGGTACCTGCTCGGTTGCATGCCTTCTACAAGGACAGTGTTGTACCAGCACTAATGAAGCGCTTCAATTACTCCAGCATCATGCAGGTGCCGCGTATTGAGAAGATCGCTATCAACATCGGTGTTGGCGCTGCAACACAGGATGCAAAAATGCTGCAGTCTGCAGTTAACGAACTCGAGCTCATCGTTGGCCAGCGTCCAGCCGTATCGCGCGCCCGGAAGTCGATAGCAAACTTTAAGCTCCGCGAAGGAATGCCAATCGGTACTCGTGTTACGCTACGACGTGCGCACATGTATGAGTTCCTGGACAGGTTCATCAACATCGCAGCACCACGTATCCGCGACTTCCGTGGTTTTTCCGACAAGAGTTTTGATGGCCGTGGGAACTACACGATCGGCATTAAAGAGCAGATCATCTTCCCTGAAATCGATGTTGACAAAGTGTCGAAGATTCAGGGTATGGACATCACATTTGTGACGTCGGCTAAGACGGACGAAGAAGCGCACGCGCTGCTTCAAGAGTTTGGTTTCCCATTCCGTAAACGCGACTAATAGAGAATAACGAGAAGAGTCATGGCGAAAACATCGATTATCGCTCGCAATAATAAGCGCATCCGAATGGTTGCAAAGTACGCAGAACGTCGTGCTGCGCTCAAGGCTGCTGGAGACATGGAAGGCTTGCAGAAGCTTCCTAGAAACAGCTCACCTACGCGGGTTCGCAACCGTTGCCTCATCACTGGGCGTGGCAAAGGGGTCTATCGCAAGTTCGGTCTCTGCCGAAATATGTTCCGTCTTCTTGCACTCGAAGGCAAGATTCCAGGTATGCGCAAGGCCAGTTGGTAATCAATCCGGCCACTTTTTCGAACACGACCAACGACGACGAATATGCCAGTCACAGATACCATAGCAGATTTCCTCACACGCATTCGTAATGCGTCTGCTGCAAAGCACAAGACCGTGGAAATCCCAGCATCGAAGCTGAAAACAGCTATCGCTGAGATCCTCAAGGATCAAGGTTACATCCAAGACTACACCCATGCAGACGACAGCAAGCAAGGTGTACTCACGCTCAAGCTGCGCTACTATTACGGTCAGCCGGTGATTCGTGAAATACACCGCGTAAGCAAGCCTGGCCGCCGCATTTACGCGCCGGCAGATAAGCTTCCTCGCGTACGCAATGGTCTGGGTATTGCTATTGTCTCAACACCACGCGGTGTGATGACAGACAAGCGTGCTCGCCAGGAAAATGTTGGCGGCGAAGTGTTGTGTACAATCTGGTAAGAAGAGAAGTAGGAGCAAGCGACAATGTCACGAGTAGGAAAAAAGCCAATTGTTGTGCCGAATGGCGTAAACGTTAAGTTCGACGCAGGTACATGCTCAGTTAAGGGGCCGAAAGGCGAACTTAGCTTCAGCATGAGCGATACGATCACGCCAGCCATGGAAGGTAACACGATCACCTTTACACGCGCTAGCGAAGACAAGAAAGTGCGTGCACTCCACGGTCTTACCCGCGCGCACGTCGCGTGGATGGTGGAAGGTGTATCAAATGGATTCACAAAGAATCTTCAGATCGAAGGTGTTGGATACAAGGTAGAATTGCGTGGCAAGAACCTGCTTCTTTCACTTGGATATTCACACCCGATTCTGTTCATGCCTCCAGATGGTGTTGAGTTTGCAGTAGCTACGCCAACTGCGTTCTCCGTAAAGGGAATCAACAAGCACCTTGTAGGCGAAGTAGCATCCAAGGTCCGCAAACTTCGTCCACCAGAGCCTTACAAGGGCAAAGGTATTCGCTACGAAGGTGAATACGTACGTCGC
>JBIJAX010000066.1:0-8898 GCA_044345485.1 Kapaibacterium sp. (SeqCode)
TGTTCTACACTGTAACACTGTTGATTTTCCTGGTCGCTTCAGGAGTCATGAGTGCTCAGGTTCCTTCGGGTGCCGTAGCTGCTAATCCTAACGTTGTATACTATGCAGGGGGCAGGTGTGCATTCTATGATGCAGCCGGCACTAAGCTCCTTGATGTAGATGCTGCCGAGGCCGTGTGGTCGTGCTCACCTGCAAAGGCTGCCTGGGCCGTGGTTACTCCGAAATCGGGGGGCTATTATGAGTTTCCAAACTATACAGGCACGTTCCCCAAGGTAGATCATCGCCAGATGATGAAGCCGTTTTGGAGTGGAGATACTATCTACAGGGAAGCTGTTGTGCTGTCCGGACCAAACACGACGTCCCTACTGCTGTATCCTCCGAAGCAGATCCTCTCTGTAATGAACTACAACGGCAGCGTGGCATTTGAGCAAGGGGCCGACTACACAATTGCTGGACGCACCATCACACAGAGGTCAGCTAGACCATCTGCAACGTATGTAGCTAAGCAGGGCGTTCGTGGTAACGGCACACCCAACGGACTGATCAACATTGCAGCTACCTCATGGACATATGTTACATACGTTCCTGATCGCTCTGGTTGGAATCCAATGGAGCTATGGAACAGTTCCAATATTGCGGCACTTCCTCGCACACGCACGCTCCTGCAGCAGCGCAAGCCCCTTACGGTGCAGGCTCTGGGCATGAGTCTTACAGCTGGACTCAATGTGAGCGGCTTTGCCGGTGATCCAAAGAACTTTCCTCCAACCGACCCTTATATGCGCGGATATGTAGACATGTTCTGCGAAGAGTTGCGCCTGCGGTATGGATCGGACGTAACGATGTTTAACAGCTCCTGTGGTGGTAAGACGATTGCCTGGGCAGAGAAGTACTGCGAGGCGCTTGTCAACCCTAACCAGCCAGATCTTGTGCTGATAGACATGGGCATGAATGACATTTGGGGAACCACAACAGGAGCGGCATTCCGAGTAAGCTTGTCTGCAACTATTCAAAAGATCAAAGCGGGCTGTCCCAATGCAGAGTTCATCCTGATTGGCAACATGCTCCCCGACGTAACAGCACCCGGTGCGCCGAGCGATGGCGAAACGTGGATGTATGAGTTCCTGCGTCAGATGAACTCTTTGGTAACATCGGGAATCGCCGTGTTCGACATGACCACCATGAGCGATACGCTATATGCACGCAAGGGTCCCGCTTGTTTTACATCCAACTCACTGCATCCCAACGACTATATGGCAAGGTGGTATGCGCAGGGATTGTCAACTCTTGTTGACAAGGTAGTAACGAATGTAGCGGAAGAACCAGCTGAGATGTCGCGCGAACCTCTGCTAACAGTCTATCCTCAGCCGGCAACATCAGATGTTACGATTTCTGTTCAAGGCCTACGAACAGCCGTTCCACTTCAAGCAACAATTCGATCTTCTACTGGTGAGCTCGTCTCTACAGTCCCGCTTCAGCACGGCTGCACTACCTTCTCTCGCGAGCAACTTGGCCTTGTTACCGGCTGGTATCTCGTCTCGGTCTCTGCCGGCGGAGTCACAGCTCATCAACCGCTGGTTGTTGTCAGACCCTAGATGAAGGTTCTCCCTCGCTGTTCGCTATTCGCTACTCGCTGTTCGCTACTCGCTACTCTCCTCGTCTCCTGTTCTGCGCCACATCCGCCGCAACGTCAGTTTAGTAACAACATTCGGCCTGGCTCAAAGAGGATCGCTGTCATCGGTGATCAACAGCGAACATCGTGGATAGAATTCTGGAAAGAGAGCAACACTGACCATGCAGATGTTGTGCGACGCGTGGCAGAACAGAAGCCTGATGCATTGATACTCCTGGGTGATCAGGTGTTCTGGAGCTCGTCTGCTGCTGACTGGCGATTCTTTGACGACATTATGCGGCCGGTTCATGCGCTGAACATTCCAGTGTTTCCGTTGTTTGGAAATCACGAGTACATGGGCTGTGGTGATGCAGGCATCATGAACATGCAGTCGCGCTTTGCGGCGGCACGCACAACATGGTATCGATGGGATGCTGATTCAGTAGCATACATCATGCTGAATTCGAACTGGAGTTCGATAGGCGAAGATTCTACGCGTATCCAGCGCGAGTGGTTTACTAACGAGTTGCAGCGCTGTGATCAAGATGTAACGATTCGTGCTGTTGTGGTTTCTTCGCATCATCCGCCATACACGAATTCAACGGTTGTGCATGATGACGTGATCTCGCGCGACGAATTCGTGCCGTTGTTCTTGGAGACGCGCAAGGGGAAGCTTTGGCTAAGCGGACATTGCCATGCTATTGAGATGTTCGAGCGTGATGGTAAGCGCTTTGTTGTCTCCGGGGGTGGTGGCGGACCCCGCCAGAAACTCGCCACGGGAGAGTATGCACGATATGCGGATATACTTCAGGGTGGACCGCTGCGTCCGCTGCATAGTCTTCTGCTGCAGCGCAACGGCGACTCCATCCTAGTGTCGATAGACACGTTGGTATCTCTACTCAAACGTTAATGATCAAATAGTGGCAACATTGCGGCAATGAGTCATGTGAATTTGAAGTTATAGTTTTGCCATCGACGATCTTGCGACAATGAAGAAAGTGTATTTATGGTTAATGTGATTTTAGCATGTCTATTTGTCATTGCAAGTGCCACAGCACAGATAGATACATGCAGTACATGCTCATTTCCGTGCAAGCGTTCGCCCGATGAAGTGTTCACGGTACGGCTTACGGGTGGACGTCCAGATCCGTCGCGTGCGTTCTCGCGAGTTATCCGCGACACGGTATGGAGAGGGGGCGAATACCTCCAGGCATTTCGCTTTAGTGGGATGGTTAATGGAGTCTGTCGCGACACAACGATTGTTGCTGGACATGTAGACAATCTCGTTGTTGGCAAGACGCTTGGTAAGGTACCGCCACTATATATACCGATAGCTCCTGTTGCAGAGTATCAGCTGCTGCGAGAGCCATCACTAAAGAACTCATTCTTTGAGATTGGTCCGTGGGCTGGATATGTGGGCGGTGATTCGTCTTCTGCACCAAAGATTGGCATTCCAGACGCGACGTATGGAGTTGAGGCATTGTATGCACCATTCGGCAGCATGCTTGGTGAGAAACTTGCACTGGCGCTTGGTGGTGGAGTGTTCTTTGAAGACGGACGCATGAGACTGCCGGTACTGGGGCATCTGCGATACTCATTCGTTACTCCGTCTCGCAAAGAGTCGATTCAATATGTCCCTGATGCCTGCCGCTTTGATTGCGGAATTGTTGCAGGGGGCGATACCATTACCCCACCAGAAGGATCTGTTCGGCGGGATGGACCAGACAGCGTAGACAAGTCTGCGATACTATTGCGCAAGACAGTGATTGAGTATCCGGAACACGCCCCCTACATCTTCGTGGAGGGTGGGCCGATATTCAATGGTCCTTTTGAGGGGGCATGGGCACGTCCATCGGTGAACCCAGATGAATACAGTCAGTATCTCGTCGGAGCCGGAGGCGGAATTCCCATAGCATCATGGCTTCATGCTCAGCTCGCATATAGGTACATGCGATTGAATCTGCGGACGCCGTGTGAAAGTTGTACTGATGTCTATCAAGTGAATACAAACAATGTGCATGCAGTGATGCTGCGCATCATGATTGCGTGGGGGTGGTAATAATGAAACGAACACGAAACATTCTGTTAGCACTGCTGGTTATCATCGCTGCCTCATGTCAGGTGCCGTTTTCTCCAGAAGATCTAACCGTAGCACGAACAATAACGGTTGATGTGATCAAAGAACCCAGCTCACCAGTAAAAGATGCACGAGTTGAGTGGGTAAAGCTAACAGGTGTAAATGCACCACTCGGGGGAACCGTGCGCACAGGGGCCAACGGTAGTGCAGCATTCGATGTACCCAATGTGTCGCTCACTCGCGACAGTATATCTATGCTCGTTACTATGCCGCCCGACCCTGATTTGTCTGGTATCGATCCGATTCGTGTGGGATACAATGTGTGTAACGATACAACAATCACTTTGCGTGTTCGCCCGGTGATCGCATGTGGAACGCTGAATTATGCAGACTCCTTTGCTTTGCAGGCATGCCCCACGGAAGGTAGCGGACGTCAGCAGATATGCAAGATCTACCCTACGAATTGTCCGTCAGGAGTTTCATTCGTTGTGAATGGACTACGACCTGGACCCTTCACGGTGACGGCAGCATCCAGCGGCACGACAAAGTCAACCCTCGAGCTTTGCGTTACCTACCAACCCTCGGCAGATGCAGCCGCAGGTACGGTTGAGGCTGCATCTTTTGTGGTGCAGGGTATTGCCAACGGCGGTGCAGCAGTGTTTCAACTCACAGCCAATGTAACCGGAACGGTAAACTGCAGCGTGTGTCCGTGTCCAACGGTAAAGGATACCAGCGAAAATCTTGGCACCTACTGTGTGAATACATCTACAGATACAGTTGTTACTCTTTCAAAGCTGTTGCCAGCGCTAAATCTGGAGCCAGGGTGTATTGCAGAGTTTACGCTTACCTCTGGTGCAACAAATGTGTTCTCACCATCTACACGATTTACGGTAAAAGACAGCGAGCAGTATCAGGACCTACCGATTCGTATCATGCCAACGCAGACAGGCACGTTTAGCAATACGCTGCGATATGCTGTCACGGTGCGTAATACCGTCACTGGTAAAGCGGAGCAGTGTCCTGATGAGCTTGTTGTTGCAAATCAGATTGATGTGATTACCGGATCATGTCAAATCATACGGAGGCAGGTTGGCCCCCTTCGTAAATGTGTATACAATGATTCATCGACGGTAGACTCCATCGAGGTACGCAATACGGGCAGATGCCCAATCACGATTAACGTTGCGAGCAGGAGCGGGCTCTTTACCGTTATCCCATCAGGTTCAATTCAGATCGCGCCGGGCCAGACAAAACGGTTGTATGTGCGCTTTGCCGCTCAGCGCTCAGACTGGGATGGAAATCCGATGCAACCTCGAGGTCCGCTAGGTGAAAAAGACTTCCGTGGGCAGATCGAGATCACAGGTTGCGACCTGCCATCAACTGTTGATGTAGAGGGAATTGCCACCGTGCAATGCAACACCTTTAAGTATCAGTGTCTACGTCAATTCCGTCCGCAGGGATATGAGAGCGTTTATGCAGAAAGCATGGAACTGCTCGATCAGAAGGCACAGATCCTGTATCAAAATGATAATCAGCGATTTCAGGTCTTTGACGTCTACGTTCAGAGTATTACGCAGAATGCAGGTTCATACACGGCAACATTGGCAACGGGCACGAATTTTCTTGGTCAGGCATACGGAGCATTCTACCGCGTTGCTTCAGGCTTTACCGTATTGCCCGGACAGAATATCTGCGATACCTATCCGATGCTGGCAGGGACAATATGCGGGAACGCAAAGTCAGGTGGTACGAGTGGCACGCAGTCGATTGGTGGTCTCCAGCAAGGCGATGTTGTCCTGTATGTAAAGCAGGGGATTACAGGAAAGCAGTGCGCGCTGATTTGGATTCAGTCTATCGGACCCGACCGCCCGGGCGCGGTGTTCCTTCCCCAAGTTTGTATGGAAATATGCTATCCGGTGTTCTCGCTATGATGACTATTGTTCTTCTCTTGTTCGCTGTGGTAGGCGTTT
This sequence comes from Kapaibacterium sp. (SeqCode), assembly GCA_044345485.1. Classification (GTDB taxonomy): domain Bacteria; phylum Bacteroidota; class Ignavibacteria; order Kapaibacteriales; family Kapaibacteriaceae; genus UBA10438. The sequence goes on from JBIJAX010000066.1 coordinate 5,657, forward strand.
TCGCTGATACTAGTGATGTAATACTCGACTCCCGACTTAACGGTAATGCCGAAGTGTATGCTATGTCATTTCGTACCGGCGGTGGTGTTCATGAGGCGTGGCTTACGCTTGCCAAGACATCTGCTGATGATGGTGAGCGCGTGCTTGCAATATCATCCACGGCGCAGCAGGGTTTTGCTGTCCCCCAGGTAATCGCTGATGAGGCTCTCAATTCCCCAGCATCCACCTATGATGGCGTGCCTACGTTCCATCCGTGCGATCCTACACGCGCGGTCTTCGTCTCTGATCGGCCATGGCAAGGCTCCGCACGCCGATCAAATGACATCTACCTTGCTCGTCAAGGGGCTGATGGTAGATGGTCTGTGGAGCGTTTACCCTTTAATTCTGATGCGTGGGACGATACACCTGCCTTTGGCGCAAAGGCACATACACTCTACTTTTCTTCGGACAGGCGCCGTCCGGGATCTGGTGTTGCAGATCTCTATGTTGCAACGTTTGACGGACGCAGCTGGACGGAGCCAGTAATGTTGCAGTCAATTTGTAGCGCTAATGACCATGAGGCATCCCCCTTCGTTGTTGGTACAACATTGTACTATTCAACCAATAAGGATGGCGATCAAGACATCTATACGGTAGAGATCGATCCTTCCACAGGAATGCCACGGGGTACGGCAAAGCCCCTTGCAGTGCCCAGTGTGAATAGGCGTGGTTCACATGAATACCATCCAGTGATTACGCCGGGTGGACGATGGATTGTGTTTTCGAGCGACAGAGTAGTTGATGGCAAGCGTCTGTTTAGACTATACTACAGGCGGTTGGAGAAAGTAAAGGACCCGGTTGTTGGCCTACGAGTAACAGCTCGCACACTTGTGCGCGATCAAGAGAAGATTAAGTTCTTTGGACGTCTTGACTCGATCTACTCATTTCGCACTGGGGTGCGCATTTATGATGTAGATCGTGACACATCATTTATCAGAATGACGGATGCCGATGGATATCTGCGTTGGAAGGTTGAGTCTGCTTCTGTTGGTGCTAACCCCACTGCAGATACACGGACACACACATTTATCGTGCAGGCAGTGAATGTGCCCACCGGCTATGTTAGCAGCATCGATACTCTTGTGATCGGCATGAATGGATGTAGTCCAAACGTAGAGCATACCATCTATCTCGCCGACACAACTGAGCGGCGTCGTACATGCGAGTTTACATTCCGCACATTTAACGTGCCGTTCTTTGTAACAACATACTGGTGTCCAACAACAGTGAAGTATAAGGCATACACGCCATGCACGTCCTTGTTCACCGACGACGTGCCGTGTGAGTCGATCACGCAACCAGAACACTGCGAAACAAACGAAGCTTACAGATATGAGTTCCAGCCCGCGAAGCTGATTCGTACCCGAAGGAATTCAGAAAACTGCGTGAACTACAATGAGCTGGTTGATAGTGGAGCAGTATGGGCCGACATGGTGGATCGCACCATCGAGCACATGCGAGATGAAGTACGAAGTGCGTTAACGGATCAGTGTGTAAAGAATGCCATAGATGCAGGACTACGCGTTGTTGTCACGTACATAGGCACAACCGACGATCGCAGCATTCATACGAATTGTATGTATACCGGTCGTGATTTTGCTGCCGTCCATGCATTGGCACCACACATCGAGGTAGACAGCATGATTATCCCATTCATTAAAGAGGGGCAGCACTTCAATCGCGGTGGCTATGGAGGTATGGCAGGGGGCAACCAGCTCCTTAGCGACTTACGCTCCATGTACTTTGCTATACTTTTTGACAACCTCTGCCGAGAGAGCATACCACTCTATCGCGAATACCAAGACCGCGGCGTTCTCGTTGTGCGCTCACGTGGTCAGGCCATTGATCAGCGAGACCTGCCGTACTCTCTTAAGCGCGCTGCCGGCGTGGAAATTCGCGTACCTCAATACACAAAACGCTTTGCAGGCCTCAAGCCCCCTGCAGGGAAGACTGTGGTGATGTGCGAAGCAGGAGAGTGTGAGTAGGAAGCAGCGAGCAGTCCTTACTTCTTCACTAACATCGTTGTTATGCGCTGCAATCCTCGTTGAGCGTTCACAACGTAGGTGCCAGGTGCAAGGGCCGACGCATCAAACGTTGCTGTACCACGAAGCTCGGCTACGCGTGCTCCAAGCAGGTCTGAAATCGTAATCGAATCGAATGGTTCTGCAGACTGGAAGGTTACGATGCCTGATGCTGGATTAGGGTACACCGTAAGGTCTGAGACATAGGCTTGTTCGTCATCTACACTAGTTGTTGAGAGCAGAACAACCATCGATGCGATAGGTGTGAGTGCTGTATTGTGATTCTTCGCCATCACGCGGACTGCACTGCCGGTTGTCATGTTCTCGGCGGTAAGTGTCGAGCGTTTCTCGTCCATCATCTGCGTCGCAGGTGAGATAGCAAACACCATTTCGCCTGATTGTGTGGAGATTGTAAGCTCATTGTTTACAACGCCCTTGAGTACACCAACAATCATAGTTGGATCAACACTTTGGCGCACGCCATTCTCGCATGATACATCAACAAACGCTTGAAGGATCGTTTGAGTTGTTTCATCAATCGTAGCGCATACGGTGCGTCCAACGGTTAGTTCAGACCATTCAAGAAGAATTCCCGCATCATTCGAAACCATGCTATACGGGGCCCGCAGTGCATCTCGTGTTCCCTGTGTTGTAACAACTGTGATACTGGAGTCTGTTGCGCCAGAGATTGTACCAGTGATAATGCCTGCTTGAATACAGTTCACATATACCGTCGCGTTGAGGATCAATCCACTGTTGCGAGCATCCGTTGCCGAACCCTCAATGCGAGCACCGGCAGCATCGTTTGTGAGGGTGTACAGTTCACCGCGGCAATTCACGATCTTTGATGACTCGTTGAACAGTAACGTACGTTCATCACCGTTATCCCACAGTATCGTTACGGTGGAGTCGTTAACCGATTTGATTGATCCGCTGACGTAGTTGGACACACATGGATCTATCACAAAAATCATGTCGGCCGTGGCAGCCCCGTTACTCATGCGATAGTATGCAGTGACAACTGTCCCGGTGACGATCTCATTACGAGTAACTGGCAAGCCTGTGCAGTCTACAACCTGTGTAGCGTCATCGAATGCAAGCTCGAGACCAACCAGCTCGCCAGTGATCGGATCGATTGTTTCGATTGTTACAGCCGATGACGTGATTTCCTTCACCATCCCT
>JBIJAX010000067.1:0-8860 GCA_044345485.1 Kapaibacterium sp. (SeqCode)
GGTTGCCTGCATGTGTGCGTATACCACCGTGCTGCCGACAAAGGCAAAACCTCGTTGTTTGAGATCTTTACTGATCACGTCCGACAATGCCGTTCTTGCAGGAAGATCTCGCAGATCACTGAATGCATTGATCACGGGGCTCCCGTCTACAAAGCCCCATATGTAAGAATCGAAGGACCCATACTCCTCCTGAACACGCAGGAATGCCTGGGCGTTTGCGATGGAAGCAGAAATCTTCTGCTGATTACGAATGATGCCGGAGTTTGCCATAAGTCTCATGGTGTCGTTGTCGGTAAAGCGGGCTACCTGCTCCACGCTGAAACGACAGTATGCCTCTCGAAAGTTCTCACGTTTCTTCAGCACAGTGTGCCAGCTTAGCCCGGCCTGCATTGTTTCGAGGATAAGAAACTCGAAGAGCAGCTGATCATCGTGCAATGGGACGCCCCATTCCTCATCATGATAGTGGATGTAGAGATCATCCTTCATGCACCACTGACACCTTTGATGCATCACGCCAACTGGCCTCCGCAGGAAGAACCCGAACCTGCAGTACATCCAAGGCAATGTCGGTCTGTTACGATTGATCTTGCGGCAAGAAGCTCGGTAGTGAGCTCTGAAACATGACGGCATGCAGCATCAATTTCAAGCTCAAGCATCTGATTGAAATCACAGTCGTAGAGGCGCCCGTCATACCCAACGGAAATTGTTGAACGGCACATGACGTTCTGCGCTGCCGACGGGTTGAATGCATTTACCAACGTGTGCATGTACTGCTCGTAGTTGCCTGAGTTTACAAGGAACTCGAGAAACCGCGAGATCGGCATATTGGTGATGCAGTGCAGGTTGTTGAAGACAATCCCATGTTTGTCGAACAGGTTCCGTTTGAACTCTTTTTGCAGAGCAGCCTGAGGACCCGGTAGAAGAGCGCCGATTGGATTGTATACAAGGTCAATCACCCGTCCGCTGCCCTCTACGCCATACCCAACATCATTGAGCATCTTAAGTGCCCTGATCGAATCATTGAATACACCTCCGCCGCGCTGTCGGTCTGTGTAGCCTGCATCATAGAACGGCAGGCTCGATACCACATGCACGCCACGGTCGGCATAGTACTTGGGAAGATCATTGTACTTCGGATTTGCAACGATGATCGTAAGATTACACCGAACCATGACATTGACTCCACGCTTGGCGAGTTCTTCGACAAACCAACGAAAGTCCGGATTCATTTCGGGAGCGCCCCCTGTAAGATCAACCGTGCGAATCGTTGTTCTGTCTATGGCATCTAGACAATGTTGCATCGTTTCACGCGACATAACCTCTGTTCTGTCGGGTCCGGCATCCACATGACAATGCTTGCATGCTTGATTACACATCTTTCCAAGATTCACCTGAAGCACTTCTGGCTGCAGGGAGCGCAGCGTACCTATCCCATGCCGTTCCAGCAACGCTGAGAATGTAGGCAGCCCAGACACAGCTGGATCATCCTGAAGCAGACGCATCTGCTGCGACACATTTGCAAGATCTGATCCGCGGCGGAGCAGGCTCGTCGTTGCAAGAGACATACGGTTCCTGATTACATCGTTACGTCGTGGACTTTGTTCATCATCTGCACGCCGTGCACTAGCGATGCACCTCCCCGAATCGCAGCAGCAACATGAACTGCTTCCATCATCATATGCTCCGAAGCCCCCTTCTGCAAGCTATCTGTTGTGTAGGCATCAATGCAGTATGGGCATTGCACAGCATGCGCTACAGCGAGGGCTATCAGCGACTTCTCGCGCTGTGTAAGAGCCCCTTCTGCAAAGACAGCTCCGTACCATTCAAAGAACTTCTCCGCTAGCTCTGGCTGCATAGATGATATCTGCCCAAACTTGAGCAGATCTGCAGGGTTATAGTAGGTTTTCATGCTGATTATCCTCTGGATTTACCGCCATGCATCATCGTTGTGGTTGCCAGCTTATCAGAAGCACAGCAACTGCAGAGCATGCTAGTGCTGTAATCTCTGGAGACCATTGAAAGAAACCGCTATACATCATCAGGCTTACAGAAAGTGCAGCGGCGAGTTCACGCATACCTCGAATTCGACCAGAGCGAACGCGCATATAGTTCGAGGCCATCAATCCCGAAAAGCCGAAGATCGACACTGGCAGCAGCATGCTAAGCCCCGTGTATCCGATGATCTGCACCACTGCGAGATCTGCTGATATTGACCCACCGAACAGCCTGCTAATCGAGATCAGCACAAGCAGCAGAAAGCAGGCCAGGAATACACCTTGAACCATCTTGGCACCTTGTGTGCCAAAGAACTTATCTGCTACGTAGCAGGTATAGACAGCTCCGCCCCCTACCGTCATAACTACGCGGCCAAGTTGGAGCAGCGGATCGATATCGGTGAAGATTGCAGCGAATGAGGTAAGCGCTCCCACTATGACCGTGAGAACGAACCTCCACATCCATGGGTCGAGTCTTGTTAGCATGATCCACATTCTCCATTTGCATGCAGGCGTTCACTTTCAACCTGCACCGTAACATGTGACAGTTGAAATCGGTTCTTCAACACTTCTCGCACATCACGCACAACGTCGTCTGACGCACGTTGAGTAACAACATGAACTGACGCCGCATTCTCTCGCTGGCTTATCTGCCAGATATGGACATCATGAACGTCTGTGACTCCGGTAATGGTCATTAGCTCTTTGCGCATCTCAATTGGTGAAATATCCATCGGCGCAGATTCCATCAGAATCACGCCGGATTCTCGGATAACACGAATCGCACCACGCGCAATCACAAGAGCAATGAGAATCGAGATAAGAGGGTCTATCAATTCCCAACCAGTGTACTTGATTACCCCGGCTGCAATGATCACTCCCAGGCTCGACATTAGGTCGGTCATCACGTGGAGGTATGCACTGCGTGTTGTGATATGCTCTGACTTATGCAGGAACAACGCGCTTACAGCGTTCGCAACGAAGCCAACGATAGCAACGTAGAGCATAATCTCTGAATCAACATGCGAATGATCGTCTCCCGACATTCGCTTCACGGCTTCGATCACAATGTAGATGCAGATACCAATCAGCAGAAAACCGTTCGTGAGCGCTGCAAGGATTTCAATGCGACGCAAGCCGAATGTGTAGCGTATGTCATGCTGCTCGCGGGCTCGTGCGGCAAGCCGCAGTCCAAAGAAGGCAATCAGGAGCGATGCAAGATCAACAAGCACATGGCCGGCATCTGATAGCAACGCCAAGCTGCCAGAAGCAAATCCGCCCACCACCTGAGCAATGAATACTGTTGAGGTGAGAGCTACTGCTATGCGAAGGGGCTTTATATCACTGTGTTCGTGTATGTGCCCATGACCATGATGATGATGGTCATGACCGTGGTGGTGTTCGTGGTGATGTCCGTGATGGTGTCCCATGTCTTACTGTCCAACTACCGTAAGCACCAGATATATGACCACAAGCGGTGCCACAAAGAGCATCGAATCGAACCTGTCGAGGATTCCTCCATGGCCAGGAAGAATGTGTGACGAGTCTTTGACCACTGCATCGCGCTTTAGCCAGGATTCTGCCAGATCACCGATCGGACCAAACACGGCGATAATTACTCCGATCATCACGGAGTGAATCACTGGTACATTAGGCATGAGCCAGAAGAATAAGCCCATCACCGTTAGGATTGATGCGAGTCCGCCGCCTACAGCCCCCTCCCATGTCTTTTTGGGACTTACTCTCGGAAACAACTTATGCTTGCCGATCGCGAGTCCAGTAAAGTATGCGGCACTGTCGCACATCCATACGCCAGCGAATAGTGTAATTGTCAACGCTGCGCCGTCTAATCCGTTCAACGTAAACTTTGACCGCGTCATCATGAGCATCGACAAGCATACCGTGATGTACGTTACACCGAAGACTGTGAGCGAGGTATTCAGAAGTGCATTTTCTTTGCCTCGGAACATCTCTGCTGTTAGCGTCACCAGTACAAACCCCATAGCTGCAACTGCCAGGTAGACCAGAACCATCCCTGCATGGTCTGAGGAGACCGTCGTGTAGTACAGGAACAGCAGCTGAAGGACAATACTGCCAATCACGCCAAGCACCTTATTCGGTACTGCATGTTTCGATTCGGCAAGCTTGTAAAACTCCAGCAGAGCAAGTGTTGTGAGAGGAATGATCGCTGCCGAAAACGCCAAAGCGTCTGCATAGATCAGGGCGATCGTGGCCGGGATACCCACCAGACCAACGAGAATGCGTTTTACCATGTTCGTCATGACGCGAAGCTACGTACTTTCGTAGCGCTATGAACGTCTACAACCTTTCTGACCACAGCACGTATAATGTTCTGCTGACTGGCGATTCGGATTTTGTTACTGAGTTTGCCGGTGTGCTTCAAGCAGCGAATATTCAATTCAACATTGTTGCGCCCATGGACGACATCGAAGATCTCGATGTTGACTTTGATGTACTCAGCGATGCTTCTGTAAGCACAGATTCTGATCCCTACGATAAGTTCACGGATCGGCTCATTTCGGACATACACTCACTTACGGCTAGTTACACGCACATCGTAGACCTTTCGATCTCATCGCATCTCGATAGAAAGCTCGCTCTAGAGCTTGCCTCGGCGATGAATCCGCGCGCAGCTGTGATTGTCTCTGTGCTCACAAATACCGCTACAGACGTTGGTAGTATCTCGAGCACTGGAGATCGTGTTGTTGGTGTTGGCCTTGCACCGGGCGTTATGACGTCTGTGAAGACAATTGACATCTGCAAGGGGCTGAATACATCTGATGCATACCTTGAGAGCGCACGCGAACTACTTCGCGCTGTCGGCTATGCAACCGAGGTTGTCGAAGACCGCGTTGGTCTTGTCCAGATGCGCGTCCTGGCAATGCTCATCAATGAGGCAGCGTTTGCCGTTATGGAGGGTCTTGCCGCCCCGGCTGATATCGATAAAGCCATGATGTTGGGCGTGAATTATCCGAAGGGTCTCCTCGCATGGGCAGATGAGATCGGCATCGGTGTTGTAACCTTGATTCTCGACGGACTCTACCGTGAGTACCAGCAGGAGCGTTACCGTCCATGCGTTCAGCTGAAGCAGATGATGCGTGCTGGGTGGACAGGCAAGGCGGCTGGACGCGGTTTTTATACCTACTGACAGGTCCCGCGCAAATGTCGGTGCACGTATTTCTCGATTTTGATGGAACGATAAGCCGTCGTGATGTAGGCGATGAGATTGTGCGTCGGTTCGGGCAATTCGAGCCTCTGCACTCTGACCTGCTCTCTGGCAGCATGACGGTTCGAGAATACTACCAAAGAGCCGTGCAGAGCTTTGCAGCAGACACCACACCGGAGTCATTAACAGACTTTGCACTCGAACAGGAGCTTGATGCTGGTGCAGCTCCGCTTCTGCGCTGGCTCAAATCAATTGATGTCCCTGCATACATCGTAAGCGACGGATTTGATGTCTATATCCGCCCCCTGCTTCAACAGCATGCAGCAGACATCGTAATGCCTGTATACTGCAACAAGCTCAGGTGGGACGGCTCAACATTTGTGCCCGAGTTCCCGGGTGCAACAGAATCGTGTGCGTGCTTTTGCGCCTCGTGCAAGAGGAATGCTATTCTTACCAACATCGCACTGGACGACGTTGTGGTCTACATAGGAGACGGGCTTTCGGATACGTGTGCTGTGCAGTATGCAGACATCGTCTTTGCCAAGGGCACCTTAGCCTCCTACTGCACAAGCAACGGCATTCCGTTTCACCAGTATAAAACCTTGTCGGAAGTACTGATAATCCTACAGGCGCGGCACCAGAAGAACGAATTCCGTAGTCGACGTCAGGCAATTCTCGCCCGCAAGCGGGCAATTGAGTCAGAGTGATTAAACTTCAGACAGATTGTAGGCGTCGTATGGCCCAATTGTCAATCGGAGTATCGCTATGAAACACCTACTTGCCTTGTTTTGCATCGCTGTAACCCTCACGGTATTGGGCGCTGCTCAAGATAGAGCTGGTCGCAGAGCAGAACGAATGGAAGCAATTCAAGACCTTCGCTCTGACTTGCGCTCTTGGTTTGAAAGAGACGTCTATCCAACAGCCAAGATCTGGCACGAGCAGTACGATGCATCTCTTACGAGCGATGATCTATCAGACCTCAAGCGTCTTCGTGCTGAAGCAAAACGTCTGCGGGAGGCCGTCACGACCGACCTCAAGAGTATTCGTGCATCGGCTGAGTCTGGCTCGCGCAGTAGCATGCGAGAAAAGCTACAGGACATTCGTGAAAAGTATAGGGGTGATCTAGAGGACCTACTCGAACGTCTGAAACCAATCGCTAAACGCTCCCGTACAATGCTGCGCAAACTCTTCGACGATAATGAAGACAAGATCGAAGCCTGGAGATCTCAGGCTCGCAACATCGTCGGAGACTGGCGCGAGGAGCATGATGATTTGTCTATGAAGGGAATGTTTGGACGCGGAGACCACCAGCTGCCTCTGCTTGCAGGTGACGGACGTAAGGCAGCAGTGCGCTTTATTCTCTGGGACGGCACAATGCCACCTGCACCTGAGCCACGGTTGTCTGCTCCGCAGCAGCGCATGCCAATGAACGTCTCTCCAGCGCCTAGCGGCAACACAGCTACCGTTTCAGCAATGAATGTCCCCGACGGACAGCACATGCTTCAGGTGTTCGACATGAATGGAACGTTGATCCGAAGCACAGCCGTGACGTCTGTCTCTGGTAAGGTCACGCAGAACATTGACCTTTCGGGCATTCCCGCTGGTACGTACATGGTGAGTGTTAACACTCCCGCAGGACGCAGCACAACAAATCTTGTGATCAACAAGTAGTTCGTCAACCACGGATTACATGCTGCCCCGTTCATTCTTTGGTGAACGGGGCTTTTCATTTTTCGCTAGCTGTTGCATAGCTTTGTGTGTTGCAACACATACGGGCATTAACACAATGAATATTCTTGGAATCTCAGGCTCACTGCGCGCGGGCTCATACAATACAGGACTTCTTCGTACTGCTGCCACGTTGGTGCCTGATGGAGTTACTGTAACGATCGCATCGTTACGTGATATCCCCTTCTATGACGGAGATATCGACACCGAACCGCAACCAGCAGCAGTTGCTGTCCTGAAGGAGCAGATAGCCAATGCAGATGGAGTGATCATTGCAACACCGGAGTACAATTACTCGTATTCTGGTGTGCTGAAGAATGCCATTGATTGGGCTTCACGCGGAACCACACGCCCCTTTACAGACAAGCCTGTTGCAGTAATAGGAGCAAGCCCAGGAAACTTTGGCGCTGTTCGGGCACAGACAGACCTGCGCCGTCTAATGTTTGCCGTAAGTGGATCCGTGCTGCCGCGTCCGGAGCTTCTTGTTGGCAGTGTACACACAAAGATCAATGAAGACGGCATCATCACCGATGAAGCAACGTTGAAGGTCTACAGAACACTACTGCAGAACTTCATTGCATACATCAACCATTCACTGTCCCGACAGGCGTAACGATGAAGACGGTACTGTACCCCGCTAGCGAACGCGGACATTTCGATTTTGGATGGCTCAATACGTATCACACGTTCAGTTTTGGGCAGTATTACGAACCATCCCGAATGAACTTCGGAGCCCTCAGGGTGCTCAATGACGACACCGTTGCGCCCGGAGAGGGATTTGGCACGCATCCCCACAAGAACATGGAAATCATTTCCATTCCTCTTGAGGGCGTGATCATGCACCGAGATTCTATGGGGCATGAAGAAGGCATCAAACCAGGAGAAATCCAGGTGATGTCTGCCGGCACAGGCATAACACACTCCGAATTCAATGGGTCTTCCACCAACGACCTAAAGTTTCTACAACTGTGGATCATACCAGAGCACGCCAATGTTACGCCGAGGTATGAGCAAGCTCACATCGAGCCCCTTACTCCCAACGAGATCAAAACGGTCATTGGACCGCAAGGGGCCGGTACCCCGTTATGGATCAATCAGCAGGCATGGCTTAGCCTGGCGCGCATATCCAACAATGGCGTTGTAACCTACACCAGGCAGAGAAGCGATTCAGGTGTTTTTCTCTTCGTAACTGATGGCGGTGTCGAAGTTGCCGGATCAACTGAATCTGTGTCACTCTCAATGCGCGATGGTCTCGGCATTATGGACGAAAATGTGCTGACGTTTACGTCGAATGCAGATGCTCACGTTATTGTGATCGAAGTTCCCCTGCTATAACGCCATCGGAGAGACTTCTCAATCGCAACGGCAATAAATGCTACAGCGCCACACGAGACGATTATTCCCCAAAGTTCAATTGGGATGGGCTCTGTGCGAAACAGCACATTCATGGCCGGAAGATAGGTAAAGACGATCTGCAGCATTGCCATGCCTGCCACACCATAGACAACCGTCATGTTTGTCGTGATTGGAGCAGCCGTTGGCGAAACAAGTGTGCGGCAATTGAAGAGATAGAACATTTCGACAACAACAAAGGTGTTCGCAGCAGCTGTTCGTGAAGCCGATAGTGAGTATCCGTTACTGATCGCAAAAAGGAAGATTCCGTATCCAGCTGACACGAGAAGAACTGTCACGAGCAACGTTCGCATAACAAGGTCACGAGTAAAGAGCGGATCGCCGGTTCTGCGAGGGGGCTGACGCATAACGTCTGGCGGTGCGGCTTCAAATGCAAGCGGCAATCCGAGGATCACTGCAGTTGTCATGTTGATCCATAAAATCTGCACTGGCTCAATAGGCAACGAGTACCCTGCTGCTACTGCAAGAACGATGATCAGTCCTTCCGCCGCATTTGTGGGAATCGTCCAGAGAATGAACTTGAGAAGATTCTCATACA
>JBIJAX010000068.1:0-8805 GCA_044345485.1 Kapaibacterium sp. (SeqCode)
GCATTGCAACCTTCCAGCCGAGCGTATGTGCGAAAATTGCCTCGCCACTTACGCTGTGCCATGGGTCGCCGGTGCGCTTTGAGAATCCAACAGGGATGCGTACCACCATCGGCGCTGCAAAATCGCCATTGGTTCTCCAGCGTAACGTTCCGCAGTCATTAATCTGTTCTGTTGCAGGATCGAGGTATTTACGGAACTGAATCTCCGGCACTGGAACCAGGCCGGCCATGGCCATGCCAACGGCACGTCCAATGATTCCCTCTTCACTCAATGATGTGTCGAAGACACGTTCAACGCCGTGCTTGGCCTGCAGGTCTACAGTTGCGCCGTGCACGCCCCCTTTCACACCAACATCTTCACCAAAGACAAGCAATCTGTCGTTGTTTCTGAGTTCGTAATCAAGTGTGCGCTTTACGGCCTCGATCAAATTGATCCGCGGTCCGTCTTCATGCTTTTCACCCGTTGCTGAAGGGGGCTCGATACCGGCTGCTGCAAGACCGCCATGCTTTGCTCGCGTTCCATTGTCGAAGAGCAAACTCAACGCATCTTCTGGTGCTGGCTGATCCTGCTCGAGGGCGCTTGCACAAGCAGCGCGCACATCTGCTTCAACAGCTGCAACAAACTCCGTCCACTCTTCTTCGGTTGTGTACTTCTTCCGAATGAACATTGCCTTGAGCTTTTCAACAGGATCGCGTGAGATCTCTTCGTCTTTCTGCTCTTGGGTCTTGTACGACTGATTATCAGCACCGCTATGTCCGCATAGACGCGGCACACGCACCCGTAGCAGCGCTGGCGACTGCTTTTCGCGGACATGCTCCAGTGTTTTTGATATCAGCCGTTCTGCTTCTTCAGGATTTGTTCCATCAACCTCGACGATGCGCAGGGCATTGAACGAGGCAAGGTTCGCGGCAATGTTGCCGCCAGGCGTTTGGAATGTGCCTGGTACGCTGATACCAAACTGATTATCTTCGATAAAGAAGACCATCGGGAGCTTCAGTGTTGTTGCAATGTTCAAGGCGGCCCAGAACCCGTTCGTAGCCGTTGAACCGTCACCACCGAGAGCGACAGCAACAGCCCCCTTCCATGTTTCATCGTTGAGGACCGTTGCGTGGTAACGAATAGCCTGCGCCCATCCCACGCAAGGGGTGTACTGAGCTCCTACATCGCCCGAAGCTGGGAGCACTGTAACGCCGTTTCGGTTTGGCAGATGATGCACAACGCCGATGTCGCGTCCGCCGTTACGGCTTCCCGACATTGCCAATGGCCCCGCAAAAGCCTCTTCGAACGTCATCCCTGCGGCGAGCACGAGCGGGCGTGACCGGTAATAGACTGTGGCGGCATCTTTTCCTTGGCGCAAGATCTGACCAAGCAGCACTTGTGCAAGTTCGTGCCCTCGTGCCGAGAACTGATACGTTACCTTCCCGGAAGGGGCTAGTTCGGTCTCTTCGATCTGATCGATCAGTCGTGAAGCGAGTACAGTACGCGCTACCTCAAACCATTCGTGTTTGGTCATATGGCGTGTGGGTGGTTAACAGTTAGTATTCGCTGCAAAACTACGTTGTGTGGTAGATTTGCAGGACTTTTTTACTCCACATAAACAGGTTACCCACGTGAAACGTATTTCATTTGTCATCGGACTTCTTGCTATAACCATCCTTGGTGTTACGGGCGCATCTGCCCAGTTCAGTTTCCCAACGTATGCGCCAAAGGATTGCTATTCCACTGCACAGAAAGCCATCACTGGTGCAACCGACGGAAAGGTCGTTGGAATTCTCGCAGTTGGCGTTGATGTACCCCTGGGCACAACACCGATCAACATCGGTATGAGCGCCAAAGATGGCAGGGCAAGCATGTGGATCTATATCGTGCGGAGTGCTGAAAAGGATACCGTTGCATTTGTGCCACTTATTCGCTTTCTCACGAGCTGCACGCCCCCTCCAATCGAAGTTCCTGCCGATGCGTTCGATCCAGCTGATGCACCAATGAGTGCTATCCCAGCAGATTTTACGCAAGGGGCTGCGCTGATCACTGCGCTTAGTAAGGATGCAAAGTTTGCGCGCTTCCGTACGGCTTATCCAGATAGCAATGCGTCATTGTCTGTCCTCTCAGTTTCTGAAGGTGGTAACGGCAGCATCGGCGTGGTCGATGAAGGCAATGTCTTCTGGCTCCTCACATGGAGCGCATTCGCTGATAGCGTTGTTGTGGATACGACAGGTAACGGACCAGACCCAGGTCTTACATGTGTTCACAACGTCACAACAGGCGAGACATTCTGCTTTGATTCATCAGATGTAACAAGTATCGCCGACGAGGCTCTGGCGCAGGGATTTTCTGTTGCGCCTAACCCTGCTTTCGACATGGCAGCCCTTACCATTCCAAATTCATGGATGGGCTCGTTTGCTTCGATCACAGCGATTGATATGACTGGCCGCGTATACGTCATCGGCGAGAACATCCGTTTGGACGGCATAGCACTTCCGTTGAACGTTTCGTCCTTCCCTGCAGGCATGTATACACTCCACGTTCAGCGTCAAGGGGCTAGCATCGCCGTTCCAATGTCTGTAATACGCTAAACCATCTGCGAACCTTTACAACAACTGAGATCACCACTGACATGTACAAGCACCTGCAATCAACAGATCCCGAATTGTTCCATGCCGTGCAAGGCGAATACGACCGGCAGCGCGACAAAGTTGAGCTGATTGCCAGTGAGAACTTCACCTCGCTCAGCGTCATGGAAGCTCAGGGTAGCATCCTTACCAACAAGTATGCCGAAGGGTATCCCGGCAAGCGCTATTACGGCGGCTGCGAATGGGTAGATGTTGCCGAGAACATTGCCATTGAACGGTTGAAGCAGCTGTTTGGTGCCGAGTATGCGAATGTGCAGCCGCACTCAGGGTCCGGTGCCAATATGGCTGTGTACTTCACCTATCTCAAACCAGGTGACACAGTACTAGGCATGGATCTTTCTCACGGCGGACACCTTACGCACGGCTCACCGGTGAACTTCTCGGGCATGTTCTACAACTTTATTGGGTATGGCCTTGATAAGGAAACAGGACGTATCGATTATAACGTTGTTGAGGATCTAGCCAAGCAGCATAAGCCAAAGATGATAACCGTTGGCGCAAGTGCGTACTCACGCGAGATCGACTTCTCGAAGTTCCGCGAGATCGCCGACAAGGTTGGTGCCTTTCTGCTTGCCGACATCGCGCATCCGGCTGGACTTATTGCGAAGGGGCGCCTAATGAGCCCTGTTCCCTACTGTGATATCGTAACCTCCACCACACACAAGACACTGCGTGGTCCGCGCGGCGGCCTTATCGTGATGGGCAAGAACTATGAGAATCCGTTTGGTAAGGTTGCGCCCAAAAGCGGACGCACCAAGCTGATGGGCGAGCTCATCGATTCGATGGTAATGCCCGGCATTCAAGGCGGACCGCTCATGCACGTGATTGCTGCTAAGGCTGTTGCATTTGGTGAATGCCTTACTGATGAATTCGACGAATACACAAAGCAGGTTGTGCGCAACGCATCTGCCATGGCAGATGAGCTGATGAAGCTTGACTACAACATCGTCTCTGGTGGTACCGAAAACCACCTGATGCTCATCGATCTGCGCAATAAGAACGTAACGGGTAAGCAGGCAGAGAATGCGCTTGATGCCAGCGGCATCACGTGCAACAAGAATGCTGTACCGTATGACACACAACCACCTCTTGTAACAAGTGGTATCAGGCTTGGCGCAGCGGCCATGACGAGCCGCGGCATGAAGGAAGACGACATGCGTCAAATCGCACGATTCATCGATCGTGTGATCGGCAATGTAGGCAATGAAGACACCTACAAGAATGTAAAACTCGATGTACAGACATTCTGCCGTCAGTTCCCGCTCTACCCCTCACTGACTTCGGCTTAAGCGCGCACGACATCGGTCATTCGACACTTCGTTAAGCCCTGTATCTCCACTGTGAGATATGGGGCTTACTCGTATTTGTGCATGGTTTGGCATGCGTCTATGCCTGCTACGGTGTTCATCGGCCTACTCTATGAGTCAAGCAAACAGATCTCTAGCATTGCAACTGTTGTGATGTTCCATCAGAGCATGCAACACATTGTTTCACATAGCTGGAGTCATCACCATGAACGCTGCTACACGCTTCATCCTCCGCATAGTTCTTCTCACAATCTTTTGCTCAGGTGCAATCGCACAGATAACGCCGACGGTGTCCACACGATGGGGTTTACATCTCGGGGGCAATTACAACATTGCTGGCATCGGTTTTGGTAATTGGGCAAAAGATCCCAATCGCAACGGTCCACAATTCTCTGAACTCGTCTACAACGACGGATACGGTGGAGGCATCTACGGTGGTATCAATCTGCAGACGTCGCTTTCAGATAACTTTCATTTCGGAACGCGAATCTCCTATGATAACCGCAGTCTTGCTGCCAATGACGACAAGTCGTTTCCCAAGCCAGGGTCAATCCAGACAACAACGGCAGGACAGTATTACAATGATGAATACACGTTCCGCACAGATTATCTCACTCTCGAACCATATTTCAAGTACTACCTTGGTTCGAAACTTCACATCACGGCAGGTGTTGGTATAGGCCTAGCGCTCACGAACACATTTGACTATGCCCCAGAGGCTGGTACAAAACAAACTGATCTCGATGTCGCACAAACGGACTCGTTGCAGCACAAGATCACTGGATCCGGATTTGCCGGCGTTGGGTACGATATCTTCTTATCCGACGCTGGAACGCGCAACCAGTGGATTCTTACGCCATTTGTCGAAACATCGTACATGGTTAGTCAGCGCGGCGTTGACTTCACCAACCAAAATGCGTTTAACGACGCCATGAGCACCGTTTCAGTGCGCGCAGGTGTTTCACTATCATTCGGACTTGCGGAGATTTTCGAAACATCAGCCGTGCCAGAGAAAACCGAACCCACACGCACGAATGAACCGCCCACCAGCAAACTATTCCAAGTCGTTGATCCAACTGATGGCGTCTATTCCAAACGCATTGAACGCGCAGAATTCCCTCTGCGGCCGTTTGTCTTCTTTGACAATGGATCAACAGATATTCCAAGTAGGTACAACAAAATCACAAGAGCGCAAACGCGGTTCTTTGCCACAGCATCGGGTCTCACGGCGGACGACATTGCGAATGTTGAAGTACGTCCAATCATTCAGCGAGACATTTACTACAACATTCTCAACGTCATGGGCTATAGACTTTCTTCGATTCCGGGATCAAGTGTTGAGTTGTACGCATCCGATCCAAACGAGCGGAATGCTCGAGCATACGCCGAAAGCGTGAAGAATTACTTGGTCAATACATGGGCTGTCTCGCCGAATCAGATCTCGATTAGCACAGGAGAACCAGAGCCACGATCAGGTTCAGCGCGAACTCCTGCGTCTGATCTTGGTGCAATCGCAGATGAAAATCGTCGCGTACAGTTTAGGAACATGAAGCCCGATCAACTAGGTGCTCGCGTTCCAGTTTCATCGGTACGCACAGCCGAGATTGATCATGAGGTCTATGTTGATATCACATCGATGAAGAATGTGTCCGAATGGAGTGCTACAATAACTGGCAACGGAGCCAGCAGGTCATTCGGTCCGTTTCGCAGCAGTAGTGCATATCTCGATCCAACTGGATTGATCGGCACAGCGATGCGTGCACAGAAATACGATCTTACAGTCAATGCAAAGCTGCGAGATGGTTCAATACGAACAGAAACAGAGCCAATTACGTTAGTGCGCACAGATCGCGAAGGGCTTTCTACCAGTCACCGGCTGATCTTTGAATTCAACGAAGATGATCCAGTTGAACGGTCGCGAGGTTTCCTCGTAAGCAACGTGATTCCACAAGTGCTTAGCAACTCAAAGGTGTATGTCTATGGACATACGGATGCCGTTGGAAAGGGCAATATGGAGCTTGCCATGAAGCGCGCAGATCAGGTAATGACTATCATGAAGGAGCAACTTGCTGCACGTGGGGTAAGCGGTGTTCGCTTCTCGGCAAGTGCATTTGGTTCCGACGAACCATCATTCTCTAACAACCTTCCTGAGGGCCGCATGTATAATCGATCGGTCGTAATCGACATCGTGCCATAACCTAATCGAAATGCGGAACAAACATGTAACGCCCGACAGGAAACAACTCTGTCGGGTGTTGCTATCTAGGTGGTTCGCAGAGCCTTGGGCGAAATCGTAAAGCTTGGATCTGCTGGCGGGGCTCCTGATCGTATACGCATATGCGCTACATGGGCGATCATAGCCGCATTGTCAACACAGTATCCTAGCCGTGGCGTAACTAGGCGCATGTTCCTTGATTCTGCAGCCTGACGCATTGTAGCACGCAATTGCGAATTTGCGCTTACACCACCAGAAATGGAAACCGCACGTACGCCCTTCTCCTCGGCAGCACGGATTGTCTTGCGTACGAGTACATCAACAATTGCGTCTTGGACAGATGCGCAGAGATCGTCGATTGGAAGGTCCTGCTGGCCAGTCGCCCGCAGTAACTCTATCGTGCGCCGGACAGATGTCTTGAGTCCGCTAAACGAAAACGTATAGGTGCCGTCATGTATCAACCCCCTCGGGACATCAAATGCAGAAGGATTTCCGCGCGCTGCTCGCGCGTCAATCTCGGGTCCACCAGGATATCCCAGCCCCAGCAATTTCGACACCTTATCGAATGCCTCCCCTGCTGCATCGTCGCAGGTAGAGCCCATTACTTCATAGTGCGTTGGAGAGATCACATAGAAGATACTTGTGTGACCTCCACTAACCACGAGACTGATACTCGGAAACTCAAGATCTGGTTCTTCCAGATACCCTGAGTAGAGGTGCGCTTCGATATGATGCACGGGGTAAAGGGGCTTGTTATGCATCAATGCGAGCCCCTTGGCAAAGTGCGATCCAACAAGCAGTGAGCCGGCCAGGCCTGGACCGTAGGTAACAGCGATGGCATCTACTTCTTCGATTGATACGCCGCCCTCTGAAAGCGCAGCTTGGACGATAGGACCAATTCCCTTGATATGCTCGCGGGATGCAAGCTCTGGCACGATGCCGCCGTAGGTGTTATGAATGGCTTGCGACGAAACTACATTGCTGCGCACGTTGCCATCAACTACAACGGCAGCTGATGTATCATCACAGGATGTTTCAATACCGAGGATCGTCACGTGAGCATTCTCCACAACATGCCAAGTGCGGCACCAGCACTTCGCTCACGATTAATGCGTCGGTCTGTACCGAATTGATGTTTAAGTGTGTTCGTTTTATCGGGTCCGGCTACAGAAATCCACACTGTACCGACCGGCTTTTCATCTGTTCCGCCGCCAGGACCAGCGATTCCTGTAATACTGATTGCATACGTGGCACCAGTAATCCTGCGAGCCCCTTGACTAAGTTCTTCAGCAGCAACCTTGCTTACAGCACCATGCTCTAATAGCGACTGTTCACGAACACCAAGGTCGCGCACCTTTGCTTCATTTGCATACGGAATAAATCCACCTACGAACCATGTACTGCAGCCATGAACATCAGTAAGCATCGAGGCCAGAAGACCACCCGTACAGGACTCGGCAACAGCTAATGTTGCACCGCGCTCTTTGAGAATACGCCCCACCACTTCTGCGAGTGTTACATCGCCCTCTCCATAGACATACTTGCCTGCCCTTTCCATCAGCACATCACGAACGCGAAAGAGCTCTTCTCGTCGAATAGCTGCATCCGAACCACGCGCACCAATACGCATACGCACTCCCAAGTAGTTTGGAAGAAATGCGAGTGTGGACGTTCCAAGAAAATCCAAGGGATTGCCGATGAGATCAGCAAGATTGCTTTCCGCAATGCCAGTTGAGAGCAGGGTTAGATACTCGGTCGTGTCCTGTGCTTCTGCTGCAATGCGCTCCTGAATATATGGCAACACATGATCAAGCATGATGCCCTGCATCTCTTTGGGAACACCCGGCATGGCAACGATAACGATACCGTCTCTGTCAAACATTAACCCGGGAGCAGTGCCCAGCGGGTTGGACAAGAGCTTAGCAGACGTTGGTTTGAGTGCCTGTCCTGCGTTGCGTTCCGTTACCGTACGGCCGCGCTGAGCCATCCATTCATGAAGGTGGATCATCCATTCTTCTGATACTTCCATCGTATCGTGGAAGTATTCAGCTAGAACAGGCTTGGTGATGTCGTCATGCGTTGGTCCAAGACCACCAGTTAACAGCAACACAGCGCACGTACTGCGCATTCTATCGATCGTTTGAACCAGCTGATCTGCATCATCGGCCACGCTGCAATGTTCTACTACGCATCCACCCACAGCCGTAACACGGTCTGCGATCCAGGCGGCATTTCTATTGACGATCTGACCAATCAGTACTTCGTCGCCAATGGTGATCAATCCAACATTCATCGATGTGACCTCGTAAAAACTAACATGGCCCCGTAGTCTCGGAGCCATGTGATAACGTTTATCTGCTGCAGAATGTTGCTTATGACAGCTTCTGACGGATCTTCTTTTCGCTCATGCCGCGGAGGTAGTACAACTTCGCCCGACGAACTGTACCTTCCTTGACAACCTGCATGGACTGAATGATTGGTGAGTGGATCGGGAAGATACGCTCTACACCAACGCCGTTCGAGATCTTCCGAACACGGAACGTTTCGTTCATTCCACTGCCACGGCGCGCAATCACGACGCCCTGGAAATTCTGGATACGCTCTTTTTCACCTTCAACAACGCGAACAGCGATCTTCACTGTATCGCCTGGAC
>JBIJAX010000069.1:0-8625 GCA_044345485.1 Kapaibacterium sp. (SeqCode)
GAAAAGCATTTTTTGCTGAAGTTTAGGTTGGAAAGTTTAAGTAGTTGAAAAATAAGGGCATAGTGGCCCAGCTGGCGTTAGCCTCATTTCTCTGTGCTGAAAATCAACGATGTGGATAACTATGTGGATATCTGTAAGAGTTCTTAAATACAAGGGTTTAGCTCATGGTGAAAATTTTGGGTTTGACAAGTATAGGTGGTTCGTTTAGTTTTGTACTGTTCTTCTAAGCGGGAATAGCTCAGTTGGTAGAGCACAACCTTGCCAAGGTTGGGGTCGCGAGTTCGAGTCTCGTTTCCCGCTCGACGACGCAAGTCGTCACTTCCTCTTTATGCTGCATGCCTTGCCATCTCATTCCCCCCTGATGGCGAGGCATTTTTTTTTGCAGTAATTTCTTCAAACGAGCTGCACACTATATCCATCACTTGCTGCGTCAACTCGAACATGGTCAAGATCATCGTTCTATGCACTGCGCTTGCGGCAACAACGCTGTTTGCGCGTGTACCCCACGGATTTAACGTAACGGTAAATACGGCAACGCAGTTGCGTGTCAACTACGTGTCGGATACAGCGCAACTGTTGGGTCCAGCTCTTCGTGAGCATAGATCTGCGGATGGCACTCGCAGACAGATCGTAGCCAGTGCGGACGTGATTGTTTCTGGAGAGCGTGGCTTTCAACTTGTTGGACGTGCATCACATACTGCACAATCTCAGCTTGAGTTTCCAACTCAGACGCAGCTACAGCAGAAAGAGCAGCAGTTCCCTGAGATCTTGGATCAGCCTATCACGTTGAGATACCTCGGAGTGAGTGGGGATAGGCACATTGCTCGACTTTCGCTTGTGATTGCTGAGCAGCAAGGTGCAAGCCCCCTGACATGGTACGCAAAGCACACAGTTGAAATCAAACTGTCGGGTGCGCCTCAACAAGGTCGACGTACGCCAACGATGCTCTCCGTGCTAAATCCGAAAGCACCGTGGTGGATTGTAGGGGATATTCAAACCCGAACAAAAAGCAGCGACAATGCACAGATGCTAGAATCGCTCTCTAATGTTTTTGCGCTGCGAATACAAGAAGAGGGCTTCTACAAGATTGGACGTGAACAGCTCCGGAGCTCGGGCATTCCAATCGACGCCGAGGCTGCACGTACTCTCAAGGTGTTTGGTCGGGGCGGGATGGAGTTGCCAGAGGTAGTGGACTCAGCAAAGGCGAGTACCCTGCGAGAGCAGCCGCTGCTCGTCCGAACAGAATCCGACGGTTCGATCCGTGAGATTATGTTTTATGCATGTGGTCTATCAGGATGGTCGGCTACGGCGCAAGGCGTCATGCATAACATCCATCACTATGCTACGACGGCACAGTATTATCTGTCATATGGCGGGGCAGAAGGCAAGCGGGTAGAGTTCAGGTCTGCTGCCGCGACCGAACCCGTCGTGCGACCAACATCGACTATTGGTAGGGTGTTTCAGGAGGAAGAACTTGTACATCCATACAACAACGGTTCTGGACGCCGCTGGTATGGCCGATCAATTGAGAATAAGGGGGCAGTCAACGTAACCACCATTCTGCCGGGTTTTGTCCAGAGTGGAGATGTATTCTATCGATACGCTGTTGGTCACAGAGGAAATGCACCTGGCTACATGACAATTTCCGAGAACAACACAACTGTTGCTCAGCGAGCTATCGATGCCGTACCTGATTATATGGATGCTTTTACGATCTCGGGTACCGGAACGATTCCCTCAACACGCATTGGATCTGATGGTCGTAGCGTACTGAAGTTTAGTTACAACACTACTGACAACAGTTCGACAGGTATGATCGATTGGTTCGAGATTCATTATCCACGCAGTCTCAATGCACATGACAATACCTATGAGTATTGGACGCAAACGCAGGATGGAGTCCATGAATATGCGATCAACGGGTTTTCAGGCGAAGTGCTGGGTGTAGATGCCACGGACCGATCACGTCCAATCTGGGTCGAAAACACAGCAGTTACCGGAGGCATGTTCGTTGTTAAGGAACAGCAATCAAAAACAGCGCCACGGCGCTATTTCCTGAGCTCCATTGCTCAAAGTACCGATATACGTCGGGTCTCGTTTCCGAATCTTCGGCTCAACCCACGTTCTGCCGATGTGCTTGTCATCACTCATCCGGCACTTCGGGAATCGGCTCAGGCATTTGCCGCCTACAGATCAAGTAAGGGGATCTTGTCTACGAGCGTGGTTACAACCGAAGAGATCTTTACGGAGTTCTCCTACGGCATGCTGGATCCAACAGCAATTCGTGACTTCCTGGCAATGGCATATACCACTTGGCAGCCCCGTCCACAATATGTCGTGTTATGGGGCGATGGACATTTCGACTACAAGAACATCTCCAGTTCTGCTCCGAACTATGTGATACCATATGAGAGCCTTGATCCCGATAACGAGGCCTACGGACTAACTACATATACCACCGATGACTACTATGCTCGGATCATACGGAACGATACACAGGTGGATCTTGCCATTGGTCGTGTTCCAATCTCGTCTAATACTCAGGGAAGAGCTTACATCGAAAAGCTTCGTCGGTACGAAGAGGAATCCTCAACTGACGACTGGCGCACGCGCATTACGCTCATAGCCGATGATAGTCAGGCTGCAGAAAAGATGGACGGCGTGCTTCATCTTAATCAAAGTGAAGATCTTGCAAACAAGTTTGTCCCACGGGAGTTTCAAGCGAAAAAGATCTATCTGGTAGAGTATCCAACAGAAAGTGTTTCTCGTGGACGCAGGAAGCCTGCAGTGACTCAGGAGATGCTCTCAACAGTTAATACCACCGGATCGGTACTACTGAATTGGATTGGGCACGGTAACCCGCGTGTGTGGGCACACGAAGAGATCTTTCGCCGTGAAACAACACCAAACGACATGCTAAACGCTTCCAAGGCATTCTTCCTCACCGCAGCAACCTGCGACTTTGCGCGGTACGATATGACAGAGACACAGTCGGGTGCTGAGGAGCTTGTCCTTAAACCTGATGGCGGTGCAATTGGTGTGTTTTCTGCTGCACGTGTGGTCTACTCAACAGCCAATGCTGCACTGAATGAAGAATTTTACACACATTTGTTTGAGCGTGAGGAAAACGGACAGTTCCCGACTATCGGCGTTGCAATGTATCGGGTAAAACAGAGGTTCAATAGCAATAACGATGAAAAGTTTCATCTGCTCGGTGATCCCACGATGCAGCTTCTTGTGCCTCAAAACTTGATTCGCTTCTCGAGTATCAATGGGACCGATATCGTATCCGACTCAATGCGCGTTACTGTGCCAGCTCTTGGAACAGTCGTCGTTAGTGGAGAAATCCTTGGAGCGGCAGACTCCGCACGAATGGAGTCGTTTAATGGCAACATCACGATTTCTCTTCTCGATGCGCGCCGCTCAATTACGCTGCAGGATAATGACATTAACAGAACGGTAGCAACATTTACAAAGCCAGGCCCTGCGCTGTACCGAGGATCATTCGTTGTGCAGAACGGTCGGTTTACAGCAACATTTGTTGTTCCAAAGGATATCTCATTCTCAGCATCACCGGCAGGACTCTATGGGTATGCTGCGAGTTCAACAAGCCAGTTTGCAATGGGTATGACTGATCGCATTGTCGTTGACGGAGTTACAAGCGTAAGTGATCCTGAAACAGATGGTCCAGCCATGCAGGTCTATATAGATTCTCGCAAGTTCCTACCGGGCGGATTAGTGCGAATGAATCCGGTTGTGATTGTCGATCTTGAAGATGCTACGGGAATCAATACGACTGGTATTGGTATTGGCCACGACATTACGGCAACATTTAACGATGATCCGGAACAAGTGATTCTCACACCCACGTTCACAACATCACTAAGCAACAGCCGAGCAGGTACAGCTCAGAAGCAGATCTTTGGTCTCGGCCCAGGATTGCATACTGTAAAAGTTCGCGCTTGGGATGTCCTGAACAACGTGTCCGAAACAACAACAACATTCCGCATTGAGGATCAACAAGATGGTATTCGGGCAGAGGGGTTGTTCAGTTTCCCAAATCCATTCTCGTCACGCACAACGATACGATACACTCATGCCAGCCAACGACCCTTTACGGCAACCGTCATGATTTTTGATCTCACCGGAAGGATGCTGGTTGAGCGTGAGATGCATGTAACGGATATGCAGACGGCAGATATTGTCTGGGACGGCAGTGATGAACGCGGTGAGTCTGCCATGTCGGGCATATATCAAGTAGTTGTGCGACTCACCGATACCAATGGTGCCTCAACATACGTCAATGGTAAACTTACCCTCATTCGCTAACTTTGCGCGTTAACGCTTAACAGGAGACGATATGATTATCCGCTCATGCGGGATAGTAGCTGCAATGTTCATCGTAGCAACGTCTGTTGCACTAGCCCAACCAGGCGGTGCTGCAGTGCCGTTTCTTCTTATTACCCCCGATGCACGCGCCAGCGCGATGGGCGATGTGGGGACAGCTACCACGAATGATGTTAACTCGGTATTCTGGAACCCAGGGGGCTTAGCGTTCAATCAAGCAGATAATCAGGTTGCCCTGAGCTATTCGAAGTGGCTGCCTCAGTTCAATGCTGATCTCTTCTATTCCTATGGCACATACGGTCAGTACGTTGAAGATCTTGGTGGTACCATTGCTGGAACATTCATCTTTATGAATCTCGGTGAGTTTACCAAGACAAACGAAGCTGGACAGGCCCTAGGCAAATTTCGATCAAATGAATTCTGTCTCGGGGTTTCGTACGGTACAGAAATCTCGGATGAAGTTGGACTTGGTGTGCAGGTAAAGTACATCCAATCGAACCTAGCACCAGCTAGTGTTGGAGCATCAGGCGCTGGAATTGGCATCTCAGGGGCATTCGACCTTGGCGTTATGTGGCGTCCACGAGATGAATCTATCAGGGGCCTAAGTGTTGGTGCAAACCTGCAGAATGTTGGTCCAAAGATGACCTACGATAAAGAATCAGACCCATTGCCTACGAACCTGCGTCTTGGCGTTGCCTACGATGCATACGAAGACGAGTTTTTGAAGTGGACGGTTACCGCTGAAGCGATGAAGCTTCTCGTTCGCCGCGATGGTAAGAACTCAGATCCAATTCCTATCTCGCTCATAACTGCATGGGGCAAGGGCGGCATTGAAACTGGTGTAGGTACGGAACTGCTCATCGACCGTGTGTTCGCTACACGTGCCGGATTTTTTACTGAACCATCAGCTGCTGGCGGACGTCAGTACTTCACTGCAGGTGCAGGCGTCAAGTACGACATCTTCCGTGCCGACTTCAGCTACTACATCACTGTAGAACGCAACCACCCGCTTGGCAATACCCTACGCTTCTCGCTCATCGTTGACTGGGGTGCAGAAGGTGCAGGAGGAAACAGCTAACGCTGCGCAGAACGTTGCTCGCACTAGGCAGTTAATCAGCGGCGGACCCTGTGGTTCGCCGCTTTCGTTTTCTGATCAGCATAATAGTAGCCACTACAATTAATACCCCCGTAATAACCCAACCATACGTTGCGATGTAGGAGTCAACTTCGCGCCAACGAGACCCAACGTGTGCGCCCACTTTCAGGAGAAGGTAGTTCCATGCAAGAGAGCTCATTGTTGCATAGATCATTGTTCGGGGCAGTGGTAACTTGACAATTCCAGCAGTGAACGAGATCACTGCCCGTGTCCCAGCAAGGAAACGATTGCTGATAATGATCAATCCGTGGTATTTGTCAAACAGCCGCTCAACTCTAACGATAAGGGGCGGTGTGATAAACGGAACCCATGGAGACTGTGCAATTGCCTCGCCATAGCGCCGTCCGAGGCCGTATGCAGAAGCAAACCCAGCAAAAGAACCAGCAGTTGATACAGCTAGTGCCGGCCAGAATCCAAGGACCTCCATACCCACGAAGGTGCCCATAAACACTAGCAGCACGTCCCCAGGCCATGGCGGAACGAGATTCTCAATGTAGACAACAACAAATGTTGCTACCAACAAGCCCCATACCGGCCACCCAGTTACTATGCTTACAACGAATTCGAGCATGCGTCCTCGGAATCAATACCACCAACCTACAACAACGTGACGTAATTTTGCGGTCAATCATGTTGAGAGGAAACAATGAAGCAGTTTAGCAACGAGATATTCCAAGACTTTTCAAAGCCAGCAGTAGCGGCAAAACAACGTGTGGCACTTGCCGCAGTTCGCAAGTCGTTTGGGAAGGAATACCCAAACATCATCAACGGCAAGCGTGTTGTCACGAAAGACAAGACAACCAGCCATAACCCGGCAGACCCTGCTGAGATCATTGGCGTGTTTCAGAAGTCTGGCAAGGACGATGCTGAAAAGGCGATGAATGCAGCGCTTAAGGCCTTTGAATCATGGAAGAAGGTTCCTGCAAAGGACAGGGCAAAGGTACTGTTCAAGGCAGCGTCGATCATCCGGAAGCGTCGCAATGAAATCAATGCATGGATGATCTCGGAAGTTGGAAAGAACTATCTCGAAGCTGATGCCGATACGTGCGAAGCAATCGACTTCCTTGAATTCTATGGAAGAGAGATGCTGCGTCTATCGGGTCCGCAGCCCATCGTGCCACAGCCGGGTGAGAAGAACGAGCTTCTCTACATCCCACTCGGAGTGGGCGTTGTTATCCCACCATGGAACTTCCCATTCGCCATTCTCGTGGGGATGTCTTCTGCAGCCATCGTAGCGGGCAACACGGTTGTGCTAAAGCCATCCAGCGACTCGCCGATGATGGGCTGGCTGTTTGTTGAGATCATGAAAGAGGCTGGTCTTCCAGCTGGAGTGCTGAACTATCTTGTTGCTTCTGGTGCAGAGGCAGGGGACTACCTCGTCGGACATCCCAAGACACGTTTTGTGTCGTTTACCGGCTCTATGCAGGTGGGGCTTCATGTGAACGAACTTGCTGCCAAGACGCAGCCTGGACAGATTTGGATCAAGCGTGTTGTTGCGGAGATGGGTGGTAAGGATGCGATTGTTGTTGACAGCGAAACGGACGTTGACACTGCAGTTGCTGGTGTTGTTGCCGCAGCATTCGGATTCCAGGGTCAAAAATGTTCGGCATGCTCCCGCGCTATCGTAGATGCGAAGGTCTATGATGAGTTCGTTACGAAGCTCAAGATTGAAGTTGATAAGCTCACGATTGGTCAGCCGAAAGATGATGGACGCATCGGTCCAGTAGTTTCTCCGCGCGCGGAAAAGACAATTCTCCAGTACATCGAGATCGGAAAGAAGGAAGGCAAGCTTATCTGTGGTGGTAAGAAAGTTGATGGTCTACCAGGATACTTTATCGAGCCTACGGTCTTCGTCAACGTAAAGCCAACTGCTCGCCTTATGCAGGAAGAGATCTTCGGTCCGGTACTTGCTGTCTGCAAGGCCAAGGACTTCGACGATGCGTTGAACATTGCCAATAACACCATCTACGGTCTCACGGGTGCTGTTTACACACGAAATGCCAAGAAGCTTGCCCGTGCACGTGAAGAATTCCATTGCGGTAATCTTTACCTCAACCGCAAGTGCACAGGCGCTATGGTTGGTGGGCATCCATTTGGTGGCTTTAACATGAGTGGTACAGATTCAAAGGCGGGCGGACACGACTATTTGTTGCTCTTCTTGCAAGCAAAGTCTGTTGCAACAAAGGTCAAGGGGCTATGATCATCATAGTCTTGTTGATTCTCTGCAGCACCGTTGGCGTTGCGCAAGAGTATGCAGAGTTTCATGGCACGTGGATTCACTCAAAAGTGGTCGAAGTACTCAATGAGTCTAGATCCATTGAGCGTGCATTGGCTGCTCGCCCCGTACATGAGCCCATCTACGTCGTAATCGACTCGGCGAACACCGATGGAAATGTTACGCTCGCCTATAACCTCGGCAAATCTGAGGTTATGGTTTGTAGGAAGTCGTCGTTTAAACATGCGGGAATAAAATGGGGGATCGGTGATCAGACCGGCCCCCTTTGGATTCTCACACGCGACGAAAAGGCCCGATCGTACATAGCACTTACACCAGTCGACAGCCTAGAACAAGCCCCAATCGTTCTCGGTAAGCTCCCATCGAAGAACCCCGATCCAGTCTTCATTATTCGCAGGATGGTTAATGCGTCTATGCTCACTGGACGATGGAGCAGTGCTAAGAACAAGATCGTAGAGTTCACGACGAACCAGCTTATGGTAACCGACGGTGCTCCCAAGCCATATACTCTTGACATCTCAGCTGATGGTGCAACGGTAACACTTATCACCACCTCCGGGCAACCGCAGAAGTGGATCGTACGGCGAGATGGTCCGGAGCTTGTGCTAACATCCGTTGCAACCAAACCAAAGAAGCGGTCAAAGTTTGAGGTTCCGGAGATTCGACTCAGGTACCTGGGAAAATAATTGAACGTATGCTAAGTGCCTATTTACTATGGCACTTGCGTACTGTCCAAGGATTTCTCTATATTTGCGACCCGATTATCAAAGACATTTAAACACGGAGACAAAATCTCATGCATCCAAAAGTAAAAGCCATTGAAACAATGGCCGCAGCTGAAGCCTTCGAACAGCGCAAGGCAAAGGCTGGCGAGGCATCACCGGTT
>JBIJAX010000070.1:0-8362 GCA_044345485.1 Kapaibacterium sp. (SeqCode)
AAAATGAGAATGATCTTGCTTTGTTGCCATCTACACCTTTGTATGGGGTTTGAATGAAGTCAAAGAGATCGAAATAGTATGAGGCATTGGATTTACCATGACGGTCTGTTGTAAGCTTAGCTCCAATGACGTTCCCATGATGCCCATTTCCACTTTCGTCATTCGCGTTTCCATTGAAGGGCCACCAACCTTTTAAGCCATTCTTTGGTACATAGCTTGGTACTTGAGGATAACAACACGTGCTAGTTATGATAAGTAATGCCACACAAATGAGCCAGCTTTGAGATTGCATGTAGCGCTTCATAGTTCTGTGCCTGATTTCGGGTTATGATGATTGTTCAATTGACCAAACATATTTTCCTCTCGTAAATGTTGTTATGCGTAATAAATGGGTAGTGTGTTACGACGACTTCTGGCGTCGTTATTTTCCCTTAAATGCAGTGCTGTGATTTTGTCATTAACCTAGCCTATGGCTTGGTTGTCCGTCAGTTTAGATATGGCTCTACCACTGATTCCGACCATAACCTTCATACTGACTGGATTAGCGGTTGTATTGTTCTCGTGCAGTACACGAGTATCTGATTCTGCTGAGATCGAAGTCGAGATCAGAAAGCACCTTGTCGATAATGATTCAGGGGTGTCATTAGACACGCTCGCATATGGCCTATGTGCACTGCGCGAGAAGGTATATGTATGTAACAATAGACATGTTGATAGTCTCTATAACATGGCCACAGTGCGCCTTTTGTCAAGAATTCAATCAACACAGTCTGCGCTGTTAATCCGCTGTTTTGAGTTCAGTCGTGACTCTGAGAAGCAGCAGCTTCAAAACCCCCAGCCGAGTATCCGCTTGGATGATCTTGCTCATGCCTTCCGCAGCAATGGTGACTACAATACTGCCCGTACACTTTATTCTAAGACAGCTCTCGACTACGCCACTGAAACGAAAGCCAATACACTAGGTAATCTGAGCATGGAATACTATCGTATTGGTCATCATGAGGCAGCAGCGAAGTTCGCGCTGGCAGCCGACTCACTCTACCAACTAATGGGTAATTACGTTGCACAGCTCTGGACGAAGAGACTGATCATGCTAGCCTTGCAACGAGATGCTCCAATACGAGCCCAGCATTATCGGAGTCAGTTTCAGTTACTACTTACCGTAATCAACTTCAACAGTTCTGCCATTCAAGAGCCATTCTTATCCGATGCAGCAGTTTCAGTGCTGACAATGTATCACGAGCTAGCTATGCTCGATAAGTCCGGCAAACTAAATCAACAGGCATTTGGTCGGTTTTACAATCTTGTCTCTGATAAGTATCAACATCTCCGTGATAATAATCGTAATGTTTGGAGTGTTCATTCGCATAACTCGTTTTCATCATTTAATGGCAAACTCCCGATTCCCATTGTGCGCTCGCTTTATACCAGTGGCGATGACCTACCTTTCATCACAACTGCGGTGGATGCAACAGCGGATTCGGCACGAATTGCGCTAACACCTATAGGTACATATCTGCGATCGGGCCAACGATGGCTGCTGCAGCAAGAGTGCTTGAAAACAATTGATGATTCTGTTGTTGTAGAGACTGTGGTAGAATGTCCCTTCTATATCTATGGTTTTACGAACATCGAAGATGGAATTGTAGTCTGCTCAAAGAACGGTGTTGTTCGGTATACTAGCACTCCATCAGGCTACAAGGCAGTTAACCGACTCAGCATTGATGGAGAAATAGTTGCAGGAAGTATGCAACGCCTGCATTCAGGTCAAATTGGCCTGTTGACCAAACGCCACCTGGTTATCTTCGATCTAGCATCGATGAAAGTGACGTCTCGCATTGACTTGAAGGCTAATTCTCGAAAAGGAGATATCTCTGAGTTGCCCCTATTTTCCAGTGAAGCGGGGATGTATCAACTGCGAAATGGTCTGCTATTCATAACATCTCGTTTTGGGACTCTTTGTGCTGCATTGAAAGGATCCCAAGGTAAGTATCAGCTGATTCCTCATAGGCCCATGTTACGCAAGGGCTATGCATCCCAACTCTATCAAGTCGATCGCACTAGCATCGCAACTATTGATGCGAGTTATCAGGGCGATACCGTCATCATGTGTAGCGATTTGTCAAACTTGCGCAGCTGTGGCTACTCACGAGGTAGGGCCATACATATAGCCAAGAGCAAATCGCCACACATCGCAGCAATAGTATCAGAAGACCGTATCGATGTAATTGATCGCGATCAAAATGTCTGTCGCTCATACGTCAATCTTCCACTTCCTAGCGACCTCGATAATCGAGAGACATTGCCACACTTCACTGTAGAGCTACATGGCGACTCGGTTCATCTAGAATACAGTTGTTACAGCACAGTTAGACGAGTCGTGTTTCGTTCTCAAGCTGCGTCCTTGAACTATAGGTACTATACTTCAAATACCTTACAAACGCCAGATTCAACAGTTCCGCAACAGATCTATTCCAATGTACCGTTTGAGGTTTCAGACACCCCCCTGTTCATTGATCTCGCCAGCAACACCGTAACAATTCATTCAACCTTGCCGGCTTTAGAAGTTGGGAAAACAGACGCGGCACAGCCGATCAGTAGTTATGCTGTCATGACCAACTCACTACGTGTAGACAGCAACCCCAATTCATTGCATGTTCGTCATCCATTTACGAACTCCAAAGACCTGCTGATACTAACGGATAGCTCATACAAGAGTATCGACAATCTTGTTAGAAGCCTTGCCTATATCACAACAGTAATCGTAGTATCGGCGAGTTGTGTCAGTCTTTATCGCTATCGTCGGCGGCGTAGTAAACTAACATTGGAGCAGGCTAAAGCGCAACAACTTGAGCTCCTTCGCGAAGACATGCACGATATGATTGGAAGTCGGCTGGTGCGGATAGCATCATTAGCACGACGTGCCTCTTCGAAGAACGATCCAACTGCTCTGGATAGAATACATGACCTGTCGGTGATAACTGTCCGCTCGCTACGCAACTTGCTATCGCTCATGGCAGAATCCACACTGGATGATGCAAGCTTCTTTGGTTCGCTTCGCGAATATGTATCGGAATCGTGCAGAGATGCTGATCTGGATTGCCAGGTTTCTATATCGGTAGGCGACAGCACAACACTAACTGCCGCACAGCGTCATGAGTTGCTCATGATCGTTTCAGAAATGCTCTCAAATACAATTCGTCATGCACAGGCAACAGAAGTTACGATGACGGTTGTGAGTGGGGCACGCAATGTTGTTATTGAATGGAGCGACAACGGCATCGGTATTGATGAGAGCTCTGCACGCGGCAATGGAAGAGACAATATCGAACGCCGAACAAATCGTATCGGAGCTCGAATTGCGATGTCCAGTAACAACAATGGTACATCTTACACGATCGATCTTCCGATTGCATAAGAGAAGGAAAAATGAAATCTGTTTTAATCGTAGAAGACGACCCCATCATAGCAGATGAGATACGTGAACTGTTAGAAGACGACGGGAACTATGCAATTCTCGGAATAATCAGCAGCGGACGCAAAGCGGTTGCGGCGATTCGAGAGGATTTACCAGACCTAGTGTTACTCGATATTGTGTTGCCCGACTTTACAGGATTGTCTGTTCTTCGTGAATGTAAACGAAGCGGCATTAAGACAAACTTTCTCGTTGTTTCATCATTCGAGGATACGTCGAAGATCTTCGATGCTATCCTAGAAGGAGCCAACGGCTACATCACGAAAGAACGCTTCGACCTAGAGTTGATTCCAAGCATTACGGACATTCTTAACGGCGGCTCACCGATGTCAAGCACTGTAGCAAGGAAGGCACTTGAATCCTTCCGGAATAAGATTCGACCAAGAGTTGATGTCGCAGAGCTATCCCCTCGTGAAGAGGAAATCATGCGAGCATTCGCCCATGGGAGCTCCTACAAAGAGATATCAGAGGAACTATTCATCTCGATCGAAACAGTCAAAACTCATATTCGAAACGTCTACAAGAAACTGCAAGTCAACAGCAGAAGCGACCTACGAAAGTTGCTTTAGGTAGCGAGTACCCCTGTACCCTCGTACCTCGTACCTAGTCCCTAGTATCTCTTCTTAGCTAACTTTCACCTGTTCTAGCCATTCTTTTGTATTCGCTGTCACATATTAGTCGTTTCAAGGTAGATAGCTATGAAAGTGATCAATATGCATGAAGCAAAGACTACGCTGTCCCAACTTGTGGAGCAGGCATTACAGGGTGAGACAATTGCAATCGCACGGCGCGGTGTACCAGTTGTTACACTGGAACCGATCAAGCCGGTACGACCAATTGGGCTTGGCGCACATTTGTGTGAAAACGCCGATTACTCTGGTTGGGATTTACTTTCTGACACGAATCCTGATGTGTACGAAGAGAACCCAAATGATCCTCTAAACACAATGAATACAGCGTGAAACATCCAGATTTATTGTTAGATACACATGCCTTGATTTGGTATGACTCTAAGCCATCGGTATTGCCGGCAAGGGCACGAAACATGATTACACGCGCTGATTGTGATGTGTTCTGGTCCGCCATTTCTATGTATGAACTCTGGCAGAAAGCTGCTAAAGGTGATCACGACATCACACCTGAGTTTGTAGAGTCAATTCTTCACCACCTGCCGGCGTACGGGTTTAAGATGCTGCCCGTCCATGCGCATCACACGCGAATTGCTGCTTGTTTGGAATGGTACAACCGTGACCCGTTTGACCGAATCATTGCAGCTCAGGCCATCGTGGACGGTCTGCACGTTGTCACTGCCGACAAGGCCTTTTCCACGTTGGACCAGATCGAGGTGGTCTGGGAATAAACGAAAAAGGGCGAGCCACCGGCTCGCCCCTACAATCAAATTCTATTCGCTACTCGGCACTCGCTACTCGGCACTCGCTACTCGGCACTCGCTACTCGGCACTCGCTACTCTCTTATCTCCACTGACGGAGGAACTCCAAACGCTCTTGGAGCTGAGCTACAGGAACCAGAAGCTTGTCTTTGCCGAGAATGCCTTCTTCTTGCGAACTGAAAACAAGTTCGTAATCCTTGCTCATCACGATTGCTTCTTCTGGACATACTTCTTCGCAGAAGCCGCAGTAGATGCAGCGCAACATGTTGATCTCGAACTTCTCGGGGTAGCGCTCTTTTTCTTTTTCGGTTTCGCCGGCGCGTACTTCAATTGCGAGTGCTGGGCAGACACGTGAGCATAGTCCGCAGGCTACGCAACGCTCGCCGTCTTCCTCCTGTACAAGTACGGGGCGACCACGGTATGATCCTTCTGGGATCCAGCGTTCTTCGGGGTACTGACGTGTAAACGTTGGACGGAACATCTGACGCAGCGTCAGGCCAAGCCCCTTCGCGATCTCTGGAAGGTAAATGCGCTCCCAAAAATTCAGGCGTTGTGATTCGGTGTTCGAGGTAACGTTTGCCATAATCGTGTGTGTCGTTGTTTACTTCGTGAAGTGTATAACCAAGCCCGTGATGATTACGTTCACGAGCGACATTGGAAGAAGGATCTTCCACCCAAGATTCATCAGCTGGTCATATCGGAAGCGTGGAAGCGACCAACGAACCCATATGAATACGAAGACCAGAGCGAATGCCTTAGTGAGGAACACGACGTGTCCAAGCAGTGCAAGTGCGATGGACAACGACGTTGGGTCTGTAATGAACTGCCCTAGAACAGCTGCATCATCGACAAATGGGATCGCATCCCATCCACCAAGATATAATGCCGCCATGATGGCGCTCGATGCGAGCATGTTCGCATACTCGGCAAGGTAGAGCAGACCAAACTTCATACCTGAGTACTCGGTGTGATATCCACCAACGAGTTCTGGTTCTGCTTCTGGAAGGTCGAAGGGGGCACGGTTGGTTTCGGCAAGCGCAGTGATGAAGAACAGGATAAAGCCAAACGGCTGATACATCACGTACCATGCACCGGTGTTCTGCTGCTTGATCATCTCAACGAGGTTTAACGAACCAGCACACAACACTACTGCGATGATGGCAAGGCCCATCGAGAGTTCGTAGCTGATCATCTGCGCTGATGAGCGAAGGCCACCCATGAGCGAGTACTTGTTGTTCGAGCTCCATCCAGCCAAGGCTACACCATAGACACCAACCGACGTCATAGCGAGCACGGCAAGAATACCGATGTCCATGTTGGGTGCCATCGTAAGGCTGTACGTAATGCCATCGATGGTTACTTCAGGACTAAACGGGATGAGCGCATAGACCGTAATGGCAACTGCAATCGAGATTACTGGTGCCAACGCATGGAACTTGTAATCTGCAGCAGCTGGAACAACATCTTCCTTGAGGTAGAGCTTGAATACGTCGGCAAACGACTGAAACAAGCCCCATGGACCTACTCGGTTTGGTCCAACGCGGTTCTGAATCCATGCAGAAATCTTACGCTCTGCAAGCACCATGTAGGCTGCCGCAACGAGCATCAGGTTTACCAGGATTCCTGCTTGCGCAAGCGCAATGATAAGCTGTGTTGATAGAGTCATAGGTCTACTGTGGTTTCATCACATGCGATTCGTAAACAACGCCAACAGGATCCGGAGTTGTGCCCTTTCCGAGCACAAGACCATGATATGCCTTGAGAACTTCGTAGCTCATTCCCTTGAATGCATCAACATGCGATGCAATGTGGTCGAATACTGATGAAGTGGAAGTAAATGTCCAGCCAGCTCCAAGTGCGTTTGCGATCTGCATCGCGATGCGCCATCCCTGACGGCTGTCGCGCTTTTCGCCTTGCGACCATCTGTCGTTTGGTGCACCGAACTTGTCCCAACGGCTCATCTTCATGCCCATCGAACGCATGTTGTCCTTGGTTACAACAGCGGCATCAAACTTCTGCACGCGATGCGTGGTGTTCGCAAACGTACCATCTGTCTCTGCCCATGCTGCCATCGGCAACAGCACGTTGGCCTGCTGAGCAGTTGTGCTGTTGTGCGAAGCGATCACGATAAGCGTGTCCACCTTCGCAGCTGCATGTGCCAGTGCCTCTGAGTGAGCGCTAAGGTCGTCGCCCATCACGATCAGGGCCTTGATTTGGCCATGATTGATGCGCTCTGCTAATGCGTCAACGGAGTGTCCACCATTCTTCGGTGCAATACCAACAGAGTGTGCTCCGATAGCATTCGGCGAACGGTCGTTAAGTCGCAGTATGTTATCGCCAAAGGTGTGGTCGTTGTGCTTGATGAAGTCTACGTTGCCCGTCTTGAGCACGTCGTGCGCAAGCTTCCCGAGCAAATAGCTGTCTTCGTTCGATGCGTTTGATGATCCAACAACGGCGATTTCGGTGCCCTTAAGCCCCTTGAGCGCTGTGGCAGCGGCGTTGATTGCATCATCCCATGATGCGTCAACGAGCATACCGTTTTGGCGCAGCTTGGGTCCGCTTAGGCGATTATCATTTACAAGGCCAGGCACGGCAAGGCGTCCGGTATCGCACATCCAATATGCATTGACGTGCATGTTTGTGCGTGGCTCTGAGCGCAGCACCTCGTTATTCATCACACCGATCTTGATGTTACAGCCACGAGCGCAGCCCGGACAGACGGAATCGGTGAACGACATTTCCCAGACGCGCGCCTTGAAGCGGAAGTCCATGCTTGTGAGGGCGCCAACCGGACAGATATCGATGACGTTCATCGAGTATTCGCTGTCGAAGGTTGTACCCGGGAAGGTTCTAATCGTAACCTTATCTCCACGCTGCACAAACGAAAGCACAGGCTGCTTGGCTACTTCATCTGCAAAACGGATGCAGCGCGAGCACGAAATGCAACGCTCACCGTCGAACATCACGTTCGGGCCAAGCTCAACGCGCTTTTCTTTGTGTGTCTTCTCTTCTTCAAAGCGGCTCTTGCCCTTGGAATGCACAAATGCATATTCCTGCAGCTTGCACTGGCCTGCTTCGTCGCAAATCGGACAGTCCAACGGGTGGTTTACGAGCAGAAATTCCATCACCGCATTTTGCGCAGTTTCGGTTTTCTCGCTTGTCGTGTCGATGATCATCCCGTCCGACACCGGAGTGGCACAGGCGATCTGCATCTTCGGCATCCAGTTTACCACCGGTGAGCCGTCGTCTGCATACATCAACGAGCCATCTACATCCTTCTTGTGCGAACCTACGTTCACAAGACACATACGGCAGTTTCCTGCTACCGACAACGCGGGGTGCCAGCAGAAATGCGGGATTGTAATGCCGTTGTCGAGCGCAGCCTCAATGATGGTCTTTCCTTGAGCTGCCTCTATGATCTGTCCGTCTATAATGATCTGGGGCATGTCTGTCCTTCATGAATACATTCGAACACGGGTGTTCGCGTACGCTGACA
>JBIJAX010000031.1:0-25670 GCA_044345485.1 Kapaibacterium sp. (SeqCode)
ACGTATGTAACATATGTCCATGAGGTAGCTGCAATGTTGATCAGTCCGTTGGGTGTGCCGTTACCACGAACGCCCTGCTTTGCTACATACGTTGCAGACGGCCTAACCGACTTCTGTGTAATGGTGCGTCCAGCAATTGTGTAGTCGGCACCTTGCTCATATGCCACGCTGCCGTTGTAGTTCGTTACAGATAGAATCTGCTTAGGAGGATACAGGAGCATCGACGTCGTGTTTGGTCCGGACAACACAACCGCTTCCTGGTAGATTGTATCACCACTCCAAAACGGCTTAATCATCTGGCGATGATCTACCTTTGGGAACGTGCCTGTATAGTTTGGGAACTCATAATAGCCACCCGATTTCGGAGTAACCACGGCCCAGGCAGCCTTTGCAGGTGAGCACGACCACACGGCCTCTGCTGCATCCACATCGAGGAGCTTGGTGCCGGCTGCATCGTAGAATGCGCACCTGCCCCCTGCATAGTATACAACGTTAGGATTAGCAGCCACTGCACCCCCAGGAACCTGTGCATACATGACTCCTGAAGCGACAAGAAAAATCAATAGTGTTACAGTGTACAACATGAAATATCCCCGTATTTTCAACTCAAATATCTGCCCATTTATCCAACGAAACAAACTCAAGTTGGTGTTAGCGCTTCGATACATCCTGCCCCTTCTTGTTGTTCTGAGCAGTGCTGTAGCCACTGCCCAAAAGATCTCAACGAAGGGCACGGATTTTTGGCTCACGTTCATGCAGAACTCTGGTGTGCCGAACACCTATCTGTTTTTCAGCGCAGACTCAGGGGCCACGGTGAATGTGTATCAGGGCACCACATTGCTAACCACGCTGACAATCCCCGCCAATGGCAACGTGCCGTATCAGGTTATGGTGCTTAGTGCGCATCAGACCAATAGCGATGTTGTGAATGTAAAGAAGGCAATTCACGTTACATCGGACAAGCCGATTGCACTGTCTGCCTTCAACACTGAGCTAATGAGCACTGACGCAGCAATGATCCTGCCAGTGCCAGCGCTTGGAGACAAGTATTACGTTCCGTGCTATCAACACTACAGGATGAATAGCTCATCGAGTGGACTGTTAGATTGGGCAAGCCAGCTTGCTGTTGTGGCACATGCCGACGGTACCGTTATAGAGATCACGCCGAAAGCTCCGGTAGTGAAGGCAGGGGGCGGGCTGCGTCCAGCGGGAATTCCCTATACCGTAACACTTAACCGCGACGATGTGTATCAGATACAGACAGACATTGCAAAAGATGACCTCACTGGCTCACTCGTACGTGTTCTGAATTCGGGTCCGGGCTGCAGCAGCATTGCGGTGTTTAGCGGACATCAGCGCACTGCGCTTCCAGATACGTCAAAGTTCAGCCGAGATCATTTGATCGAGCAGATCCCTCCTACACGCACGTGGGGAACAACATTTGTTGTGCCCCCTATAGCATATGCAACAAAGTTTATTGTGCGGGTACTGTCATCAGAACCCAACACATCGATAACATTCGACGGCACCCCGACAACAATCAACAATGCAGGGGGCTTTGTTGAATACACCGTTGCTGGGAACAAGACGTATACCGTTAATGCAGACAAGCCCATTCTTGTCGCGCAGTATGCGATGACGGCTAATGATGGGTTTGATCTTGTCAGAGGAGTGGGCGATCCATTCATGATCGTAGTGCCATCACTCGAGCAGCGCATTGATCGCTTCGTGTTTAACTCATTTGTCCCGCCAACGTCTGTAAGCACTGCAGTTCAAGATGGATGGAAGAACAATCTCTACGTTGCACTTATCGGAGACAAGACGGA
The DNA here is from genome assembly GCA_044345485.1 of Kapaibacterium sp. (SeqCode). GTDB lineage: Bacteria > Bacteroidota > Ignavibacteria > Kapaibacteriales > Kapaibacteriaceae > UBA10438. The sequence continues at coordinate 1,827 of JBIJAX010000031.1, forward strand.
ACTGGGCAATGTTACGATTGACGGTTTGACGTTAACCACCATTCAAGGACGCGCCGCATTACCAGTTGTGTACAGTACAATTGATGCAACGCCCCAAATACAGTGCATTACTGTACGCGTACCCGAGGGCATTCACAGCGTTGATGCCTCGCAGGGTAAGGGCGTTATCGGCGTGATGTACGGGATGACTACCTTCGACTCGTATGGGTTTCTAGCGGGATCGCAGTTTAGTAATCTTCGCACGTCGATCATTGTCAGAACACCTCCGTTTTGTCCGGGGAAGCCCCTTACGTTCATTGGCTCAAGCAAGGATTCAGCAGAGATTACCGGATGGAGTTGGTACTTCGAACACGATAGCTCTCAGGCAACCGGTCAGACAACGCAGAAGACGTTCAGCAAGCCAGGGACGTATCGAGTGCGCCTCATAGCTACGCGCAATGGATGCATCACCGACACTGCGTATACGACTGTTGAGATTGAACAGGCGTTTTCGATTACCGCTGTCGTCGAGCCTAATCCGGTCTGTGCCGGACAGTCTGTCCGCCTGATTGCCTCGGAGCCAGTTAGCGCCGGCGTTATCACCTACAAATGGAGTCGCGATTCGTCATTTGCATCGGATCTGCGCGATACGAATCAGCGTATTGCGACGGCAACGCATACGCTGCCCGGACGCTACAGGTATCGAGTAGTTGCTACGGACACGAGCGGGTGTCCAGTAGAAGCGCTTGTCACGGTAACTGTCATTGCTCCTCCAAGAATCAATGCGCCTGATACTCTTCGTCTGTGTGCAGGCTCCGTTGCCCGAATCACCAGCATGGTATCGGACACGGCAGCATTCACGGTGCTGTGGAGCGGACCTAAGGGTGCTCGAGCATCGATCATCACTAATCCAGCGTTTACATCGATAGACGTCAGGGTAGATTCTGCTGGTGCATATACCTACACCATCGAAGCCACAAACAAGTACGGCTGCAAGAGTCAGAAGGCTGTTACACTACTTGCGTTTGAGCGTCCTGTTGTAACAGGCACTGATACGGCAACTCGCATCAGCTGTCTTGGAGCGAATGATCCGCCCATTCAAATCGGTGATAAGCTCACGATTACAGGGGGCGTTGCACCATATCGCTTTGCATGGCGCGTAAAGTCAGGAGATATGACGTCGATCGTTGGGCCTTCCGACACACGAACGATCAGCGTGCGTCCAGCCGTAACGACCGTCTATGTTGTTACAGTCACCGATTCGCGCCTTCCTGTAGGTTGCGCGTCGGAGTTCGAGATCACGATTCAATTGCGATCGGTACCAGATGCAAATGCTGGACCCGACAAACTTCTGTGTGTCTGCCGGGATACATCGGGCGCTTCCATCGGCACCAATGCACAATGCGGAACGCCCCCTTTCCAATACTCATGGTCGCCAAAGAACGGATTGTCGAATCCTGTCTCCTCAACAAACGCACGCACCATAGCCAAGCCAGACATTACAACTCAGTACATCCTCACGGTTACTGATGCTGCTCAGCGAGTTTCAAAGGACACGGTTATCATTCAAGTAGAGAGGTGTCCGTCCATTGTTTTAAATCCGTCGTACAGCGCATGCACGTCAGGTCCATCGATCGTTCTCGATCCTAACGTTCTAGGCGATACAGTAGGCATGACGTACCAGTGGACGCCTGGCTGGATGGTAAACGATTCTACAATTCGCCGGCCATACGTTGTGGCGTTTGATTCTACCACAGGATCAGTGCTTCGCTTTACAGCTGTTTCGCGATACGGATGCTCATCATCTGCCGCAACAACACTGCAAGCCTCGCCAGGATTTTCCGTTAGCATTCAGTCCAGCAGTAGTTGTGAGACCGATTCGGTCTGCCCGTCTGATACAGTTCGTCTTCAGGCAGTCGCGCAGGGCGGACGCCAGCCACTTGCATACCGCTGGTCGTCTATGCCAGACCTCGGATCGGGCTGGACGTCTTCACTGCAGAGTCTTGCAATTCAGGTTCCTCGCTCCACGCAGATCGTCGTTGTGGCACTCGATTCTCTTGGATGTTCATCAAGTGACACTGTGCAGATCTGTGTGCGGAATCAAGGTACGGTATCAGCCGGTGCCGACACAACCATATGCGCCTCTGATGCAACGATAGTCGATCTGCGTCGCGGAGAGCCCGCATGGTGCGGACGAGAGCCAATCGTGTATTCATGGGAGCCACGCAGTGCATGCATCGTTCCAGATGCTGCAAAGCCGTGGAATGCAATCCTAAAGCCGCAGGGAACAACAACGTTCATCCTACGTGCAACCGACGATAACGGAAGGGGCTCTACGGTAAGCGACACAGTTGTTGTTACCGTTCGCGATTCTTTGAAGCTGCAGTTCGACGCTCAGGTCTTGCGCGTGTGTGAGGGTGAGCAACCTTCACGTGTTGGACTTATCGTTTCCAATGGCTCAGCACCGTATCTGCATCGATGGCTGTTGCCAAACAAAACTGTCATTGACTCACGATCTGATTCTACATCCAACATTCCTGCCTCTGCGATTACATCGTTCTCCGCATCAGGTTGGTTAGCATGCGTAACGACCGATGCAAATGGTTGTTCTCGTAGAGACTCCATGTTCATCGACATCGTGCCTCGACCGGTGGTAGTGCTTACCGAATCCGACAGCACCTGCCTCTGCAGCGAGCGCACGATAACAGCCAACGTCTCTGGCGGCACACCGTTCTCCGATGGTTCGTACAGATTCTCATGGTCAGAGAGCTCTGCCGATGCCCCAGACGGAACCGTTTCAATTCTTGACACATCATCACTCACTGCTCGCGTGCAGCCGCGCTATACAACCACGTATGCCATACGCATTGTCGATGCCAACGGGTGCACATCGAGCATGGCCATCACACTAGCTCCTCCACAATCGGGCGGAAGCATTGCACTGCAAGCCCCGTTGCTTACAGTAGATCCACGAAGCGAAGATGCACCGATCGAAATCACTGCTGTGGGTTCGTCTGACAGCGTGCTCTGCAAGGCTGACGCCATAGAATTCTCACTCGAGTATAACGAGTCGTTGTACGATCCTTTCCCCACTGCAGAGAACGGATCACTGCTCTCATCTCGAGTTGTAACGTTCAACAATGACAGACATCGTCGCGTGCGATTTAGAGTTGCTCCGACGCAGCCCATTTTGTCGTCTACTATCCTGACGCGTATTCATGGCAAGGCACTCGTAGGGTCTCCTGCAAAGACGGTACTCAACATCGACAGTGTTTCTGTGCACTGGCCATGCGATACGGTCTCTGGAAGTGGTATCGATGGAACTCTTACCCTTGACTCACTGTGCATGAATCCTATGAACACGAGACGAGTACTTGTGTTCAATGCTGTTACGATCACAAGTGTTCGTCCAAATCCGAGCAACGGTTCGTTTACGGCAAGTGTCCGCATGCAGAACGATCTACCATTCGATATCGAGCTGATTTCACTTCAGGGCATGCGGATATGGTCAACAACAATAGACCCTAAGCTGCGTAGCTCGCAGCGTATCATCGACATTCCAATCGAAGCAGACATTGCGCCAGGCGCATACATGCTTAGCGTGCGCAATGGCGAGTCATCTTCGTTCCACGCAGTCATGATAACGCAATGATGTTCAGACGTTATCTCACATTGCTTCGTACAGTTGCCTGCCTTATGGCATGCTTTACAGTGTGTTATGGGGCTAGCATACAAGACACCACATCAGTTGTAAGCGCGGATGTAGTGACAACACGAATCCATCCGCTGAGCATTGGCATTTCCGGACGGTATCTCAACCCCGCGTCCACGCTTGCGGCGTTCCCTGGCATACCAACCTGCTGCGACTTACTCTCTCCAACGCAAGGTTGGGCGGGCAGCATCATGGGAGAATACACGAGTTGGATCAGTGACAACCTCGGTCTAGAAGGCGCGCTTGGCATAACATCAGCAACATCATCACTGGCCTCTTCCAGCTTTGTCGGTTATGCACTTGATGGTACTGATGAGAACGCCAAAGTTATTCGTGCAGAGAGTGAAACGCGCGTCTCGCTTTCGTCGGTTAGTCTTGAAGGCCGCATCCTCGGCTCATGGCTGCTGAGCAACTACGCAGTAACACATCCACATCTCTATGGTGGCATAAGCGCCAACTACATCCTCAGCGGTAATATCGAGCAGCGCGAGGAGCTTCTCTTACCTGCAAGTGCCGTGTTCGAAGACACGCGTACGAACACGCGTCTGGTCTACTCCGAGTCTGTTGCATCGCGTCTACAACCGTGGCTCACCTTCTGCGTCGGTGCTGGCATTACACCAGTTGCAGCTGAACGTTTCGACCTGCGAACACGGTTGTCTGCAGAGTTGCCCCTTACCAACATTGTAAGCGAAGCCGACAAGGGGCTATCCTACGGCCTTGTAAGACTCGATGTGTCTATTCTGTTCAAGAGCAGGCCAGTTATCGTTACTCCGCCGGCTCTTCCACCCGTACGTGAACGCTTCTTAGCTGCCGAGCTAAGACTCAAGGCGCGATCTAAGAGTAGCACTCTGCTCGACACCGCAGTAATCGATGTTACGCAAGCTCTCGGAAGGCGCGTGTACTCTCTTCTGCCGTTCATCTTCTTCTCACGTGGTGCGACGAACATCAATGAAAAGTATGTTCAACTCACGAGGGACGAGTCTCAAGCCTATAGGCCAGCAACAAGCGTTGTGCTCGCTGATACATCATCTGCATCCGACACAAAGGCAACACTCGAGCTATACTATAACTTGCTGAACATCGTTGGCCGACGCATGCGTGTAGAGTATCCGAATGCGGAGCTCATGATCAAAGGGTACTGCGACAATCAAGGCGTTGAGCGAAACAACGTGCAACTATCAACGCGACGTGCCGTTGCCGTACGCAACTATTTACGTGATGTATGGCAGATCGATACATCGAGGCTTGTTATCGCATCGGGTGTGTTGTCCCCCACGGCTGCAAGCACCACAATGCCAGATGAGCGAGACCGCGCAGATGGACACGAGGAGAACAGACGTGTAGAGCTGGAGTCTTCTATTGCCGAAGTTCTCGACCCCGTAGTGATTACCGACACACTCCTCTCAATCACACGTCCAGTACTTGTTGCCCTGCCACACATCGTGAGCGATTCAACAGATCACACGTGGCAACTCGAAACGCGATGCGCGGCTGCTGCCGCGCATCTCATAGAGGGTGCTGCAAGCCCCTTACAACAGTACGTGCTGGACTCTGCGATGTGTCCAGTAACTGGCGGTCGTGATCAATCGGAGATTGTCTCTACGCTTCACGTTACAGCTAGTGACGGACGTCACGTTGATGCCTCTGCAAAGATTCCTGTCACAACTACTACGCGCACGGTCTTCATGCGGCGCACCGATGGCGACACGATACAGTATCGGTTCCGTCTGACACAGTTTCAGTACAACAATCAGCGTATGCTTGCTGCGCAATCGTCGATCATACAGCGCTACATCACGCCGTTGTTACCAGGCAATGCATCTGTTCAGATCTATGGATACACCGATCGCAAGGGGCCTGCAGAACTCAATCTTAAGCTTGCACAGGATCGTGTGCGCGAGACACAGTCTGCATTTACCTCAACGCAGCATACCACAACACTTGCCGTTGGCGAGGGCACAGACATCATCAAGGCACCGTTCGACAATGCTACGCCCGAAGGACGGCTCTACAACCGCACCGTCGAGATCATCGTCCTAGTACCGATATCTAACGGCAGATAACAATCTTCTCTGTCAACACAGAGCTGCCTCGCTGCATGCGCACCATGTAGACACCCGATGCAAGGCCATCAATCGGCATGCTCACCAGGGATGAGGATGCTGTGACCGTTTGGCTTGTACTCTGAACAACTTCAGATGATGATGCAGAGAACAGATCACAGTGCATCGCGCCGGCTTCACCTTCTGGAACCTTTACATGCAATGTTGCTCCGTCAACCCATGCATGCATTTTCTGCCCACTGCCATCAAGTTCTTCAACTGACGTAGTCGAGCCAACTGTTACGCGTATGCGTACTGTGCTAGTAGCATCCCACTCATCCGTTGCTCCAACGATGATTTCTTCGACACCTGTTTTTCCTTCGGCAGGCTGAACCCGCAATGTCTGAATTGGTCCATTCCCAAACACCCGAGCAGAGCCCTGTGGGAACAGCACAGATTGGGGGACAGTAACATTGCACAGCACCTTGTATGGGGCTTCGTCCTTAATGCGGAACGGGATATCGAGCACAGATGACATAGCCATGCTTGTGTCGCGCAGCTGCATGATAACAGGGGGCTTGTTACGCGCTGTATCTGTTGATGAATACTCGTGCGCTCCAATGTCGTATCCATTTTGCGACGGAACATCAATGCCAAAGAAATCGCGAGTGCCCTGATCAATGCCTACGGCCTTTGAAAGATCAACTCCGTTATCAATTGTTGGAGAACCCTTTTGCGCGCGATACGCATCAATCGACGAAGCTGCGCGTGGCCAGGCAATTGGAGCTGTGCCAAGGTTTGTAAGACGTGGGTCTGCAGTTGTACCCGTTGCTATGCCCTTGAGCAGCTCATTATCTGTTGCGCCGCGCCATTCTTCGAGAGAGCTATACGTTTTGCCTTGATAGAAAATCTTGAACGGTCCACCAGACGTCCAATAGAGATTCCCTGCAAAGAAGGCACTGTACTTTGCTGGCACAGAGATCAACGGGGCTCCACCGGTGGCTACGAAGACGTTGTTATACACGGCAATGTTCTGCATGCCGGTATTCCACTCCGTGATTTGGAATGCGCCGTGTGTGGGATTCGTTGCTGACGGAGTGGTATAGACGGTGTTGTTGTAGATCTGTGCTCCGTCCATAATGGACTCAGGACTACCCTTGAAGAGGGTAATGCCACTAGCATTTGTGCGTCCATCGTTGACGCTGATGTTATACCGGCAGACATTATTCCTCCACGGACGCGCATTAGCGTATTGTCCGAGGAGATATCCGCCCCCTGCATTGTCATGACTGTAGCAGTATTGAATAACAGAATTCGTTACGCCTCCATCAAGATCAAAGCCTAGTCCATCGCACGTACTCGACGTCTTGTTTCGATAGCTCTCACAGAACTGAATCGTGACTCTGTTCGCATCGTAGGCCCAAATGCCTCCGGGTCCGCCACAATGAACATTGGCCTCGCCGTTCTCATAGGCAACACAATATTCGATGATGGCGCTATCCACATTGCTGACGACGATGCCGTTTCCTTTGATCGACTTGGGGTCGGCTATACCAGGATTGCGATACGCAGCGCAGCCACGAATCACAAGTCCTTTATGCGGATAACCAACCGGTGCTGGGTAGCCGTATACCTGAATGCCATCGTGCAGATTATCATGCACCACGAGATCCTGCAGGAGCATGTCATCATAACCTGTGTTACCATTCCATGCACCGATACGCACGCCAACCCTACCGAACTTCTGCACTTCAATGCGCTCAAGTCTAATGTTGGCAAAGCGCTTATCACCCGGCACATCCACATTCCACTCGATACCCGTTCTTGTGTTGGTATTCATCCCCGAGCCAGTAACGATCAGGTCCGAGATATGAAATCCCTGCGTGTTGTACCCCGAGATACCAAAGCCATCACCTGCATTCAGCGTTGCGCGTCCACCACCATAGCTGGAGACCACCACCGGAGTACCCGGCACATTCCCATCACCGGAATCGAAGTAGAGATTGCCGGAGAACGTCTCACCCCCTTGGAACAGGACAGTATCGCCGGGCTTAAGATCGAGCGAGTTCACATTGCCCACAGTCTTCCATGCAAGCCCTGGACTCTTACCACTATTTGCATCGTTGCCGCTAGGGCTTACATAGTATGTGGTGGCTAATGCCGCATGAGCTACCACCATAAAGCTCAGCGCAAAGAAGATGAACACGTACATACATGCCCCCTGCTAGGTATTCAAGATTTGTGTGAGACGCAATTCTACGAAGAATTGCAGAGAACTTTGCACCCTTACACCCAAGCGTGCTGCAGCGCATCAGACAGCGGCAGTACATCAATTGCAGATGTGAGGGCAACCTCGTCTCCACCACAACGCATGAAACAATGTCAGCCTTCTAAGGCTTTGTTGCAAAAGGCTTTAAACCCTGCACCTTGAAAACACGGAATCCATTCCGGATTTTCAAGGTAGAAGACACCCTGTGCCTCAGAGGCGCACAACCACGCCACCGCCGAGGTTAAACTGAAGCAGCTGCACAAATAAATGTCGAAGCGCCGTAATCTGACCCACCGGTGCCGAAGTAGAATCCTACGCCAGAGAGTACCATGGGCATGTTGAGGGCAGCCTGTACGCGCAGTCCTACCGCGTCTGTAATCCAGACCTTGGTGCCCCCTGTAAGAGTTCCGAGAAACCGAACAACTGATTCGTACTGTGGCTTCGAAGGCGAGAAGACTTCGAGTCCGAACATCACACCACCGAACACATCTGCTGACGGATTAAGGGGCTGTGAGTAGAGTCCGCCGGCCTGTACGAAGTGATTCGTGAGGTCTGTTTCATGAACTACCTGCCTATTGAAGCCACGTTCTTCGGCTCGTGTCTGCTGCCTCATGTACTGCAGCTCAAACATGATGTTCTTGTCAAGCATAACATCAACCGCACCCCCATATACCGCATTCGGCGCAATCCAGATATCGCCGTAACGCAGGCCACTCACATACATGTAGTCAGTTGATGTGCCAAACATATAGGCCGACAGTGCGTTGACCTCTATGCGCTGCGCCGATGCAGAATGGGCACCGATCGTTAGTGCGAGTGCAAGAAGGAGATGTTTGATGTGGTGTTTCATAAGGATTCCCGCTTTCGCGGGAAAGACGGAGTAATCAGTAATCCGTAATCTGTAATCGGATTTGTTGTCAGCGTAGCGGGATTTGAACCCACGACCTCCACTACCCCAAAGTGGCGCGCTACCGGGCTGCGCTATACGCTGAAGGCTGCAAAGTTAGTAACTCTGCTCTTATGGGGCTAGGCAGGCCGCAACGGTGCCGTCGGCAGTGGTGATAACGCATGTGCGAGCCCCGTGCCTGCGGGCCTCTTCCGGTACACCACGTACCCTTGTACCCTCCTGTACCCTTATGTTCTCCTGTGCATACCTACGTCCGGCAAGGTCGTACCAGACGATGGTAGCATCGGTCTCTCTATCTGATGTGATGCGCACAGACGGGGTGCCACTCACAAGTTCGCCTGATAGAGTAACTGTTGGTTTCGGGATGTTTTTATCTGGCGCACTCGTAACACCAGTGATGGTAAAGTCCCAGATGCCGCGTCCGTAGGTGCCAAAGCGGAAGAGGCCAAGGGGCTCTACACGGTCTACATGCCAGTAGGTTTGGTCTGGCGCGCCAAGCTCTGTGATGTCTGTCCATGTCTGCTGCTGCACGTCATAGATAAACGCCCCAACGTCTGTCGCTGCGGCGATGTAGCGTCCGTCGTCGGACATAGCGAGTGTGAGGACAAGACACGGAGGCAGACCGTTCAATGCGGTAAAGGTAGATCCCCCGTCGGCGCTGATGTAAGCAGCAGGTGAGTCGTAACCTGTTCCACCAATCACGATACGCGATGGGTTAGTTGCATCAATTGCTAAGGCGTTGCCGTGGAAGTAGTGGGGACCAAGCTTTTGCGGACGTGCCTTCTTTGTCCATGTTGATCCAGCGTCAGTTGTTACGAAGACGTTTCCGTTGGACGTGAGAACGTAACCAATGTTATCATTGCTTCGCGCAAACTCGATCTCTGTAAGCCGCACGTCTCCAGCCCCCTCGCTGAAGTCATACTTCAGTGAGTCTACAACCAAGTCTGTGCTCATAAACGTGTATGTATACACGTAGGCACCTGCGCTCTTCTTCGTACCTCCAGCTAAGTATGCAGTGCCGGGCTTTGCTGGACGCACACTCAGTGGTGGGAGCCATAGCTGAGACTTCATCTCGAAGTCACGCATCTTGGGAGCCCACCCTGTCTCGTGCTCCGGGATGTACATCACAAAGCCTGGATAAACGCAGAACAGCGACTTGCCGTTATCACCCGAGACAAGATGCGCATAGTCGCCAGAGATTGTCTGCTTGAAGGAACGCACGCCCCCTGAATCGATCTGGCTGCGCTGGAAGCCCTGATCCTGAGAACCAGCACTAACGACCTGTGTGTTGTTACGACTTGTATAGGTGCCATAGTACTGACTGATGTTCATGTTCTTGAGGGTAATGTTGCGGACGTTCTTTCCACCATTACGCGTAATGTATGCGCCTCCGTCCGTGCAAATAAATGTGACACCCTCGGGGAAGCTCTTGATCATCGGTATATCGGCGTGAAGCTTGAACGTGGGATTGCTGTAGTAATCGCCCCAGTGGTTAACCTTCGTCCACATGCGACCGTCGTCGTCGGTTCGGTAGGCATCTACGCCGCCATAAAGGTAGAAGCCGTTTTCGAACGCAAAGTGGAATGACTGCAGATCGAACGGACCAAAGTCGAGCGCGCCCATCTTGGTCCACGTCTTGCCGTTGTCGTTGCACAAGTAAAATCGTGTACTATCTGACTTTACAACGGCCATGCTCACGGAGGTTGGGTCGCCCCCTGCAAGGAGTACACTGCGCACTCCCGAAGAAGAGCCGTAGGGATTGAGCTTGAGGAGCTTCAAGGATCCGTCCGACTCGATAGACGAAAGTGTATCGCCATGCAGCAGCCATGCCTGCTGCTCGCCGTCGCTCCAGATCTGACGCTGTCCGTCGTACCATCTCAGACGCTGAAACGACATTCCAGAATCTATACTTCTGTACAATACGTTGCGACCCTTCCATGCAGCACCGTAATCCCATTCATTCCCTACAGCAAGGATCTCTAAACGACCGCCTCGCTTGATCGTCACTGCATTGCTGAAGCCACCCCATCGCTGCATCTCGGAAAGCCCCGTTGCTTGAGACCATGTGTAGGTTGTGAGATCAAGGAGCCATACACGGGGCGAGCCAGATATCACAACGAGATACTCGCTTCCATCTGGACGTTTGATCAGCTTTATGAGCTGTGGGTCTTCGATGCGGCGCGCATCTGAGTGACATTTCCATGTCTTCCCTGTTGTGTCGCCGCTCCAAATCGTACCACCCGCGCCGGCCAGCCAGACACGTCCGGTTTTGTGATCGTATTCAACGCAGACTACACGTCCAGCTTGATTCGACGAACCAATCTCACGCCATGTACCCGCAACGCCGGTAGGCATGCGCATTGCATCGCTCATCTGCACCCGCGAAAGGCGCGCGTCTCGCACGGCCTCGTTTACAGCGCGCCAATTGAAGCCCTCGGGCACAGCATGAAGCTGTTCGAAGAATGCTTCTGCTTCACGTTTGTGGTGCTCGCCCTCGCGTTGTTCTCGGAGGACATCTGTCTGTGCGTGCAGCGTGCACGCAGCTACAAGGAGAATAAGTACGAATCGCATGCGGCAATATACCGCAGGGAGCTTTTACCAGAGATGCACAGATCCGCGTCGGGTGATCCATCCGTTGCGAACAACGATGAAGTACACACCGCGAGGAAGCCCGGCAAGGGGCTTGGGCAGCGCCCCATTGGAGATGTCCATCATTTCATCCAGCACGATCTGTCCGTTCGCGTTCACAAGCTGCACCTGAGCCACACCTGTGATTTCTGTACCGATGTTGAGGATTTCTGTAGGACCGCACGGATTCGGGAAGATCGTTGAAAGGGCTGCGAGTTCTTCGTTCACACTGGTGGCAGACTCAACGATGATTTCAACCGGCTGCAGAAATGTCCAGTCGTCTCCTGCATCGTTACGACCATTGCCATTGACAGCATTCCCAACGGCCTGCACATAATATGTGCCAGGAGTTGTTGGGGCTGTCCATGTAAATGCGAACTCAGCGGCCTTGTTCGACATCAGCTTCGGGGCGCTTTGCGTTAACTCAGCTGCTCCACCAGTACCACGAAGGCGAAGTCCAGCCCCGGTCACCGTAGCAAGCGTACCCGCCCCATCACCAGTACCTGTTGGAGTTTGCCTGATGGCTATAGACACACCAGCAGAGGGATTCGACGCGTGACCTACGATAACCTTGAACGTTGCCTGTTGTCCTGGCTCCATCTTGCGAGGTCCGTCAAGCGTTATGTTCACAGCTGCACCGGCATTCGATCCGTGACAATCTGCGCAGCCTTGCGTCATCGTAGACGTGCGACCCGTCTTACCGTTTGGATCAGCAAATGCGATACAAGGAATCAAAAGCGCCAGTAGAGCTATGCGTGTGATCATGGAATTCACCTAACATGTGTGTGGTGTGCAAAGATACCGCAGGTAGTGCATTCGTTACATCGGACGGCGCCTGCGCCATGCATACCCTATAGCACCGGCATTAAGCATGGCAATGATTGCAAAGGAATTGCCTAGTGCAACCTCCGGATAGAAGGCAGCTATCAGAGTCATCCCACCAAACATGCCGCCGAGGTGGGCTTCATGTCCGACATTGTCCATACCGCGCGAAGAAAACACAACTGAGTACATGATATAGAGGCACCCGAATACCCATGCTGGCATGGGAAACGGAATGATCAGCAATCTCATTGGCAAATCAGGGAAGATCACCGTTGAAGCACCGATCACCGCGCTTACTCCAGCTGATGCTCCAACAGCCATATAGGAGGGGGCATTTCGGTGTACGATAATAGATGCGAATGAGCCCGCCAGCACTCCAAGCGTATACACGAGACCAAAGCGCCACGACGCAATGACGTGCTCAAACCAGCCGCCAAAGACGAACAGAGAGAACATGTTGAATGCCAAGTGCATGTAGTCTGCGTGAACAAGTCCGCACGTAAGCATGCGCCACCACTCGCCCCGTTTACCAAGCACGGCATCGATGTTCAGCAATAAGCGGTTGTAGATGCCGAAGTTCTTAAACGAAACGATCGTGACCGCACAAGTGGCGATCACGATCGTGAGTGTTAGCGGGGCTAATGGTATCTCGTTCACGGAGTAACGGCCATCGACATCTGTTGCGTTTCTCTGCCAAGCTTACGCTGCAATTCAAAGATCAGCTGCTGCATCTCGTTGCCAATGTTACCATACTTTTCGCGCATCCTCAGTGCACCGTCAAGCGCACCGTTAAAGTCCTTAGCACGGAGCTTCTTAAGAACTTCGATCTCCTCCATCCTCGCGTTAAGATCAGCCGATCTTCCCGTCATCGATCCAAACTCATTCAGGTAACGCTGGGCAACATCCCACTTGCCTGCAATCTTCGCAGCTTCTGCAGCATACATGCGGGCCATGGCGCTTGCCTGATTGAGTGCATCTTCGTCCGTTGAACCCGGCTGAACTTGGAATCCCTGTTCGAGAGTATAGAGACGTGGATTTTTAATGATCATCTCGCAGCTCTTCAAAGCATTCAGTCCAACTTTTTCAGATTCTGCATACATGCCGATAGCGTTGAAGAGACGTCCGATCTCCATTTCAAACATCATTGACATCGGAAACTGCTCAACCGAAATCAGCTGATTCATACGGTTAAGCACCTTACCGGCACCTACACTGTCCTTTTGCTCATAGAGTTTGTAGCGTGCATAGCTGAAAAACGTGTAGCGATAACTTGAGATATAACCGCGGTGCACATCGTCATAATACACGTTTGGATTATTAAGGTTACGGAACTTCAATCCAACGTGTGGCTCTGTATGCGCCACACCTTCTGGTAGGTCTACCATGAAGTACTGGTTCATTAGCTTATCATCAACGCCGTATCCGATTATTGAAACTTGCGGCACAGGACATACGCGGAAGGCAAGTCCTTCAAGGCGCATGTAGTCCTGCAGACCGCAGTGCTCATCGGCATATCCAGGCTCGATACCCATCGACGTCGAGAAATACACCGGACGCTCGAACTTAGTCTGCTTGATGATGTCTGCTACGAGCTTGTGCTGCACACCAAAGAAGTAACTATCCTTCCCGTCTTCGCCACGACCCCGCGGAGATCCTGTAAAGGTCCACGTGAAGGTTCCACGATTGATAATTGTCGAGTCAGACGTCCACTTCCGCAGAATGTCCTTCGACACTGGGAATGAGATTTGCTGGGCGGCACCAAACTCATACGACAGTGCTCCTGCGTCTTCTTCATCAACAAGGAGCTGACTGTCGGAGAAACTCAGTGGGAGTTTCTTAGCGCCCCATGGTTCACGGTTCTTGAGCTGCTCGATGTACCACGTGGTTTGCCCGAGCGACAAGTTCACAACACGAACATCACGACGAATACCAGCTACATCCTGCAGATACCACACAGGGAATGTGTCGTTATCGCCGTTCGTGAAGAGGATAGCATCCTTCTCAACCGACTGCAGGATGTTATAAGCGTAATCAAACGCAAGGTAGTTGCCAGCGCGCGAATGCGTAAACCAGTTCTGCGCTGCCATGTTTACCGGCACAAGTGCTATGATGCCAAGGAGAGCACCACCAAGTGCAGCAGCATTGTTCTTGAGCTTCTCCATTATGAAGAAGGCACCGAGACCAACCCACATGGCAAAGACCATGAACGACGAAACGTAGAAGTAGTCACGTTCGCGTGGCTGCGGATTCTGCTGGTTCTGCTGGATAGCGGCAAGAACGCCCGTCATCAAGAACAGCACGAGATACACCCATGCCATTTCTTTGTCGCGCTTAAAGTGGAAGACGAGTCCAACAAGACCCAACAACAGCGGCAGCGCATAGTAGTTGATTGGGAAGTGGCTAGCATAGCCATTCTTGTAGTTCTGGGCTTCAACAACAGACTGCTTTGTTAAGGGGCTAGCAGCTGGTGCATCTTGCATGTCGCTCACTCTTCCCAAGAAATTCCACAGGAAGTAACGGATGTACATCTGGTTGATCTGGTAGTCCCACATGTAGGCAAATTCTGCCCCATTGAATCTAGACTTTCCGTCAGTCTTCCACTTACCAAAATCTGGCTTGCCAAACACCGCACCATCCTTGCGCTCAACACGCTGCACGGGAGGCTCTGTCCACTTACCGTACTTCAGGTAATTGTTTACAAAGCGTTGCTCCTGCTGATATCGGCGCGGCCATGTTGGGGCTTCGCCGTACTGCTCACGACCGAGGTAGCTAACAAGCTTTGAGAAGTTCTCTGGCTTGTTTTCGTTCATCGGCGGATTCGAGTTTGCACGAATCAGGATGTGGGCATAGGTTGAGTAGCCAAGGATAAGCAGAAGGAATGATGAAGCAGCAAGCGACAATATTCCGCGACGCTGCTTATTACCGATGTAGAGTGCTACTGCAGCACCGATGATGAGTCCGATACCGATAAGCACAAACAGGTTGTTGTCTTCTACCAAGAACTCACGAGCGTCGTTCTTAAACGGAAGATTACCAGCAAAGAGTGCCGGAAGCTTCATGATGATCACGTTGTAGATCAGCACGAACAAGCCAAGACCAATGCCCATTGTGAGCAGGAGCGTCTTTGTTGAGTACTCGTACTTGCGCAGGTACACAAGCAGTACGATCGAGAACAGCGTAAGGATTGAAAGAAGGTGCACACCAATCGACAGACCGATCAAGTACACGATCAAGAGAAGATACTTTTCGTGTCCTGGTTCATCGGCCTTTTCATTCCAAATCATCATCAGATGCACGATGATGGCCACGAATAACGAAGATGCAGCGTACACTTCCGACTCAACAGCATTGAACCAGAACGTATCTGTGAACGTATACGTGAGTGCAGCTACAAAGCCCCCTCCATACACTAGCAATGCATTCCCGATCTCATTAAGGTCTTCTGTAAAGAAGTTTCGAATCACACGAACCGTGATGAGGTACAACAGCAGAACCGTTGCAGCACTGGCAAGAACACTTAGAAGGTTGACGCGCCAGCCTGGATCGCCGAATGGCAACAGGTGGAAGACCTTGCCCAGCATAAGGAACAGCGGCGCACCTGGTGGGTGCGGCACTTGCTGCTGAACAGAGGCTGCCGTGAATTCACCACAGTCCCAAAATGGAACGGTCGGCTGCACAGTCATGAGATACGTGGCAAGCGCTACGATGGTAGCGATGCTTGCAAACGCATAGTGAAGTGTTTTGTTAGAGTTCTGCATGGGCACAGTGTACCAATGTGAGTTAGTGACTAATCAACGTGCAAATCTACGATATCATGACACGACACACGCCCTGCCAACAGCGGCGGCTCCCACAAGTCCGGCATGTGAGCCAAACTGTGCCGGTATCACACGCAGGTTATGGGCAATCGTTGGTATCGCCCGCAACGCCATCGTAGAGCGAATAGTATCAAGTATGAATGGGGCTTGCGATACGCCGCCCCCTACAATGAGAACTCGCAAGCCAAGCACTGCAAGTGCAGAGCACATGCCAATGCCAATGATGCGTCCGGCTTCTCGCAGCACATGGTCGTTGGTGATTTCACGCACGGAGCGAACCATTTCGCCCTGTTCGTGCGCCATGGCAATGATGCCCTGGATCCCTACGTAATCCTCCAACACAGCCGTCCGAAACAACCGTGGATCGCGAGCCCCCTCACGTGCCCATGCATCCATGATGATGTGTCCGATCTCGCCGGCATCACCATGCGGACCCCTGTACAGACGACCGTTGAGGATCACTCCCCCGCCAATACCCGTCCCAAGCGTGGCATAAAGAAAGTTGGGCTCATTCACGCCAGCACCCATAAGCGCTTCTGCAAGCGCGGCCGCATTGGCATCATTCTCGATATCGATGGGTAAGGGGCATACACTGCGCAGTGCACCCAGGAGGTCTACATCATCCCACCCCGGCAGATTCGGTGGAGCCTGCACGTGCTTTGTAACGGGGTCTACAATTCCCGGAACGCCTACACCAAGCGCCTTAATCTCCGGACTACGCTGTTGAATCTCCTGCGCAACCCTCTTGATGCGCTCCAGCACCGCGCTCAGCCCCTCATGAGCCAGCGTAGGCGCGTTGTCTTCCCACATCGTAGCACCCTGCGCATCTACAACGCCATACTTGATGCCCGTGCCGCCAATGTCTATACCGCCGAAGGTGTCCATGGAGACGAAGTTAGCAATTACTGGGTACTGGTTACTGGTTACTGGGTACTGGGTACTGGGTACTGGGTACTGGGTACTGGGTACTGGGTACTGGGTACTGGGTACTGGGTACTGGGTACTGGGTACTCCGTAATCAGTAATCCGTAATCAGTACCCAGTAACCAGTAATCCGTAATCCGTAATCAGTACTGGGTACCAACAAAAACGCCTCGATCCGCATATATGAACCGAGGCGCTGAGATAACTGTTGCTGAGTTGATTAACGTGAGTAGTACTCGATAACGAGTGGCACTTCGCACACAACTGGTACTTCTTCGCGTGGAGGAAGGTAGAGGAACTTCACTGAGTAGTCTGCCTTGCTCATATCGAGATATGGTGGTGGGGCAGCTGAGCGAATAGCTTCTTGGATAGCTTCTACCTTGCGGCTCTTTTCGCGGATGGCGATAACGTCGTTTGGTTGAACTGCATATGCTGGCATGTCTACCTTCTTGCCGTTCAGGGTAACGTGACCGTGACGTACATACTGACGTGCAGCGTACATCGAGCGGGCAAGACCTGAGCGGAATACCAGAGAGTCAAGACGCTGCTCGAGAAGCTGAACAAGGATGTCTACCTTGTTACCTTGGATACGAGCTGCCTTGGCAATGTAGTTGGTCATCTGACGCTCGTGCAGGTTGTACTGCATACGCAAACGCTGCTTCTCGAGAAGCTGCTTCGCATAGTCAGAGAGTTTAGCGCGCTTCTTCGACGCACCGTGTTGGCCTGGAGGGGCCGGCTTCTTATCAAGATACTTGCGTGACTTTGGCGTTACCGCAAAGCCCAACTTCCGCGAGATCTTGACCTTAGGGCCATTATACTTCATGTGTACCTCGCTCCCAGAAAACCTGGGGCAACATTAGTTATTGAGTATCCGGCATGGGGGTACTCCCAGCACCGGCGTTTTTAAAGAGCCACGAATATACGGACTACCTCTCACTTATCGAACTATTTCCGTATCTGCGCCTAGAAGGTGTACACGTATATTTGCGCCATTATCAATCAAGGAGAAGTGATGAAGCGTCTATTCATAATGGGGCTTGCTGGGGGCATGCTCCTTACAGTTGGTTGCTCGAATAAGGGGCCGTCTTCTGAGGAATTAGTATTCCGCAGCGAACTGTATAATGACATGAACAATGTCGAAAAAGCCGAAATCTGGGCCAAGCAGGCAGTTGCTGCAGATCAAAGCAATCCAGATGCTTGGCGTGCTATGGGCACAGTATGGATACGCCGGAATAATGCAGACAGTGCGATAGCGATGTTCCAGAAAGCCGTGGACGTTAGTCCGGATAACCTTCCAGCACTTTATGCATTGTCGAATACTCATGCCGCAAAAGGCAACTACGACAAGGCACTCGAAATTATCCGTCGCGCTATCAACGTCAAGGCCGACACTTCCGTTGCGTACAACAACGAAGGCGTGATTCTTACCAGCAAGGGACAGTTTGATCCAGCTGTCACATCATTCAAGAAGGCCATTGAACTCGACGCAAAGAATGTCCAAGCGCATTACAACCTGGGCAACGTCTACGTCAAGATGAAGCAGTACGAAGCTGCCCGTGCATCATTCAAGGAAGCCCTCAATCTCAATAGTGGCTTCACCCAGTGCTATGTAGAGCTTGCCAATATCGACCGTCTTCTTGGCAAGAACGAAGAAATGTACAACAACCAGGGTCTGGCTCTGCTAACCCAGAACAACGTAGGGGGCGCGCTCCTCGCATTCGAGAATGCGGTAAAGCTCAACCCACAATACGCTATCGGACATAACAACCTGGCCCACACATACCTTAAAGCCAACCAGCGTGAGAAGGCCATCGAGTCCTTCAAAGCCGCTGCCCGCCTGGGTTATGCAGATGCACAGCGCCTGCTAAGCCAGGAGAAGATTACTTGGTAACCCTCCGCTAAAGCGCGGGGTTAGTCACATTAGCCCCTTTTCATGGCCCATAGAACATATGGGCCATTCCTTTTTGCAGCTGTGGGACATTCTACATGAGGCGTGCGAATCCTATGGCATCCATGTGTTTGCCGTAGGGGGCTTTGATGATCACGTGCACCTTGTGGTAGCAATACCGGCCAGCATGAGCGTTGCTGATGCTGTGCGAAGAATCAAGAGTATATCATCGCGCCTCATCAAGGAGCGCATACCATCTATCCGCCAACACTACTTCTTCGGTGTTGTGCCGTATGCACCAAGTCCGATGGTGCGAAGACGCTTCATCTTTGAGAGCTCTAGAAGCGGCATAGAGGCTACAGGGTTTGCAGTAAGATCGAGCTGTGTGAGGTTTGCACACATCGTGATCTCTGCTGGCACAGTATCGATCTCGTTGTACTTGAGAATCAACCGCGCAAGCTTTGAGGCCTTTGAGATTGTCTTCGGTATACTCTTGAGTCGGTTCGACGTCATGTCTACCGCAGTAAGTTTTGGCAGACCGAACAAGATCTCTGGAATCTCAGTGAAATAGTTCTCTGTGAGGTCAACGGTTGCAAGATTTACAAACTTGACCACATCCTGTGGCAGAGTTGATAGATTCTTTGCCTTCAAAACAAGCGACTTTACGGAGTCTGGTTTTGTGAAGGCTGAATCGAGCGAAGTGAACACGCCTCTGTTGACAGGGGGCCGCTGGGCCTGGGGCGTCTTCGATGCAGCTTTAGCAGTATCGGCCACTCCCGCTGGAGTTGCACCTGCTTGTTTAGATTGGGTTGGCTTAGGTACCGATGTCTTCTGCTGTTGCGCAACACTATTTAGCGCAAGTGAAACCATCGCGATTATTGCGAATGCTCTTTTCATAGTGGTTACTCGATTTCGATTAATGCCCAGTAGGAATTTGCGATCATCGTGGTAGTTGGCACTCCACCGTTCTTGTTAAAGGTAAGGCGTACATTTCCATTGCCGTTACTTCCGGTTCTAAAGATACCTTCGATTCGGTAACGAAAGGTAACGCCACCTTGATTTCCATCCGGATTGATTGCGGTAAAGTCAGTATTTGTCCCAGTGTTGGTAACGAACTGCGGAACTCCCGTTGTTCCTGCAGGACAGTCAAGACATTCAATAGCACATGCTACGTATGTGCTGGCATCGGGTGCAGCAATGCGTACCTGGAAGTCGCTACCGTTTCGAAGCTGAACCGCTGTTTTCTGTCCAAACGCCGTGGCTGAAAAAGCCGCAAGTGTAAGCATAGTGCATACGATGTTAGAGAGCATAGTGTTCATAATGACGCCCTTTTGTACTAACGATGAAGGGGGCTCTTAAGCCCCCTTCGATGTACCGAACTATAAACAATGCTTAGTGACGCACAATCAATGGTGTCACGAGGTGAACATCATTTGCTGCCTGGATCTTCACGACATATGCGCCCGACGGTAGGTTGGCAACATTCGCTTCTATTGGGAGCATTGTGTTGTTTGAAACCTCGCCGGTAAACAATGTCATTACGTTACGTCCAACCGCATCATGTAACGTTACCGTTACTGTGCCTGCGTATGGAATAGCTGCCTCTACTGTGAAGGCATCCTCTGCAGGGTTTGGATACGCGATAAGCTCAGGTGTAAATGGTGATGTTTCATCACCAGCAACAACATCGCCGTTCTTTTCGAGGTCGTTATCAACACCTTGATTTCCACTACCATAGTATTTGTTACGGAGGTAACAATACACAGCATCTCTGATGGACTTATTCGCGGTATTGAGAATGATTACTTCAGCAACTTCGCCGTTAAAGTAGTTTCCACGGCCAGCAGTTACAATGGTTCCTCCATCAATCCGGACTGATCCCGATCGGGCACCCAGCGAAATCTTATTAGCTGCACCGATCGCTGGCGTGGTTAGTGTTGTGACGTTGAAACCGCCGTCAGACCATTTCGACTCAGCAACCTGTCCACCCACGTTATCAACCGCCATACCAACACGAGGATTGTCGGTGCTATTTCCTGCCGGGCTACTACCATTAAAGTATGCCTGCGCGATGTATGTGGTTCCCGTGTTGGCAGTACCTCCGGCGTTTGCAGCATAGTTAAGAACAACGTTGTTGGCACCGTCGGCAAGATTGATTTCAATATTTTCTGCATCGTCAACTACGACGCTTAATCCCTGATCTTCATCGCCGTGCTTGTACACCACCATGTCATTAGCACTTGCTGCACCTGTTCTAAACACAACGAATACAGACTTTGCAGAGCCCCCGTTGATATCGGTCGTTGTGTTAGCATCCAAGTATTCATCGACGCCGTCATAGCGCAGATTACTACGATTGTTAAATACGGTGTCGCCCTGGTCCTTATAGTGCAACGGACGTGATGCCGTCAGGCCACCGTTTACAAGATTTGGTCCCTTGTACGCGAATAACGTTGCTACCCTGATGCCGTTCGTATTTGTTGCACCGTCTTCAGATTTCCAACCTGCAACTACATTGGCTGCTGGCAGTGGTGCGTAGTTACCATACAGCACTTCACCTGTTCCAAAGCCAGCATCATTCTTGTCGTCAATGATCTGCGCTACATCAAACACAACACCAGCCGAGCGATTTGTATTCGCGATGCCGTACAGCGTTGTACCACTGTGGTTTTGGAATCTCATACGAGTGGTGTTGACGTTTCCTGATGATCCGCTTGCGATTTCGATGAGACGGCCTGTAGCGTCACTGTTCTTGAGTACAAGATCTGTGAGTGTCTTAGTGCCTGTACCATAGAAACGAAGGATCTTACGTCCAGTGCCACTACCAGTCAACGTTACTTCAGGCGTTAGTTCACAGGTGTTACTTGTGGACTGTGTTGGCCCCTTGATGGTGATTCCAGCGGCAACATTAATTGTTGACGTCACAGTATACGACCCAGCATCAATGTTAACCGTACCGGCTGAGTTGACACGGTGGATGGCACGCTGGATACCTTCAACTGTAGTTGCACCAACATTATCAAAGGCTGCGGTAGCGAATCCAGTTATTGTGATAGAATCCGATGTTCCGAACTTGAAGTAATTACCGCTTGTAAAGGTTGGTGCAGTGTTACCCGTTCCCGTAATTGTCCGCAACTCTGTCAGCACAGGCGACTCTGCATAGGCCGTGCCACCGGCAACACTAATTGTATTACCACTGCTCGTTGCTTCAATACCCTTTGCAATTGTCGCAAACGGTGCACCTTCCGTACCTGCATTCGTGTTGCTACCCGTTGCGTTATCGACGTAGACTGTTGTACCGTATACAGTGATCGACACTGACGCAGTTGCAGTACAGCCAGCTTCATCAGTTACGGTTACAGTGTAGGTACCTGTATTGCCAGCTTCAGATGTTGCGATTGACCAGTCGTCGATATCGCCTGGGTTGTCAAACGAAGCACCGTCAAACGACCAATCATAGGTGTACGTACCAGCTCCACCGCTTGCCGTGGTTGCAAAGCTGATATTTACGCCCGACTTAAACGTTTGGGCAGCTGTTGGAGATGAGAAGCTAATCGAAAGAGGTGTGGCCGACTCACCAACAGTAATAATGTTCGAGAGTTGCTGGCAGTTATTGGCATCAGATACGACAAGTTGATACGAACCAACGCCTTGGTCTGACAAAGCAATTGCCTCCTCGCTGTTGGCAGGACGAGTGAAACTAGACCCATACTCGAGGTATTCATCATTAGTCGCGTTGTACTTCGTCCACAAATATGTGCGTGTGCCTGTACCACCTGTTACGGCGGGGACAGAGAAATCTACGGTTCCACCATCGCAAACTATGTACACACCATCGATCAAGTTAGCACCCGTGACACTAATCTCCGGAGTACTTAGTTCTGATGGCTGTCCCAATATGACGTTGCCACTGACCAATTCTTCACAAGTAGCATCTTCAGCATCACGTATTGTGACCACGTATGTTCCTGCATCTAGACCAGTGATTTCATAGGCCGTTCCGCTTACAATGGCATTATCAACCCACGCGCCGTTGTCAACCTTATAGTCGTATAATCCGCTGCCATTCGAAACGTTTACTGTGATCTTACCCGAGCTATTGCCATAACATGTAAGATCTGTTGGTGTAGGCTCACCAGCTGTCCATGCCAGCGCTACATTACCGACGAGCGTGTAAGACTCAGTAGCTTCACATCCATTGTCGTCGGTTACAGTAACAGCATAGGTTCCGGGCAACAGGTCCGTAAGGTTGTACGGATCGACTGGCGCCGGTGCCAATGGCGCGCCATCAAACTCCCAGGCGAGGGTATATCCCGGTGTACCACCTGTAACATCAAGCGAGATAGAGCCGTCATTTCCACCACCACTGCATGTTGGGCTGATAACAGAGGTAGAATTAACACCCAATACATCCGGTGCTGAAATATTTATTGTGGCTGAGGCACTACAATCATTGGCATCAGTGACGACAACTGTATGATCACCTGCTGCTAGAGCTGTATATACAACATCTGTTGTTGGTGTCCCTCCATCGACCGTATACGAAAACGGGGCGGTGCCGCCAGTTACCGATACCGTGATCTCACCATCTGCTGCGCTGGCGCAGCTGATCTGCGAACCGTTGTAATCTGACGTAACTGTTGCCGATGCAAACTCAAGTACATCTGGTGCAGTGATAGTTACTGTGGTTGAAGCACTACAATCATTGGCATCAGTGACGACAATTGTATGATCACCTGCTGCTAGAGCTGTATATACAACATCTGTTGTTGGTGTCCCTCCATCGACCGTATACGAAAACGGGGCGGTGCCGCCAGTTACCGATACCGTGATCTCACCATCTGCTGCGCTG
>JBIJAX010000002.1:0-78177 GCA_044345485.1 Kapaibacterium sp. (SeqCode)
GTGGCAGAACTTCAGCCGGCTGTAACTCAGGGACTTACGATTGTCTACGTTGGTCATGTCTCGGAAGCGATCAAGGTAGCTTTCCGTTCGCCTCAAACGGCAAAAAAGTCTGCCAAGAAGACGGTGCGAAAACGCTAACTATTTGGAAATAGTACATTAGCCCGTATATTTGCGAGCTATAACCGAAGGAGAACAGCAATGGCAAAGAAGGGCGCACGCGTAATCATTACGCTTGAGTGCACTGAAGCGAAGAAGGAAGGAAAGCCAGCTTCGCGCTATACAACAATGAAGAACAAGCAGAACACGACTGAACGTCTTGAGATCAAGAAGTACAATCCGTTCTTAAAGCGTCACACGGTTCACCGCGAAGTGCGGTAAGACGTCCCGCTCCTGTTTACGAAAGCTTAAAGCCCCTTCAAAAAAGGGGCTTTTTCATTTTCCATAGACTTTACAGGTGCTTTGTCCGAGTATGTGTATGCATACTACTTGGAGTGCGGGATTCTACCCAGCTTGCTTACAACGGCATTAGTAAGATCAATACCGCGGGCATTTGCAAAGTTCATCAGTGATATCAGAACGTCTGCTGCCTCATCAGCAGTAGCTTCATCTGAAATGCTCTGGCCCCTCCATCGT
Source organism: Kapaibacterium sp. (SeqCode) (assembly GCA_044345485.1). Taxonomy (GTDB): domain Bacteria; phylum Bacteroidota; class Ignavibacteria; order Kapaibacteriales; family Kapaibacteriaceae; genus UBA10438. Next base: position 634 of record JBIJAX010000002.1, read on the forward strand.
TTTTTCTCGAGATTTGCCAGTTCCCCAGCCTCACCGCAAAGCTCTAGTGCAAAGAACTCGGGAGGACGCGCGATAAAGAACTCGTTCTGGTAGACATCAAAGGCCTTTTGAATATCACCCAAGCCGTCTTGAATTCGCTCTACAAGTTGCTGACCTGATACTGACTTCACGATAATCCCTCTTCTGATTCAAGTTCTGGAGAGCCCCCTTCACGAATACGGTATCCGACACCTCTGATCGAGTGGATCATCTGGCCTTGGCCGGCCTTCTCGATCTTCTGCCGTATTCGCTTGATATACACGTCGATGATATTTGATTCTGGATCGAAGTTATGCTTCCAGACGTGCTGCATGATCATTGATCTGGACAGAATCCTGTCTTTGTTCCGCATCAGATACTCAAGCAACGCATACTCTTTGGTCGTCAATTCAATCTCACGTTCGTTGCGATATGCGAAATGCGTTACAAGGTCGAGTGTCAGATCTCCACACTGAAGCTTCGTGGTCTTCTCTGTTGTTGATCGGCGGAGTATCGAACGGAGTCGGGCAGCTAACTCTTCAAAATGGAATGGTTTAGCTAGGTAATCATCTGCACCCATGTCCAGACCCTGCACCCGATCTTCTGTTGAGCTTCTGGCCGTAAGCATTAATACAGGAACAGCATTACCATCATCACGGAGTCGCCGCAACACGGTGTACCCGTCGAGCTTTGGAAGCATCACATCAAGGACGATAGCGTCAAACACGTTCTCACGCGCCAGCGTTAACCCCTCTTCCCCATCGAACGCTGTTTCTACAATGTAGCGTTCTTCTTCCAGGCCACGCTTGATAAAGCTTGCAACCTTGCGTTCATCTTCTATGACTAGTATTCTCATACCTTGCAAAATACGATGGGACGTATCTTCGCGGTTATGGCATGGGATAGGATCATCGGACAACAGCACCTGCAGCATATGCTTCAACAGAGCATCTGCAGCGGACGTATTCCACAGGCCTTGCTCTTGAGCGGTTCACGAGGAAGGGGCTCCGTAGCCCTTGCCGTAGAATTTGCAAAGACTGTGAACTGCAGCTCCCCAAGGCGAACGGCAACGACCATTAACGCATGTGGCACGTGTCAGTCCTGCACGCAGGCAAGAACATTGCAGCACCCGAACATAACGATCGTTACTGCACTTCCTAGCGGAAAGGTTGAACAGGAGTCTGACTTCAAGGAGGACGTGCTCGAGGAAATGCGCGAGCAGATTGCCGAGATAGCTAAGGATCCATACACAACATTCCGTGTGAGCAACGCGAATCTGATTCGTATTTGGCAGATACGCGAGCTCAACCGCACCATGGCATTGTCCACGCTCCAGGCTGGCAGGCGCGTTATCGTGATTATCGATGCCGAGAATATGAATGCGGAGTCTGCGAACGGATTCCTAAAAACACTCGAGGAGCCGCACAACGACGTAAGTATTGTCCTTACTTCATCGCAGCCGGAACGATTACTCCAGACTATCGTTTCTCGTTGCCAAGAGCTAATTGTTCCGCCAATCGACGATGAGTCAATTGTGGAGGAACTCCTGCGCAGAGGTGAGTGCTCTGAACAGGAGGCGCGCATTATCGCGAGCTGTAGCGACGGTGACCTAACCTCGGCATTGGAGTTTATCCACGAGGATGTTCAGAACATACGCAATGATGTTGTTGCGATGTTTCGCTCGGCTCTGCGCGGACGCGAACACCGAATCGGAATATCAGAAGCTGCTGAATCCATTGCCGAACATCGTAGCAAATCTCATGCTCTAACATACCTGCGCTTTATGTCTGTCTGGCTCAGGGACACCTCACTTATCGTGCAAACGGGCAACACCCATGGGCTAACAAATCAGGATATGGAGGATACGTTAGTCAAGTTTGCTGGCGCGTTTGGTCACGCTGATTATGGAAAGGCACTAAGTTGTATCGACCGAGCCGCATATGACATCTCTCGTCATGTTTCCATCAATCTCACCGTAACAACCCTCCTGATGGAGCTTCGATCGATTTTTGCGACGAAGAGATAGACTGAATCTCAAGAAGACCGAGTAAGTATTGGAAGCACAGTGCACTCGGCAGGCGGCAGTGTAATCGATATAACGTCATCACTACGTCGAACATGTGAGCTTACCGCCGCGTCGACGACACATGATCTTGGCAGTGAAAGTACTATCTCATGCTGTTCTAGATTGAGACCAACAAAGATCCCTCGTCTTTCGCCGTGACATGTCCTGATATATGCCAGCACATGAGAATGGTCACTCGCAATCTCCGTTACCACGTCATCGTCTTGCAGCAATGCGAAAATCTGGCAATGCATTTCCTCAAGCATGCGACGCCGGAGCAATTGCCGTGTTACTCCTTCGGAACTCCACGGCAAGCGAACATCATCAAATAGCGGAAGTCCCAGCTTCGCGTACGACTCAATCTGTTCTGCTGTGAAATCGAGACCTGTGTTGATGGGATAGGTATCACCCAGTTCAAACCCAGATACAATGTATGGTTGAGCTCGCGGTAGCAGACCTATATACCGCCAGATTGCGAATGATGCCTCTTCACTATAGGTGGATGTTATTCTTGGCGTGTTATGTGAATCAACCGCAGCGAAATACGCAATTGGTACATCGCAAGTAGCTATGCGATTAGTAAAGTCACGCAACGCAGAGATGTCCCGACTGGCATGAGGAAGATATCCCATTACAGCATTGATTCCCTGCTCGGCCAATGTGTGACTAAGCTCGAAACACTCCTCGTAGATAACAACGTTAGGATTTTGCTCGCGTGCCTGTTGCAGGATTTTTGACTTCAAAGCAAGGGGCAATGCATGCCCCATATCAATCATAGCACCATCTATGTCAAGGGTGCGTTGATAATGTGGAATAACAAACGCGAGCTCATTCCAGAGATCGTTCTGAGTGCACTCCTCATGTTCAAGTCGCTGGTCGAACATTCGGATAGTGTTGTATGCTAGGTAGTTCAAATCAGGATGATTGTGCAGACGCAGGTAGGTTACATCGGTCCACGCCGGCTGCGGATCATCAGGTGGCCAGTCAGCAAATGCTCCCGGAATTCTTAGTACCGCTCCGTCCGGTGAAACACCCTTGACCCCGTATTGATCTGTTGCAACGCAACTTGGAGGGGTATGAAAGAGCCTTCTGTATGTTAGGTCCGGCTCGGGCAGGTTGCAACGTTCTCCGCCGTTAACCATTTCATGAATTCCCCGCAGAACGTCAGCAGAAAATGTCGGTGCAGCGAATGAGAATTGATGCTGATCCTTGATCCAATAGAACCACTCTGGGTTTCGCAACGCCAGGTCGGAGTCTCGACTAGCTGTTCGAAGCACAACTTCGATCACTACCCGGATTCCTGCTGCATGCAAGGCCTCGACCATAGCTTTTGCCTGCTGCTCAACAGACATCATCAGTCCTGGCTCAGCAAGGTCCTCGTCAAGTAGAAAGGGATTTTTTACGGCGTATGGTGAGCCCAACGATCCCTTGCGTCCAAAGACACCACGAGCAAAGATTGGCAACAAGACAACCTGCGTAACGCCAATTGACTGTAGATATGGAATAAGTGCGATGAACTTGAGAAATGTTCCCGTAGTCTTCCATGAATTGTTGTCTACGTGTGATGCGTTGGGTTTGTAATGATGAAACGCCGTTACATGACGAATCATGGCATTGTAGATCAGCTCACGCGTAGGTTTCGGTCTGCCGTACCCGATGCTCCCTATCCTATCAGTGAAATAAGCGGCTCCCGATGAAAACTCTACCTCCTCGTTAGCATCAACCCATGCACCGGGAACCCAGAATGGCTCGGAATCAAACCGAGATAGCTGGGAGAGCTGCCGTCGCAGCTCGTCAAGATTCGGCGTCTGCATCGTCTGCCTGGATGTCAAAATACCGTCGCACACGATTAGCAACGGCAGGTCCTACAACATCACGCAAATCTTCTCCTGATGCAAGACGCACAGCCTCGACTGAGCCGAATGAACGAAGCAGCTTTTCAGCTGACACCGCACCAACACCCGGTATATCTTCAAGTTCTGTATGAAGCGTTCGTTTTTCGCGGAGCTTGCGATGATAGCGAACTGCGAATCTGTGCGCTTCATCACGAGCCTGCTGAAGCAATCGCAAACTTGAGCTCGTCTTAGCTATGAATAGCGGAAGCGAAGACCCTGTCGTAAAGATCTCTTCCAGGCGTTTAGCGAGTCCGATCACCACAAACTTTCCTCGCAGACCGAGCCCATCGAGCACTTCCATGGCGTGAGAAAGTTGCCCCTTACCACCGTCAATAATGAGGAGATCTGGGTAGATGCATTCTACTTGATCATCCTTGGGGGTGAACCGTCTTGTGAGCACTTCTTTCATTGCCTCGAAGTCATCATTACCTGCTAGCGTCTTAAGCTTATAGTGCCTGTATTCAGACTTACGGGGCTTACCGTCGATAAACGTGACAATCGACGACACATAATCGGTTCCCTGCATGTGAGAGTTGTCAACACACTCGATTCTTCGGGGTAGAGCCTCTATGCGGAGATCTTTCTGTAGCGTAAGTACCGCTCGCGAAACACTTTGATCCTTTTCAGCCTGCTGTGCGAGATACTCTCGAAGTTGTACGTCCGCATTTTGCTCGGCCAGTGCAACAAGCTTTCGTTTATCTCCAATCCGGGGAACAATCAACCCAACGCTCTTCCCTGCTCGTTGCCGTACAAATTGCGCCAGACTTCCATCATCTTCGATGTCGTTCTGAAGAAGAACTTCGTCTGGGAATGTTTCAGCCTCAGCATACCATTGCTCGATGGTACGTATGAGTACATCGTTGTCATGCTCATCCGATATGTTCGGAATGATAAAGTGCCGTTTGCCTATGAGCTTACCATCACGAATCATGAGCACGATACTGCACCCAACGCTCTCAGAGCGTACGAATGCAAACACATCTTGATCAGCTTCACTGTTTGCCAGCACTTTCTGTTTCGCCGTGTATTCGCGAAGCTTTTCAAGCCTCTGCCGAACAACTACTGCGTCCTCAAAACGCATATCATCAGACAGTTGAAACATCCGCTGCTCTAACTGGCGCTCGAGGTCTTTTGTTTTTCCTTGAAGTACCTGCTGCACCTGCTTGATATGCTGATTGTACTCCTCTGCTGCAGAATAGCCTTGACATGGGCCGTCACATTTTTTGATATGATAATCAAGACAGACCTTCCATTTGCCGTCACGGACACCCTGCTCAGATAACGGAAGGTCACAGGAGCGAAGAGGAAATATGCTTCTGATTGACTTTAACAGATAAAAGAGATACGTGCCATCAGTATACGGACCGAAGTACTTGCTACCATCTTTTATTATCGTTCGAGTTTTGAATACCCTGGGATAGGCTTCTTTGGTGATTCGTATAAACGGATACGACTTATCATCTTTCAGCAGAATATTATACTTCGGACGGTGCTGTTTGATGAGTGTGTTTTCCAGAATGAAGGCCTCTACCTCGGTATCAGTAACAATGATATCCAGATCGCTGATCTGTCGGACCAGCACAGCGGTTTTGGCATCGACAGGTCGTCCTTCTTGAAAATAAGACCTGACCCTGTTGCGGAGATTCTTGGCCTTGCCAACGTAAATGATGGTACCTTTTCCATCCTTGTGGAGATATACTCCTGGCCTTGCAGGCAGATGGTCGAGTTTCTGCTGCAGAGATTCAGAAATGGCTGCTGAAAGGTTCTTCACGAAACAAATCTACGGTCTTTGTTTGGAGCAAACACCCTAGTGCTATATTGTACGGGTCTAGTCATCTACAGGAGAAAACCAATGGCGAAGCAGCAAAACGCTTTGGGATCCATAGAAGCAATCGCCAAGGAACTCAAGGACGCAGCCTGGTTTATCGGCCAGCGCGTGATTAACCGGGAAGAGGTAATCGAACAGGCCATCTGCGCATTGTTAACCGCCGAGCATATGCTGCTCCAGAGCCGGACCGGTGTTGGAAAGTCTCTACTTGCCGAGCAGATCTTCAACATGTTTGAAGGAGCTCGACTCTTTCGCGTTCAAGCATCAAAAGAGCAGCAACCTGATACATTTTTCGGCGGTCTCGATCTCGAACAGTTAAAGACCGGCCGAATCATTCATAATACAAACGGCTCCCTAGTAGAAAGCGAATTTGGATTTATCGACGAGATCTTTGATGCCAACGATTTTACACTTCGGGCATTGCTGTCGCTTTTAAACGAGCGTAGACTTATGAGGGGCGTGCAGGACGTGCATTCGCCACTTCATACTGTTATCGCAGCAACGAACTACCTACGCGTGAGCGAGGTTACAGAAGCGCTACTTGATCGATTCTTGTTCAAGGCGGTCATTCTGCCAGATAAGGACCCGTTTGTTCAGTATCAGATTTCACAGCGCTATCTGCAACACGGAGGCAAACCCATTGCACCGCCTAAGAAGATTTCATTCGAACGTCTGCAGCATATGCATAGAATGATCTCTGGCCGCAGTGAAGAATACTCTATTGAGATCTCGAACGAAGTACTCTACTTTACAAACATTGTTATCAGGCACTTCGAGTTTCTGCGCAACAGGCAGCTTCACGAGCATGTGAAATCTCATGATAGCTCAGATTTCTACATTTCACCCAGAACACAAGCCAAGTCTCTAGATTTGCTGCGAGCACTCGCGCTGTTAAAGGGACGCAGCCATGTTGTTCATGACGATGTGAGCAGACTCTACTTTGTGTTTGCGACTGTTGGCTTGCCAGAGGAAATCGCCACGTTTAAAAAGTCCTATTCAACAGTACTGAATTCCCTCACAGCGGCAAGGGGCTTTGACCAGATTACGATGCTGCTGGACTTCACAAATCTGCTTCGCGACATCAAAGAAGAACCTACACTCATGTTGCGACCACTCTCTCAGTTTGCTGATGCCGCTGTGCGCAGAACGTTTTTTGAATGGGTGAAGGAAAAGTTTGGCAGTGAGCAGCCTCAAGAACAGAACAAGAAGATTTTGGAGCAGTTCTTAACTGACTTTGTTCCGGTCTGCGACGAGGTTCGTGAACTAAAACACAGCGTTGAGAAGACGCTACAATCAACCCTCATAAGCGTCGAACGCGAACTCAATCGAATGGAACAGTAGATGAGTTTGCGAACGGATATAGAAACATCCTCGTTCCTCTCTCAAATGGAGGAATTTGGGTTCTTTGATACCGTTGAGCACCACTTACCCGATGCCTTCACGCTCATCTATGAGATTGCCCGAATCCTAGAAGACAAGTCGCATCTCATATCTGCATCGCTAGCACCAATTCTTGAACTCCACGATCCACTTGCTGAGCGCGACAGCGTGGATACGATTGCTGTGCCTCATGTTCCAGAGGCAAAGGAGTACGAGGCAGACCTGATAACAAGCGTTACAGAAGTACGGTACATCTATCCATATCAGCACTTGCTGCCCGAGCCGGTCTTCCTTAGGAAACTTGCTGAGCGCTCTCTGTGGATGCCACGTGCTAAGACGCCCAAGAACTATCGTTATCAGTCGGAAAGCGATCGTTTTGCACCCGACGATCGGAAACAGAAAGTATACATTCTGTTTGATACATCGAATTCGATGCAGCATCATTTTCGAATTCATCTCGCAAAGGCAATAGCGTATCTCTTCCTTCGCAAAAATCAACGCGAACTTGGGACGGTGTTTTTTCGAACCTTCGATCTACAGATCGGCGAACTCCAAACTGCTAGAGACTTACCAAGTTTCGAGCGCCTCATTAGCGAGATGATGCATTTGAATGCGGCCGGCAATGGCACGTCGCTTCAAAAAGCGCTACAAACTGCTATCGATGACATATCACACGAAAGTCAGCTTAGCCATGCGCAGATACTCGTAATCACGGATGGTGTAGCTCATATTGACTTAGAGTCATTGCAAGAACAGCTTGGGTCTCAGATAACAGTAAATACGGTAAAGATCGGGTCTTCGAGAGTCCAACTCGACAATGTGATTATCGAGGGGATTCTCTCGACATCGCAAAGTTCTGCAGCACTGCATATTCGAGAACTCCTTCAAAAGAAGAAAGACATCGAGGGACAGCTACGCGGTGTCTCTGGGCAGCATCGAGCTGCAGCATTGAAAGCCAATCTCGAGTCTGTCACGAATCTGATCAGGGTCCAAACAGAAAAGTTTTCGGGTCAGCTTGCAGAAAAGTATGGCCTTGAAATTGAGAAACTCAGCACTGTATATGTACAGGTTGACGATATCTCGCCCTTTGAACTGTTTTCCCTGCCGGAATCAAAAGTTGTTGAGTTTGAGGAATTAGCCTCATCACTGCTTCAGGCACTGCAGACTGAGCGTCAGGTCGAGGATATTCAGCGTGCAGCGATCCTATACGACCATCTCAAGCTGTTGATGAAATACAACAAAATCGATGCACCACGCTTTGAACAAGCAGCACAGGAACTTGAGCGTATGCTCGACCATATCCTGAACAAGCCAAGCACATCTTCGGACGAGGTACCGATCAGCGATCTCGAGCGCGCGCAGCTTCGCAATAAGCTTGACTCAGGTTCAATCAAATCATCAATCTCAATAGCCATGATGTTGCGTCTAACGTGGCTAAAGCTGGTGCAGTGGTGGCGAACCCGACGGCAGCTTCGAGCATTTACACTGCTGCGTGGACGCAAGATCCAGCCTCGTAAATACCGTTAAATGGATGAGCGCCGTCCAACCGAGTGATACTCAAAGCCAAGCTCGGCCATGACGTCTACGTCGTAGATATTTCTTCCATCAAAGATTACGGGCTGTTTCAATAACAATGAGACTTTCGCGAAGTCCGGCTCCTTAAACTCATTCCATTCCGTTGCAATGATGAGCGCATCGGCCTGATCTAATGCCGCATATGCTGACTCTGCGTACGCGACATTGTTACCCAATATCACTCCGGCAGTTTCCTTGGCTTCTGGATCAAAAGCTGTAACCGTTGCCCCAGCAGCCAGCAGAGCGTTGATGATTACAAAAGAAGGGGCTTCTCGCACGTCATCGGTATTAGGCTTAAATGCTAAGCCCCATACCGCAAAGTGCCGTCCCGTGAGCTGCCCACCAAAGCGATCAACAACTCTTTGTACAAATCGTCGTACCTGTTGATCATTCACAGCTTTTGTTGCCTGGATGATCTCGAGAGGAGCTCCAACTTCATTCGCTGCATGTATAATGGCTTTCACATCCTTCGGGAAGCAACTTCCGCCATAACCTATACCTGCATAGAGAAATCTACTGCCTATGCGCGGATCGCTTCCAATTCCGATGCGAACGCTTTCGATATCTGCACCAACAATCTCACAATACTCCGACAAGTCGTTCATGAAGGAAATCTTCATAGCCAAATAAGCATTAGCGGCATACTTTGCTATCTCAGAGCTCTTCTCATCAAACACGAGAAGCTGTGCGCCCCGTCCAATAAAGGCCGAATAGATTGACTTCATAACAGAGACAGCATGGGCACTGCGAGTACCTACGATGATGCGGTCTGGATTCATAAAATCCTGCACTGCAAACCCTTCACGAAGAAACTCGGGGTTGCTTACCACATCAACATGCCGACCCGGTGCTTTTGATGAAAAGATCGCAGCAACTTTCGCGGCAGTACCAACTGGAACGGTGCTTTTATTGACAACTATTCGGGGCTCTGTGATATCGAGCTCAACAAGCAACTCGGCTACACGCTCCGCCGCACTCATCACCATTGCGAGGTCTGCCTGGCCGTCCTTTCCAGGGGGCGTAGGTAAACAGAACATCAGTATATCACATGAACGAACTGCCTCAGAAAGATCCAGTGAGAAGTCGATCCGCTGTTCACGAATAGCCCGAGCAAGTACAATGTCTAAGCCAGGCTCGTAAATCGGCACTTGCCCCTGACGGAGGCGCTCGATTTTTTTGGGGTCAACGTCGATACAGAGAACATCATTGCCAACGTCAGCAAGGCAGGCACCTGTAACCAGACCTACATACCCAGTTCCTATTACTGCTATTCTCTGTGCCATCGCCGTTAACTCGCCGTTCGTTGAGAGACTGCCTTAGATACCAACCTTGACCCACAAGATGCGTATTGCTATCATGAGAATTAGCAATATCGTGATCATGAGAGCAACTTTTACAAGCTTTTTCACCAGCGAATAACAGATCGACAGAAGAAGAAAGCCCAGAATGTACTTTCCTACTGTGGGTAGACTCGTGACCATGCTTACAAGCGTATCGATCATCGGTAGCTTACCCGAAATGTGATTAGGCCTTCCATAACAGTGCTTGTTTGGAGCTTATTGAATCGCCAGCGCCGAAGTGCTGAAAGTGCTGCTTGTTCAACGGCTTTGTTGCCAGACTTTGTCTTTACTTCCGCAAACACAACAGTACCATCGGGTGCAACTCGGAACAACAAGGTGATCTTCGTGTTGAGATGACCAGGTGGGAAATTCGGAATGACTTTGTTCTCTACAGTTCGATTTCCGCCACCGCCCCAATCGATGTCACCAAAGCCATCTCCCTTGCCTTTGCCCATTCCAAGTGAGCCGAGTCCAGCCCCATCATTATCTCCAAAGCTAGTACCGATTGAATTGTCTGCCGATGCATCAGCAGATTTAGAGGCTCCAGTGCCTGCCTGGGCCACAGCCACAACTTTCCCGGACTGTGTAATGTCCTTTGCAGATGTAGACGATTGACCTGTTGACCGTTGAGCATCTGCCAGTGGATTTGTCGCAGACGCACCTTTCTGTGCCGCTCCCTCAGGAGTGAGATTTCCCTTTCTAGCACCCGTGCCATCGCCGGAGCCAAGGCGCAGAAGGACTATTGGAGGAGGACGGTGCACGATGATTTCCCTGGTCGAACGCAGGTCTGCGCACGTGCTTAGGGCTAGTATCACCGACACAATGATCAATGCTCCTACAAACCCACGAAGGGTATTCGGATTCCAAACAAGTTGAATATTGAATGTTGGCTGGTCTTGATATCGCGTCATCGTGCCCGATTGATCCACGCATTACGAAAGCCCATTGTCTGAGCAATTTGCTCAGCCTCTTGCCGAGAGGTAAACCGTCCAAAGCGAACTCGATACCAAAGTTGCCCCTGCTTTTCAATCATCTCAATTCGAGAGTCCTCAACATTTTTTCTTCGAAGGCGATCATTCCATTCATCCGCATCATCGGCGTTTGTGGACGCAAACACCTGCACGCACCATTCCTGTGCACCAGAGAATGATGATCGAGTCGTAGGCTTTGGCGCTGAGGGCACAACGGTAGTAACGGGTTCTTCAGAACGCGCTTCATGCTGAACGCTGGGGCCATTCGAATGTTTGCGGAGCGAAGGTGAAGGTCGAGATGCAACTGCACCGCTGGCCAGCGATTGAACATCTGACGGCGTCTGACTCGCAGGTTGTGGCGTCTGAACCTCAGCAACATCCAATGCTGTATCTGTTTGCGTTGTGGCAGCGTTGACAGGGTTTCTTGTGCTGCGCTTAGACGTGACAACCTGCTCAGACTGCGGTTCTCGAACTACCCACGTTACGACCAACCCAACTGCTGTAAGAAAGAAGAGGATAAGGAAGAGGACCGCTCGTTTGGGTGAACTTGCACGAGAAGATCTTACACTCGGTGGCAGCGGCGTAGGTGGCTGATAACTTGACACAGGCTCGGCCACCTTTACCTGACGCGGTAAGAAGCCATCATCCATCGTGTCAAACGAGTCGTCAGACCAATTTGGGTCGGTTGTAGACATACCTTAAAACCTCCAAGAAACACCACCGGAGACAAAAATACCGCGCTGACGGTACCCATTCCACAGGATAATCGTGCTGTTGATCAAATTATCAGCATTAAACACCACATCTAGGGTACTGCTGGCCGCATATGAACCCTGCATGCGAACATTGAGAAATGCGTCCAACTGGCCAGTATTTTCAATGTCTACGTAGCGCTTGCCCACGTATTGCATTGCTACGCTTGCCCGAAGATCGCGACTAAACTGACGGCTGTACGACACATCAACGCGAAGGGGCTCATAGTACGGCACCGTTGCCCCATCTTTCAAGATAGCGGACTGCACTGTTGCTACAGCCAGAAGCCTATCTGCAGAACTTGGCGTTATGTGCATCTCGATACTTCCTTGAAGGATTGTCGCGTCCAGATAACTGATTCCAAACTGACTCCTAGCGGCGTCCGTCCATACTGGCAAACGAGCAGTTCTGCGCGCGTTCAATGAACCAAGAAACTGCAACGTTTGTGAAGGATGATACTTCATCTGAGCAACAACTTGTACAACGTCGTACGGGATATCAATGAGAACATCCCGTGATACAAATGGATTCCGCAGAACAACATCCGAGAAGCGTGTTGGGGCAAGGCCGCTGCGAACCTGAACGCCATACGACATAAATGCACTGTTCTCGTACTCAAGTGATGCACTCGCCAGCAGACCAGTACGCGATTCGCCACTGGTGTTTGTCGCGTATTGGGCGCCGAGTGTTAGCTGGACCTTTAGAGCCGTATCCCCTATTGTTCGTGAAAACGCGGCTTCCACAAACGGATAAGAATCGTCGCTCCGTGATTGGAGATCCAAATCAACTCTACCTCTGTACCCACGTCCGAAGTCACCAGCAAGGCCCCCATGGATGCGATTGTCTGAAGTTGTGGCGGCACCGGAATCCGTTACGTCGTGCAGATTCCAATGCAGGTTGGCAGAAACTGGTACATCACCAACTAAAGCCTCTGTTGCAACAGCAGCCGACAATCGAGTTGTGCGTCTCGTTGGGGCCAGTGAATCAGCGAACAACGTGTACTCATTGTGCCGCACGAGGATATCTGTTTCGGTGAGCCCCTTTCCAAAGAGATAAAACTTCTCGGGGGCTACGTAACTACTCGACAATGCAAGACCAGCATTAAGTATAGATGCATTCGGCACCCATTCACTGGAATAGCCCGCATCGAGGGCAGCGTCTATGCGATAATCACCAACCAAAAACTCTGAGCCGGCAGCAAGTTCGGGGCTAACGTAAGAACCGTACAATACGTCCACGTAGCCTGTGTGATTGGACCGCTTTCGTTTAAACTCTGGAAGGGGGCGATTGGGCACTAATGGTGAGGGGAACTTTTCGTTCGGATTGAGTGAATCCAGATCACGCGTGGTAAGCTTAAAGGGCTTCTGTGGAGTTTGCTTTGCTCCCCCTGCAATATCAACTACTGCCTTCCCTGTAACAAGAAAGTCCGGCAGCTCAAGGGGCGCGTTTGGCGCACCAGTCTGTGGCTGTTGCACTTGAGCGTTAACGGCAGAAGCGAAGAAAACGACAAGTAGTGCACTCCACACAAGCACGTTGTATCTCATCGCCGTCCTCCCTTCAGACGTTTCACCCGTGCCAACGCGGTCTTTCCGTAGTCGTCGTCTGGACGCAGCTCCGCAACAGTCGTATAGGCCTCGAGTGCCTCCTTCTTCTGATGAAGCTGTTCATAGCACTCCCCTAGAGCAAGCATGCTCAATGTGTACCAGTCCTCTATACCAGCGTACTCTTCACGCACCCGCACAAACCACTCTGCAGCACGAACATAGTCGCGCTCTCTGAAATAGGTTGTACCAAGATCATAGAGAACATTTGCAACTACAGATGGCTGATCTACGCGCTGCGCTAAAAGCTGAAGATGAAAACGTGCGCTATCTATCCGACCATTTTTTCTGTACAGCTGCGCTAGCTTGTATCGCGCCTGTGCCCCATTGACTAATGTTGCAAACCTGTCTGCCGTAACGCGGTACATTTCAATGGCGGATGAGCTGTCGCCGCGCATTCGGGCGTGCTCCGCAATCTCATATCCAGCGGTTGAGGCGGCTGCTGAGTCGCTTGCAGGGTTTTCCCAGATGATGCGATAAATACTATCTGATGCCGATAGATTGGCATTCGTTGAATAGAAATAGGCCAAGTCTAGTCTATATGTTTCAATAAACTGACTCTTTGGATGTTGTCGCTCGAGTTCTTTAAATGTTTGAAGAGCCTGCACATTATCATTCATGCTCAGATACGTTTTCCCTAGCTGATAGAGTGCCTCGTCCTTACGCTGCGCAGACGGATACTTTTTTAGGTACGAGGTAAGTTCTGCAGCAGCAGTTGAATAGTTTTTTCCTGAATAAAAGATCTGAGCTTTACTCCAAGAAAAGTCCTCTGCGGCAACTGACTCAGGATTAAGACCAATGAGTGTATCGAGCACGGCAAGGGCTTCGTCTGTTCGACCTTGACCCACAAGAACCTCCTGAAGACTCTTGGCCGACTCCATTGCTAGCGGATGACTGGGATACTGCGCCATAACGCGTCTATATGTGGCCATCGAAGCATCATAGCTACCCATATTGAATTGTGCATCGCCGATCGTGTATAGTGCCCTTACTGCATGATCGCCATCAGGATAGGCCTGTAGCAAACGTTCAAACTCACGGATTGCCTCGGCATCCTGTTGTTGCTGGAACGCAATCCAACCAACAAGGTACAAAGCATCGTCTGCCAACCGTGAGCTTGGATATTTCTGAACAAATGCACGCATTAGGCGCACTGATCGATCGAGGTCGCCGTCGCGATACGCTGCATTACCCGCCTGGAATCCAGCATATTGGGCTTCTTCACTGGACCCACCCCGCAAAAAGGCCTGTTCATACTGCGTTGCGGCAGCTTTAAACTGGTGACCGATATACAAACCATCTGCTCGGCGCACCATGGCCTCAATGGCATATCGTGATTGCGGAAACGTTGAAATCAACTCCTCAAATGCCTTCGAAGATTTGGTGAAATCACGCCGACGGAAATATGTCCATGCAAGTCCATACATCGCTTCTTCTCTGCGCGGACTTGCGGTGTAGCGGCGCACGATTTCCTCGTAAAACTCCTGGGCATTTTTGAGAAGATCTTCTCGATACATACACTCTGCAAGCCAGAATACCGCTTCATCGCGTCGAAGATCCTTCGGATGATTACCAAGAAAATCAGTTAACGATGCGATTGCAAGGGATGTCTGGTTGGTTTGTGCTAGACCAATCCCCCTCTGTAATCTAGCGGACGCAAGTGCCTCGTGTTTTTGGGGCACGGTAAACTGATCTGACTTCTCAGCCAACGCGATAGCTCTTTCGAAGATCGATGAAGCCTTTGCCCATTGTTGCCGTTGCAGCATACTATTACCGAACATAATCTGAGCACGCAGGATCACCGATGCGTCAGTAGCCTCTCTCTCGGCCTTCTCAAAGTTCTTCGCTGCCCGTTCATACTCTTGACGTTCATATTGCGTTTGTCCAACTTCGATGAGTGCGTGCGCCTTGTATGGATATCCAGACTCGATAGACAGCGCAGTAAAGAGCTGCTCAGCTTCAGCTTCTCGTCCAAGTCTCTGCAGACACACCGCCCGGTAGAGCAGCGCCTGTTGGCTGATCTCACTACGTTCAATCCCTTGCGAGCTGATGATCAGGTCAAATTGTAGTAGAGCCGAATCAGGCTGTTGCAAATTGACAAAACTGTACCCAGCCGAGAGTCGCACAAGTCCAGCATTGGAGGCCGTTAGATTGCGGCCTAATGCACGCGTCGCACTATCTATAGCCTGCCGATATCGTTGCTGCTGCGCTAGTGCCTGCAATCGAATAACTGATGCGTATTCCGAGAGCAGTGCACATCTGGCGCTATCACCTGTCTGCATAAAATGAAGCAGATCAAGATCGATACCCTGTAGTTCGTCCAGAGCCCGAACAGCATTTCGCTTCTTCATGAAGATCACAGCTCGACGAATCTGCGATTCGGCAGCGTATTCTGTTCGTGGGAACCTTGTTACAACTTCATTGTATGCAGCAAACGCGAGGCTATCATTACCGTTAATCTCATGCACTTGCGCAATTGCATACAACGCCTGTGCTGCGAGCACGTCATTGCGCGACAGCGAAGCACACTGCGTCCACTCACGCTGGGCATCGTCATACTGTCCGAGCTTTGCATAGCACGCACCTAACCAATAATGAGATTGCAGTGCTAGTGAGCGGTAGGTCGTATCGTTTCGACTTCCGAGATCCCGCGTTACAATTCGTACTGCAGTTTTCAAATGCCCAACAGCGGCTGCAAGATCGGACGATTCTATATTCATGAATCCAGCTTCCAATGCACTTGAAACTGCATATGGAGAGTTGCTATGCTCTATAAACACTCGCGAATATTGTCCAATTGCTCTATCAGCCATACCACGATCGCCAAACAACCGCCCCCTATCAAGCATTGACTGCTCAAATGCTACTGATTGAAGGTAAGCAGGCTGCAACGTCCGCAAGGCTTCTCGTGATCTCGAGAGCTCACCCTTGCTAATGAAATCATGGGATGCATTCAGGCGCAGCAAGGGCGGATCAGGCAACGCCTGCCCGAGCGCTGACACCATAGCGCCCAGTACGAAATGAACTGCTATTGCTACTATTATTCGATCCAACGGTAAATCATCCTCCTTACTGCAAGGCAAATCTACGAACTGTCACCCCCGGTATGGATAGAGGTCCGTAGATTTGCCAGGTAATGTTCAACGACGGAAAGGGGTATGTCTCCGTGTATCACGTGCTCTTGTATTACCAATTTGTCGCGATCGACGATCCAGAAACCTTTGCGGATCAACATCGCCAACTCTGCAACGACCTTGGTTTAAAGGGGCGAATTTTGGTGGCACCAGAGGGTCTGAACGGTACTGTTTCTGGTACCGTTGATGCCTGCAATGCATATCGGGATGCGGTAACAAAGGATCCTCGATTTTCTTCGATGTTGTTTAAGGTAGACGAATCAACGGGACATGCTTTTCAGAAAATGTTCGTGCGTGTAAAAAAGGAACTTGTGACCTTCCGTGCGGATCTCCCTTCAAATCCTCTCGATGTTTCAGGTCATCGCCTGAGTCCGTCCGAATGGAAGCAGAAGATTGAATCTGGAGATGTCATCATTATTGATGGACGAACCGATTATGAGTTTGATATCGGACACTTCCGCGGTGCCATTCGTCCAAACTGCGAGTCTTTTCGTGAATTCCCCGATTGGATTCGCGCAAACTTTGGAGATAAAAAGGATAAGACGATCCTGACCTATTGTACCGGAGGGATCAGATGTGAAAAGCTGACGGCATTTATGATCCATGACGGATTTACAAACGTGTACCAGCTTGACGGCGGCATTGTTTCCTATGGCAAGGACAAGGAAACGCAGGGTGCCCTCTGGGACGGTCTTTGCTATGTTTTTGATGAACGCGTCACTGTGCCAATCAATCATACCGAGGATCGACGCGTGATCGGCACGTGCCACCACTGCGGCCAGCCAGCAGAACGGTATGTAAACTGCAGAAACTACCGGTGCCATTCACAACATCTAGCATGTGAGCCTTGCGAAGCCCTGTTCAACAGCGCTTGCAGCATGGAGTGTATGGTTGCTCCAGAAAGACCTGTATACGCCTGACAGACGAACTGCATACAAGAGGCACAAAAAGAAAAAGCCCGACACTTCAAAGAGTATCGGGCTTTATTATTCGTGCGATTGTTACTTGCGGATAACCATCGGAGCAGAGATACGAAGATCTCCACTACTGATCACCACAGTATAGGTACCATTTGCCAATGCAGAGACTGGAAGCGAGATTGTTTGTGTTCCAGCTGAAAGCACTACGCCGTTCAATATCTCAACTGTTTGACCGAGGCTATTCACAATTTCGACTGTTGCTGTGCCTGCTTCAGGCATATCAATGCTGAGCACAGCCTCTGTCGATGCTGGCTGCGGTAGGATGCTGGCAATTCCAGACATTCCCTCCCCGCCTACTTCGACCTCTACGGCAGACGTCGAACCACGGGATCCATCGCGATCGATTGTTGTAAGACGATAGAGGTAACGTCCTGCAGGTACGTTAACATCGCGGAATACATAGTCGCGACTTGTCTGAGTAGTTCCTGCTGCTGCCAACGACCCGATTGTTGCGAATGAACCGACGGCGCCTGCGAGAATATCGCTGCGTTCAACTTCAAAGCGATCCGTTGCTTTCTCAGATGCGGTAGTCCAGTTGACGTCTACATTACGGCCACGGGCCTTTGCATCAAATGAAGACAACTGAACCGGCACTGCAATGCCGCCATTTGTTTCAAAGAAGTCAACGATTCCGCGAATGATACGCTCTGTGCCTGTGCGGATACCAGTAGACTGCCAGTGGCGCCAATCAACACCGAGGTATACCGAGTTGAAGTTTAGCGAAGCCGTAGCAGTGCCCATCACAGAGTCTGCTGCAACTGTACGATCTCCGAGAGGATACACATACGCGCGCTGCACAACACCCGACGTCGTCAAATCACTATACGGACGCACAAGTGCCGGCTGCGGCTCTGGATCATTGGCAACACCTGTACGTACCACACCTTCTACAGATCCACGAGCAAGAGCCTCACCTCGTACGCGTCTGCCACTGTATGGGGTTTGCGTTGGGGTATTGGGCGTTGCAGAGGTCACGCGAAGCATGCTCTGAATAAAACTCTGGTCGTTAATGACGTTCAATCCAACATGCTGACGTGGGTAATTCTGCCCTGCAAGTGCAAGATTCTTTTTGTCGTTTGCCTTGCCAGCACCCACAAAGAATCGAAGATCACGACGCTCAAAACGTGATAGTGCATCATCACTGGAAGACCACCATACCGTCTTGTACATTGTATAGTCGATAGCACGTTCTTCGAAGCCGTCGCGATCAATTACATCAAAACTGATATTGTCATTGATCGGATCCACAACGTAACCGACTTTTTGAATTGTCGTCATGAGGCTGTCACCGTTCAACCGTGACGCGATCTGATTCGGAGTAGCTGCCGGATCAGCAACGTTCACTGATCCACCGCGCAAGGAAACGATCATGCGCTGGTTCGAGCGGAGCACAAAGAAGCGAACAACCTTTGACGTTACGTTATTGCTTGCATTTTCATCAGAAGAAACAGACACTTCAATCATGTAGCGCGGTGTTAGGTTATTCACCATCGCTGACTTTGAAGCAGGAACTGTGTATCCCAACCCAGAGAGCTGCTGGTATGACTGCGGCTCCCAATTGATGTTAAATGCCACACTTACTTCTTGTCCGTTATTCACATTCGCGTTTACAACACGATCGATTACCGGTGCGCCACTCCATATTGGAGTTGCAAGCATTGCATTGTTCGAGGCCGGAGTTTCAATAAAGACTCGGCAGCGGATTGGTGAATTCGTTTGTGGAAGGCCGCCATTGTTTCGAATCAGCCCGGTTACAGCTACTGGAGCCTGAGTCATAATGTACTCTGCATCAGAATTGCTACCGGTTGTGGCACGATATACAGTTGGCTTGAGAACTGTTACTGCCTCAAGGTCCTTGACGTATTGACGGCCATCAAATTCATCGGCACCGAGGTCAAATGGCTGTCCTGCAGCACCCCGTGTGGTTGCATCGATATCATTGCTGACACCCGCAACCCGCTCACCGCGATTGCTGAGAAGGGACCCGATTGGAGTTGGATTCGTCCTAATACGAAGCTGCTGATTTGGTGCAACACCGTTGAAGACGAAGTCGCCAGCAAATGAACCCGATACCGAATTGTTATCGCGTTTTGTCCATGAACGCCACTGTGAAATCACACGGAACTCATCGTCCGAGCCGGCACTGATTAGATCCGAGTTGTTATTGATCTCAATGAATCGCACCAGAGCTGCAGAACCTACATCAAATGCATTACGATCACTAATGAGAGCCATTGGATCGTTACCATCGGTCATTTGAACACCTTGGTACAACATTGCTGCATGCATGATAGCGCCAGAGTTCGCTGCCCCCTGCATGATGATTGCGTTGTTCTTTACAACCGCACCATTGGCATGTTGAACCCCAAGTCCTACGACTGCACCGGAACCGACGACATTGTCGTTCTGCATCATGATCGTGTTGTTAACGATCATGTCCTTGCGTGTGAAGTAACTGTTGTTGTTTTCTGAAGGAGCAATCAGTCTCTGAACGCCCGTTGCGGTTGTACTGCGCTGAGTGTAGAGATGGACACCAGCCATATTTGCGCCGGCGGCTGAACGCTTGAGTCCCCAGACAACATTGTTCGCAACCACTGTTGCTTCGTTCAGCTTCGGGAAAAACTCGGTACCACCAACACCGAGAGCAGGATATGCATTACGCACCTGCTCTACAACGATTCCTCGTGCCCATGCATCACCAGATACCGAGGAGATTTCGTTGCGTTCAATACGCGTATTGATGTTGTGGTAGCGGCTAACGCCACCAGCTACGATACCAGCAGCCTCGACGTTCGTTCCACCAGTAGCCTGTGTGCCTACGTTGTAGATGCGGTTGCCAGTTACTTGAGCATTATCCTCATATCCGAGGAAGATACCAGCTGCACGAACATTGAAGATCGTATTGCCGCTTATCTGCGTTCCTGTTGAATAGTACGGACGGAATTCATTTACGCCACCCTTGATCAACGTTCCGATACCAATCGATACGATACCGTAACCAAAACCTGAGATTTCGTTGCTTTGATATACGTTGTTCGACCCAGGAATCGTATCAAGTCTGTCGGCATTGTTGCCATCGCGCCCTAGTGGTACTTTCTGACGGCTTACAATACCAGCAGAATAGGTTACGTTGCCGGTGCGCACGTCTGCATCAAACTTGAACTGATTGAATGCATAGTTGATTGACGGCAATGATGTTGCGTAGCTCGCAGGAGATGCAGATGAGTTACGAATGACGAGGTTTTTGACATGGATATCACGTGAACCGTCGCCAAGATAGAATGGCGCGCGGAAAGTCGATGTTGTCTGGAGTTCAATGTTGATCGAACGCTGTGATCCCCCATCGAAGCGAATATTGCCATCTGAATTCGCAAGCGTGGGGTCCTTTTGGAACTCAAACTGTACGGCATTCGGATTTGAAGCAAGGATGGTCTGTCCCATCAGAACCCCTACTCCATTACCGCTATTCAGGGTAACCGTGATGCTGCCCTTTGATACTGAACGCTCAATCGATGGCTTAAATGTGATCGTGTTCGTTGCTGATACACCAATGATCTTGCCACTGAGGTCGAGCGCGGGCTGGCCAAGCAGGCCGTTTCCAACCGTATATGACGCATCTGTCAGCTCAAATTCAACAGGTCCAGCAACACCCTTGCGATACAGATCATCAACAGCAAGCTGAACATTGAGATAGTTGCGCGGATTTCCAGCCTTAAGCGTTCCAATAGTATATGTGCCTGTCATTGCTGGCTGCACAGAGAACTGCTGGCAGATCTGGTTGTTTGTCGCTACCGGATCTCCAGGATACTCCGTCGTTAGACAAGCCTCGTAATCACCAGCCTCAGAAGGTGTAAATGCTGGGAACTCTACACTTGCGACGTTGAGTGGAACCTCAGCTCCAACATCCGGTACGTTTACAAGCTGATTATACACCAGCGTCCGGGCAGGAAGCCTATAGATCTGCAAACGTGTTGGGATGTTCGAAAGATCCTGAATACCCCCGTTGATGATCTGAGCGCGAGGCAGAAACGGACGTCGCGAATAGTATGTGCCGCTATTGATCGGAGCAACAATTGCATTTGCACCAACCTCTTCATTGTAGAGGGTTTGGAACTGATACTGTCCTGTCAACGGAGCACAATCGTTCGCTGCTTGGTTATCGATAGCGTTAAGAAGATTTGCGCATACTGTGATTGAGAACTTGCTGACTTCGTTGGTTTGAAAGTTGTCAAAGTCAATTGTTCCTACCTGACCGGTTGTCAAGGCACCCTGATACTGGACAGTGTCGGCCCAGATCTGGACATTGTCTGGCTGACGGAATACCCGCGCAATGATCTCTGCACTAGTCACATCATTCACACCAACGTTTTGAATCGTTGCCGATATTGGAATTGAGACTCCCTTAGGGTACTTCCGTGGAATTGCCAACGGCGAACGAATCGAACGCACAGAGAGATCGTTCGGATAAGCAATGATAAACTCCTTGAGGTATTGCTGGGTGTAACCTGGAATAGAATACACCGCTTCGACACGATAGGAGCCACCAACAATGTTGGTCAAGTTCAAAGCACCGACTGGTCCAGCAGCAGGCCCTGTTGCCTCGTCAAACGTGTACGTAAACAACCCAGCTGAGGCCGCAACGTGGCTTATGAGAGCATTACCACCCTTGCGAGCTTGATAGATAACGTTTTCGCTTGGCAGCGGCCCTACGATGCGATACTGAAGTGTGATGTTCTGATTAAGGCTCTGGCGGAACGACAGTGATGGCTTTGGAAACGCAGGATCAACACCGTCGTAGACAATGCCTGTACGCAAAATGCGACGTGGATCAACGTCATCGGGGAACGACTGCTCGATACCCGCCAATACACCGAACTGAAGTGTTGGGCGAATTGCATATCCAGTACCGTTAGGATTCGTTACGCAGAAATTCTGCCCGTCAGAATAGAAGAACGACTGTGTTGCATAGATCGGGCTCGGTTGAACATACTCGTACTCTGGGAAGATAAACGCGAACCCCGTGCGGTAGGTGCAGATCTCGATGTGGAGATTGCTTACGCCGTCCCATTGAAAAGGCTGACTAAACGGGAATGTTAACCATGTTGGCGTGTTAACAATCGTCGGTAGCTGATATGAACCAGCAGAAAACACGGTTGTCATACCGGCGTCGGACTGTGGATTGGTCAGACCGGCATTGGTGGTCTGACGAATCTTAATCGTTACGTTGCGCGCCGTGTATGGAGCAGCATTTCTCATCCTGAGCGCCATGGAAACGATTTGTCCAGGGTTCATCCCATGGAATGTTAGCTCAGATGCGCGTAGGAAGTACTGGCTGCGTATCGTCCACCAGTAATCCATGAACGGGTTAGGGTAAATGGTCTGACCCCAGAATGGCCCCGCGGCACCTGGTCCGCCACCTACCGTGACGAAAATCTGAGCCCGCGTCTCACTGATGCTGATTGTGGCCAAAGCCACTATCACCATCGCGAGCGACGTGATCAAAGTTGTAATCGAACGCTTCATAAAACGTCCCTGCAAAAAGTTTGACATTGATACCATGTTTCAGAGACTGATCTATTTTGCGGTAGAATGATGGCCGGTGCACTTACCGACCATAATGCACTGCGCTGTTATGGAAAAACAACACAGCTTGTAAAACGTTCCATACCAGCGAGAGAAATTTAGATATTTTTCAAGCGCAGGCAAGATTCGACTTTTGCACAAATCTTACCCCTACATTTGGCCACATTTCAGGCCTTCCAATCAAGTTCTCGCACCTGCATAGAAACGATATGACATACACAGAAATACAACAGGCGTACGAAAGCATTAGGTCAGCGTACGATGGGTCACCAGCAATTGGCATTATACTTGGTACGGGCCTCGGCGCGTTGGTTGACACAGTAACCATCTCATTATCAATACCTTACCAGGACATTCCAAACTTTCCTACCAGCACTGTGGAATCCCACAAGGGGCGATTAATCTTCGGAGACATAAATGGTATTCCAGTGGTAGTAATGCAGGGGCGCTTTCATCAATATGAAGGCTATAGCCTCCAGCAGATTACCCTGCCAGTCCGGATTTTTAAGCTGCTAGGGGTAAAAACACTTATCGTGTCGAACGCCTGCGGGGGAATGAATCCGTTGTATCGCCGCAGCGACATTATGCTCATAGACGACCACATCAATCTTCTCGGGGATAATCCCCTGGTGGGACGAAACATCGATGAACTTGGGCCCCGATTCCCAGACATGAGTGAACCATACTCTCAGAGATTGCTCGCGCTAGCAGAGTCAACAGCTCTTGAGCTCGGAATCAAGGTTCATCGCGGAGTCTATATAGCTGTGACAGGACCTAATCTTGAGACTCGTGCTGAGTACCGTTTTCTTCGAACAATTGGTGCAGATGTCGTGGGAATGAGCACGGTACCAGAGTGTATCGTTGCCCGACATATGGGGATGGAGGTACTTGGTGTAAGTATCGTCACCGACGAGTGCTTTCCAGATTCATTACAACCGGTTAGTTTGGAACACGTGTTAGAGGCCGCCTCTATTGCTGAGCCGAAGATGACCACACTTATCACAACGCTTATACCCAAGATCGTATGATACAATCGCTACTACGATATGCACTCGTTCTCGCATCGATAACGATGTGGAGTTGCAGCCCAGAAGAGCCCCTTGTTAACTCCTTTGTTGATGAATGGAGACTCCTCTCGACCAGTGGCAATCAGAATTTGGTTGTGGCGCAAATTCCTGAAGGCACCTCTGCTAATGTGAATCCTAACAATGTAGACTTCGGAAATTCGCCATCTATGGTTCGATTCCGAAACAACGTATACATCTATAGTAACAATAGGCCGTGGATCGTGGTCTACGATGCAGAGAAGCTGACGTATTCTGACACGATCTTTACATTTGGCAAGCTTGATGGCATCACTGATCTCTGTTTTGCAAATGCAACGACAGCATATGCTGTCTCTTCAACCAACAAGTGCATAGGTGTAATCGATCTTACGACATCGACGGTTGCAAGCACTATCAAAACACCAGGTGCTGCGCGTCAGATCGCTTGCCTTGGTAATCAAATTGCAGCAACTGTGCCAGATTCCAACGTGGTGATCATTCTTGATTCCCGAACGAACACAATTGTTGACAACCTAACAGTTCATGATGCACCTTGGTATATCCGTGATGATGCTGCAGCGAACGTGTTCTGCGTTGTCAGCCTTGGGTCTGGGAAGGTTGATAGAGATTCTGCTACCACACCGAAAATCTCTTTCATCAGTCCCACCACTCGTGAAGTGTTGAAGGCACTTGATCTGACCGTAAAGGTCTCCGAAGGTCCAAAGCAGTTTCCCCGCGGCCTGATTGTTTCATCCTCTCAACAAGCATATGTCCCTGTGCAAGCCGGCTTACTGCGGGTTAGCACCAGGACACGCTCTCGTGTTTCATCTGCCGTGGTAGACTCCTTCGACGTCGTATCCTACAATGATGCGCGAGCAGAGATCATCTGTCAACGTGCAGCCGGTGGGACTGCGCCTGATGTCATTGTTTACAACGAGGACGCATCAGAAAAGAAGTATACCATTCCTCAGAATGTGCGGGCAACTGCCCTGCTTGGCGTACCAAAATGATTTCCGAGATTCTTGCAGAACGTACCAGCAATTCAGGCAAACGGATTGTGTTCGCAGATGCGCATGATAGCCGTGTGTTGATGGCGATTGAAACACTGGCAACCGAGCATTCCTGCATTCCTATAGCTCTTGTTTCGCAGGAACAGGCGCGTACAATTCATGGCAAGGATTTTCCTCCACAGGTACAATTCATAGATCCCAATGTGCATCGCGAACAGGTTGCATCGTATCTCGTCACACGAAGGTCTGCTAAGGGGCTCACAAGCCATCAGGCACATTCGCTGGCCGAAGAGCCGCTTTTTGTAGCGGGCTGGATGGTTCACACGGGCCTAGCTGATGCTGCAGTAGCAGGATCTGTATCGACGACCGGAGATGTAATTCGTGCAGCACTGTGGACGGTTGGGATGGCTCCTGGAATATCCACGCTATCAAGCTATTTCATCATGGATTTTCCAACCAAGTTTTACCTGTTTGCAGATTGTGGCGTTGTGCCTGATCCTACGTCTGAGCAGCTTCAGGATATTGCTTTTGCAACAGCCTCGTCATATCGAGCACTATCTCCAGCCGAACCCAAGGTAGCATTCATCAGCTTCTCTACTCACGGCAGTGCTGAGCATCCAACAGTTGAGAAGGTGCGCCGTGCGGCTCAAATGTTTCAAACACTACACCCTGATGTCGTTTCAGACGGCGAACTGCAGATAGATGCTGCCATCGTGCCGACTGTTGCAAAGCGCAAGGCCCCAGCGTCGCCTCTTGGCGGCGATGCGAATGTTCTCGTGTTTCCAAATCTCGACGCTGGTAACAGCGCATATAAGCTCACCGAGCGACTCGCAGGTGCTACGGCAGTTGGCCCTGTGCTGCAGGGCTTAGCAAAACCATACTGCGATCTCTCACGGGGATGTTCCAGCAGTGACATCGTAGATGCAGCTCGAGTTTCTGTACTGATGTCTTGTAACGGTTAGTTTGTAAGAGCCTTCAACCGAGTGATCATTTCGTCGAAGTCGGCATCAGTCAAGTGATAGGCAGACGAACAATACTGACAGACCATTTCACGGTGACCATCCTGCTGCATACCTAGCAGTTCGTCAAGACCAAGCGTAAGCAGGGCTGCTTTATATCTGTCCTTAGAACACCGACAGAAAAAGTCAACAGGAGCACTCGCTACGACGTCAATATCTGACGGCATGATCTGACGCAGGATCTGCTCTGGTGTGTAGCCGTTATCCGTGTATTCCGTCATTCGACCTAAATAATCCACCGCATCGTAGACTTTGAATATATCTACGTCACGTGCCCCAGGCATTGCTTGAACAAGCAGTCCTACAGACTGCCGAATCATGTTATCGTCATCATAGGCCACATCTATCACAAAGGCCGATGGAATCTGCTCTGACTGCGTCAGGTAGTAACTGAGATCAGAGGTAACATCACCTCGACGAAGTTCAACGATTCCTGTTACGGGTTCGTATTCGCCGTATACAACTCGCTGTACTCGTAGAAGCCCCTTGCCAAGGGGCGTGTCACGATCCTGGGCAGGCTCTGGGTTTGGCGTAATGTAACCGCGCACTTCGCCGATCTGCATTGCCTCAGCACAGACTGTGCGTATGAGCCCATCCCCTTCTGCTGTAAGAATCACGCGCTCTTCGCCCTTAAGGTACGATGCGAGTAGACTCGCGCCAGTAATCATTCGAGCTAACATGAGAGACTCAACTGGATTAAGAGCGTGTTTCTGCTGTGCTGTGCGGACTGTAGTTGGATTATGAATCAACGCTGCACGAAAGGTACCGTCCTTCGTGATTACTCTCGTTACGCGATCGCGTTGAGACCAGAGCTTCTTTACATCTTCATTCATCAATTGTCTTTCGTAAATCCATGAGCGTCTGCAAAGCTTGCATCGGCGTCATATTGTTAATGTCAAGGTCTGCAATACGAGAACGGACATCGTCATCACGCACTTCGAATAATGAAACCTGCCCTAAGCTTTGCACGCTAAGAAGTCCTGATGATTGGTGATCATGATCGTTCTCCATCTTCCGAAGAACTTTCTTTGCAGTATCAACCACCGCAGCAGGCATTCCAGCCATCTTTGCAACATGGATGCCGAACGAGTGATCGCTATGACCAGGAATTACTCGGTGTGTAAAGACGATGTCATTGTTGATTTCCTGCACTTCCACTTGGAAGTTCTCAATGCGGTTACATCGTTCTGCCAGCTGAGTAAGCTCGTGATAATGTGTTGCAAACATTGTCTTTGCACCGATCCGGTCATGAATATATTCTGCGATAGCCCATGCTATCGATATACCATCATACGTTGCTGTACCCCGACCAACTTCATCGAGTAGAATAAGACTACGGTCGGTTGCGTTGTTGAGAATATTGGCAGATTCTTGCATCTCAACAAGAAATGTACTTTCGCCAGCAAGGATATTATCCTGCGCACCAACTCTTGTAAAGATTCGATCTGTTAATGGTATATCTGCGCGATCAGCTGGCACAAAGGAACCAATATGAGCAAGGTAGACGCAGATTCCCACCTGACGCAAATAACTAGACTTACCAGACATGTTCGGTCCGGTTATGATGTGCACCTGTGACGCTTCAGTATCGATCTTGACTGAATTGGGCACATACTGCACCCCAGGAGGCAATAGACGCTCAATAACAGGATGTCGAGCACCATCGATATCAAGACGAGTGCCCTCATGAAGAAGAGGCTCAACAAACGAGTAGAGCTTTGCCACATAAGCAAACGAGCTGAGTACATCGAGCATTGCGACACGCTGTAATGTCTGCTGCAGCGACTCGCACGTACTCGCTAGACGCTCACGGAGTGCATGGAGCAGATATGACTCTCGCTGCACAACAATTTCCTGCGCCGATAATATTTTTTGCTCAAGTTCTTTGAGCTCAGAAGTGATGTATCTCTCAGCGTTGGCAAGAGTCTGTCTGCGATCAAATGACTCTGGCACTTTCGATTTTTGTGCGTTGCTAATCTCAATGTAGTACCCAAACACCGAGGTATAGCCGATCTTAAGATTTGGTATGCCTGTTTCATCTCGCAATCGCTGCTGATATGTCGTGATCCACTCTTTTCCATGGAGTAACGCAGAACTTGCATCATCAAGCTGATGATCGTAGCCTGAGCGGAACATCCCTCCCGATCCAATTGCTGCAGGGGGCTCATCAACAAGCGCAGCATCGATAGATGCGACTATATCTTGGTGATTACCAATTCCTGAGCACAGTTTGGCAAGTTCAGCCGAGGATACCCCGTGGCATACGTGAATCGCTTCGGGCAGTATGCGTAATCCACTGCGCAATGCACCAACTTCTCGAGCGGTAGCCTTGTTTGCTACAATCTTGGTAAGGAGCCGTTCAAGGTCTCCCACAAGAGAAAGTGACTCCCGCAATGCACTGTTGCAGTCGGAATTCGAGAACAATGCGCGAACCACTCCGAGACGTTGTTCCAAGCGCGGCTGATTCCGAAGTGGTGTCTGCATCCACCACCGTAGCAGGCGTGCCCCCATGGGTGTTGAGGTCTGGTCAAGTAACTCAACCAACGCACCAGACGTTGCATGTGCATTCATCGGTGCTTGGATCTCAAGGTTCCTGCGCGTAGCGGCATCTAGGATCATTACGTCGTCGTGGCGTAGAAGTCTGATCGACTGCAACTGTGTGAGCGCGTTCTTCTGTGATTCCGCAACGTAGTGCAACAAGACTCCCGCGGCAACAATGCCGGGTTCAACATCCTGAAGCCCAAATCCTTTTAATGATGCAGTGCCAAAATGCCTATTGAGCTGTTCTTGGCATGTTGCACGATCAAAGTGCCATGATTCCAGTCGAGTAACTGCTGGCTTCGAGGAGCATTTGTGTAGGAGAATTTCTGTGTGAATTCGCTGACTCTTGTCTACGATGACTTCTGCTGGGGAGAATGAGTCGAGTACAGACTCTATCGAGTTCGGCGAAACCTCACCAGCGGTGAACGATCCAGTAGAGACATCGGCAACAGAGAGCCCCCAGCTGCCTCCCTCTTGCACAGGAGCGACAATCGCAGCTACGTAGGTATTGCGCCGACTGTCGAGCAGTTTATCGTATAGCACAACTCCCGGAGTAACTACTTCTACTACGTCGCGCTTTACAATACCCTTGGCAGATTTCGGGTCTTCTAATTGTTCACATACTGCTACACGATGTCCAGCAGCAACCAGCTTGGGCAGGTAGTTGTCTAGCTGGTGGTGTGGGAAGCCAGCCAGTGGCATTTCCCCTGCTGAGCCATTGTTGCGTTTTGTGAGAGTAATACCGCATGCTTTTGAGGCAGTAATAGCATCTTCGCCAAACGTTTCGTAAAAGTCTCCTAGCCGAAACAACAGGATAGTATCCGGATGACGGCTCTTGATCTGGTTGTACTGCCGCATCAGCGGTGTCTCGGTGCTTGCTTTCACGAGACGAAAATAAACATGGCCATGGCACAATTGCCGAATTCATTTCGCGTCGTATCTTTGCCAACCGTAAGGAGAGGTGGCCGAGTGGCTGAAGGCAACGGTTTGCTAAACCGTCGTAGTGGTATAAACCGCTACCGAGGGTTCGAATCCCTCCCTCTCCGCTGAAGAGCCCTACGATATTGCGTGGGGCTTTTTTCGTTATGCAAAGCAGTGAACGAACCATACGGACAATCATCACCAACCGCAAGGCCCTGCACGAATATGAAGTTCTGCAGCGCTTTGAGGCTGGCATTGCCCTGCTCGGCACTGAGGTAAAATCCCTTCGTGCTGGCAAGGTCAATCTTGCAGACGCCTATGCAATGTTTCCGAGCAGGCAGAACGATGAGTGCTTCCTGTTGGGACTACATATCTCTCCTTACGATTTTGGTAATCGTGAGAATCACGAGCCCCTTCGCAAACGTAAACTATTGCTCAAGGCTTATGAGCTCCGCAAAATGCGTGAAGGCATCGAAGAAAAGGGGCTTACGGTTGTGCCGCTCTCTATATATTTTTCGGGGCCCTACGTGAAGGTTGAGCTTGGATTGGTCCGCGGCAAGAAATTGTTCGACAAGCGGGCAAGCTCAAAAGAGCGCGATATAAAACGTGAACTTCAACGCAGGTCTTCCGACGATTAGACCGTATCCTACCTACGAACTATGAAAACTCTTCAAGAACAACTTGCGATCATCAAGGAGCATACGGTAGACCTTCTGCCGGAGGCTGATGTTATCGCAAAGCTCGAACGCAGCATCGCTACCAATAAACCTCTAAGGATCAAGCTCGGACTAGACCCAAGCCGACCCGACATACACATTGGGCACGCTGTGGTTCTTCGAAAGTTGCGACAGTTTCAAGACCTAGGGCACGTAGTGGTGCTGATTATTGGAGACTTTACCGCAACGATCGGCGATCCTACGGGTAAGTCAAAGACACGTCCAGCTCTTACAATTGAGGAGACTCGACATAACGGCAAGACCTATGTTGATCAAGCATCAAAGATTCTTGACCTCGAAAAGACAGAAGTGGTCTATAACTCTAGCTGGCTTGATGAATTGAGTTTTCGTGACGTGATTCGTCTCACCTCAAAGTACACCGTTGCTCAGCTTCTCGAGCGAGATGACTTTACGAAACGCTACAAAGGTGGAGAACCAATTTCCCTTCATGAGTTTATGTATCCTTTGACACAGGCATACGACTCTGTTGCCGTAAATGCAGACATCGAAATTGGCGGCACAGATCAGAAGTTTAATCTCCTCGTTGGACGAGAAATCATGCGCGGTTCAGGTTTTGAACCTCAATGCATTCTCACAATGCCAATCCTTGAAGGCACGGATGGCGTTGAGAAGATGAGTAAGTCATTAGATAATTACATCGGCCTTACCGACAGCGCAAAGGATATGTTTGGAAAGACGATGTCGATTCCTGACAACATGATTCCTCGCTATTTAGAGTACGCATGCTTTGCAACACCATCCGAGGTTGTGTCGGTTACCAAGGGGCTTGCAGACGGATCATTGCATCCTCGCAATGCGAAAATTGATGTTGCTAAACGCATCGTAGGGCTCTATCATGGCGCAACTGCAGGCGATGATGCACTCGCCGAGTTTGAACGGGTGTTCGTGAAAAAGGACATTCCAGACGTAATCGAAGAACGTACCCTGCAGTATCTGCAGACAGACATCGTCTCGCTCTTGGTTGACACAGCAATGTCTGCATCGAAAAGTGAAGCTCGGCGACTTGTAACACAGGGAGGGGTATCGATTGACGCAGTCAAGGTAACAGATCCTTATGCGACAGTTGATATAACCGAGCAACGTGTTCTTCGTGTGGGGAAACTCCGTTTCCTTCGAATAATCGGTCAATGAATTGCACTGTTCGCATAGATGAACCTGCTGTGGGTTCAGCTAACATGCAGGCTGATCTTGATCTGCATGCTCTTGTAGGCAGTGGCAGTCTCGCCGCAGGAATCCGCTTCTACACGTGGGACCCTTGGTGCGTGTCTCTTGGGAAGCATCAAACCACCGAAAACCTCAACAAAGAGGCACTTAATCACCTCGGTCTCGATCTAGTTCAGCGTCCAACGGGCGGCCGAGCGGTATTGCATGCGGAGGAAGTGACGTATTGTATTTGCATTGCAATGCCGGATGCAACGCGCGCACAACAGATATATGCCTCTATTCATGACATGTTGTATTTCGTACTGCATCAGATGGCATCTGCGTTATCGCATGCATCTGTATCGACAGACTTTCGGGAACACTATTCATCGCAACAGGCTATCGGTCAGGCCTGCTTCACGAGTCATGCAAAAAGCGAGATACTGCTAGGGACCAAGAAGGTAGTTGGATCTGCCCAACGGGTGT
Organism: Kapaibacterium sp. (SeqCode); assembly: GCA_044345485.1. Lineage (GTDB taxonomy): Bacteria > Bacteroidota > Ignavibacteria > Kapaibacteriales > Kapaibacteriaceae > UBA10438. The sequence goes on from JBIJAX010000002.1 coordinate 32,660, forward strand.
TTGATGGCGTTTTGCTACAACACGGTTCAATTCTCTGTGGCGCGGGCCACGAGCAGCTGGCCCAAGTAATTTCGCACTCACCGCATGAGGCCGATCGAATCACCTCGCTCCTAATGCGAAGCAGCGCCACTATGTCTGAGGCGGCTGGACATTCAGTATCGAAAAATGATGTCTTGTCCGTCTTTGATCAGAATTCATCGTTCATTCTCGAACGGATGCACGTCATTGCGTCACAGGCGGCAAGGGGCGAAGCACGCTAATTCCAAGATTTGTTTCTGTCCTTGAAACATATTCAGATATCGGACCGTCGAGCACAACCTTCTTTTTAACCGACGAAGCATGCAGAAAACGAGCTCGTTTCCCCTCTCGAACGATAAGTCCCGTGTGTGAGTAATCGAGCCCCTTCCTTGATGTAGCAATTGCGATGATGTCGCCATCCTGAAGTTGCGCTTCGATCGATGCAATATCTTCTTTGTGAATGATAGCTCTTGATGTCATGTTCACGCGCTGCTCTATGCTCTGCATGACCGACACAAACTGTGGGTTTTCGACGAGCGCAGGGTAATACCTTGGATTCTGAGACATAAATCCAAGTGCTAGTGGGAACGGCTTGCCTCCTAACTGGGGGGTTACGTCAACAACTGTGCCTTTCTTTATGTTGTTCTCGATCCAGTCAGACGTATAGTGAAGCCGGCTCGTATAGTCCGTCAGCTCGCCGTCCCTGTATCGTGTGTAGGTAACGGCGCCAATTAGATCATCAAGTGAATCCTTTCCCTGTTTGATGATGCGGCCCATGTTCAGGGATACTTCGAAAAGGGTTACACAGTCTAATCGCAGCATATCAACTGTGCAATGTTCTCTGCCGGGCCCGTCGAGTGTACCACCGACATAGGGCACGTCTAGAAGCTGAAGTCCAACTTTTGCAATCAACTTTCCAATTGGCAGTGAATCCCATGCGGAATCCTGAACCATCTGCCTCACATCTCGAAACTTCCGCTGCGTTCCATTTTCCGACATGCCTGCAGCACAGTGCTGGAACAGAATCCCAGCTATGAGGATCACGATCATTCGCATCGTGTGACTACCCTTCCACATTTGTTGCAATGCCAAGATCATTCAGCTGCTTTCCATCAATACCAGAAGGGCATCCATCCATAAGTGAAAGTCCTGATGTTGTCTTCGGAAACGCAATCACATCGCGAATGTTATCCGTTCCACATAACAGCATCACTAGGCGGTCAAATCCAAATGCAATTCCTCCGTGTGGAGGCGCACCATATGTAAGAGCATCCAACAGGAAGCCGAACTTAGCACTTGCATCCTCGCGTGAAAAGCCCAACAAATCAAACATGCGCTGTTGTACGGCGTTCGTATGAATCCGAACCGAACCGCCAGCCACCTCATATCCATTGATGATCAAATCATGTGCTAACGCCCTGGCTCGGGAAGGATCTGTAGCCAGGAGCTCAACATCGTCATTCATTGGTGAGGTAAATGGGTGGTGCCTCGCAATCCAGCGCTCTTCTTCCTCGCTGTATTCCAGCAACGGAAACTCCGTAACCCAGTGGAATGAGTAGGTGCCCTTAAGCGAATCAAGTATTCCAGTTCTGCGGGCAATTTCGGTGCGGAGTGCACCGGCAATGGTGCAGGAGCGTTCCCACTCTCCTGGGACAAACAGCACGAGATCACCGTCCTCTGCCTGCGTGTGAGAAAGCAGTGCAGCGGCCTGTTCTTGGCTAACTGCCTTGAGGAACGATCCCGTTACCTCGCCGTTGAGCTTTTTCAGCCATGGTAGCCCCTTAGCTCCATACTTTTTCGCGTGCTCGGTAAGTTCATCGATCTGCTTCCGTGAGAACGATGCACAGCCCTTTGCGTTGAGCGCCATGACGCTCCCACCCGTGGCGACAGCATCACGAAAAATTGAGAAATCGGTTGTGCTGGAAATCTCCGTGGCGTTGACAAGCTTGAGATCATAGCGTATGTCAGGCTTGTCCGAGCCATAAGTTTCCATTGCATGATGGAAGCTCATTCTCGGAAATGATTCTGGTGTTTGATAATCAAGAATTTCCTTCCACGCTCTCTGAACGAACCGCTCAGTTAGGCCTAGAATATCTTCCTGCTGGATAAACGACATTTCAACGTCGATCTGCGTGAATTCAGGCTGACGGTCGGCTCGGAGATCTTCGTCACGGAAGCACTTGACGATCTGCATGTATTTGTCAAATCCGGAAACCATCAGAAGTTGTTTAAACAGCTGAGGAGACTGAGGCAGCGCGTAAAACCGACCCTTGTTAATCCGACTTGGCACCAAGAAGTCTCGCGCGCCTTCCGGTGTTGACTTCGTTAACACCGGTGTTTCAACTTCAAGGAAACCCTCGTCTTCGAAGAATCTGTGCGTAATCTGATACAACTTGTTTCGAACGAGGAAGTTCTTCTGAAGCACAGGTCTGCGCAAATCCAGGTAGCGGTGCTTTAGGCGCAGCTCTTCGTTGGTACCGAGGTCATCAACGATCTCGAACGGTGGCACTTCTGCCGGATTAATGATACCTACTTCTGAAGCAAGGATTTCGATCAGACCGGTTGGAATACGCGGGTTGGGATTCTCCCGCATCCGCACATTGCCGCGGACCCATAGAACATACTCGGCACGAACCTCGTGGATCTGTTGGGCAATCTCGGGAGTGTGGGCCGAATCAACAACAACCTGCGTTACCCCTTCTCTGTCTCGCAGATCAATGAAGATTACGCCGCCATAGTCACGTCGTGCATTGACCCATCCGTTGAGTGTAACAGTCTGTCCGTCATGAGCAGGACGCAGAGCCCCACAGGTTATCGTTCGTTGTTCAAAGTTCATACGAGAAACAAAAAGGTGTTACTACCGGCAATTTACCAAAGCCATACTAGCGAGATATCATCGCTATGACTTTATCGGCGATGATACCTGGTGAGATTGCGGCTAACGATGAACCGTCTGTGATCACTGGATCACAGTACGTTTTATACGGCAGCCAGTTGAGAAAACCTCTGTGGTCGCGCGAGAACAACACAACACACGGTATGTTATGCGCTGCCGCAACATGTATAGCAGCCGTATCAGGGCTTAGAAGCCAATCACATGATGCAATGGCAGCAGCAAAGTGCTGATACGTTGGACCGGGCTGCACGTATACGGCCCCAGTCTGCTCTGCAACATACCTCGCCGTACCTTCTTCAGAGGGGGCAGACAGCACCACAATGGCAACATCTGTAATATGCGCTGCTATCATCCGCATGGCTTCTATCATTGCCTCGGCAGGATACATTCTGTCTACAGATGAGCCAGATATCTGAACACCAAGAACCTTTTTCGACGGACCACGGCGCACCTTTGACGAGACCACATCGATGATCCCTTCTTCTGGTTCAACGATAGGTCTGCGGTCATGTTCAGAGACCAAGAACCCTAGGGGCCGAGTCAGATCGCATAGCACGTCTACAATGTGGCGTACAGATCTGTCCCCCTGCGGCACAGCATGCGTCGTTGCCTGATCTCGTCCGGTTTCTAATGCGATACAGTTGGTGGCTCTCGCAGCACGTCGAAGCATCACAGACGTTGTCGATGCGGTATGGTTAAGATCAATGACGAGATCATAGCGTTCACGGCGTAAGGTAACAAGCAGTGCAGCTAGTGCTGGAAGTGACTTCCTGAGCACCACAACCTTATTCACACACTGTCGCAGGGCAAAGTCCGCAGCGATATTGTTTCTCGATACCAGAAAATGTATCTCTGCGTTAGGGTAGCGATTGCGTACTGCCCGCACTACAGGCGTGGATACAAAGACATCGCCAATGCGATCCTGTCGAAGAAACAAGATCTTGGGAGTATCAGGGAGTACTATCGGTGCGGACATGACCTATACGCCTGAACTGTTAACTCAGCTGTGGTGCCCCATGAGAACTGTTTGCTTCGTGTCAACCCCTTGATCTTTAGATCCCCATACACAGATTCGCTACCGAGTACCATCTGCATCGAGCTACGCACTTCTTCCATGTTGCTTGGGCTAACGTAGAGCGCTGCATCCCCTCCTACTTCTGGCATCGAGGTGGCATTTGACGTTATAACTGGACATCCACATTGCATTGCCTCAAGGATAGGCAACCCAAAGCCCTCTGCTTGAGAGGCAAACACCATTGCTCGCGCATTACTGAGGATTTCAACCATTTCCTCAGTCGTAACTGAAGTGAGAAATCGAACTGATGAATCGACCTCTAACTTATGATCATGGAGAAACCTCTGAACATCTGCGTCTGTGCGATCCGTGATAACAAGGAACTGCGAGCCACTGCGTGTGTTACGATCGAGTGATAGCCATGCCGAGAGTATCACGTCGAGATTCTTGCGGGCAACGTCGATTCGTCCGACAAAAACCATATAGCGTTCCGGAAGGTTGTACCGCAGACGCACGGCTGAACTGAGTTCAGTTGGCCTAAACCGGCTGCCGGCGGCAAGGGGCGTCACGGTTACCGGGCCCTGATACCATGGGAACCGCTCATAAACAGTATCTGCAACCCACTGTGACGGACACACAACCGCATCTGAGTGGCGCAGCTGCCGCTCAATCATGCGAGGAAATCGATAGCGCAATCCAGCATCCACTGAAAACGTATCATAGAGTGGAATCAGATCATGAACTGTTGAAACCGCACGACTATGGTTCGCGAAAATCTTCTGTGGTCCGAGATAATGTAAAACATCATCGCTCGAAAACAAACCGCGTATCTCACGTGCTTTCCAGAGACGGACAAGTCTACGCAACGGGGCTCCCAATGCCCGTTCATGTGTCAGTGAGAGCTCCGTATCAACGGGCAGTGTTCCATGAAACAACGATAACAGCTCATCCCGTTGATTTCGTGTTCCGACAAGATGCGTAGACACATCCGCGCGCCGTGACATCTGCAGCAAGAGCTCTCGTGAATACCGTGCGATACCGTTGCGCCCGAATATGGAGCTGATATCGTAGCCGACTGAGAGATGCGATTCGGACATTACATGACCGATGAATAGACGTCGAGTGTTTTCCGCGCTGTTTCGTGCCATGTAAACTGTTGAGCATGCAGTATCCCACGTTGTCTTAAATCCGCTACTGCATCGTCATCGATGAGGCACTTCTGCATGGCATTGGCAATTGAATCAACATCATTGGGATCTACATACAATGCAGCATCGCCCCCTACCTCCGGCAGCGAGGTGGTGTTCGATGCAATTACAGGGCATCCGCACTTCATGGCTTCGATCACTGGGAGCCCAAAGCCCTCACCAAGTGTTGCGAACACGAGAGCTCGGGAGGCAGACAAAAGCTGGATCATTTCGCTAGACGGCACCTCGTAGATCAGTCTGATCGACGGATCGGATAACACGTCGTGGTGCTCTTTCTTGAGTTTCTCGAGTGAGGCTGGATCTCCTGCCAGAAGAAGCACAAACTGCGTCTGGGATCTCAGTTCAGGGGACAGCGATGCCCATGCCCTCAGCATTCGAGGAATATTCTTGCGAGGGTCTACCCTGCCGACGAAAAGTATGAACCGATCATGTATAGCGTGCTTCCTGCGAACATGATCTGACAGTTCCGTCGGGGTAAAGGCATCACTGGCAGCCAATGGTGTAACCGCAATTGGGCCCTTATACCAGGGGAACGACTCACGAATTGTACCGGCTACATACGAAGACGGACAAAGAACAGCTGACGCAGCCCTGAGTTGACGGTCAATCCTGCCGGGAAACCTTCTCTGCATATCAGCACTGAGACCAAACGACGAATCCATCGGAAACAGGTCGTGAATGGTAACAACCACCGGTGGTCCAGACGGTACGAATTTGGTGGGCCCCAGCATATGCACGACATCGACGTCGCGAACAGCCCTGGAGAAACGGCGACGTTGAACAGAGCGCATCAGCAACCGTAATGGCGCTCCAAGTAGCCTCTCGTGCGGTATGACGGACCGCGTGTCTACGTTTGAAAGATGCCTAAAATACTCCTTGGTTGCTCCACCGTACTCCGTGCCGGAGACTAACCGCAGTTCATAAGAATCTGCGCACATAGCGACATGCTTGATAAGCTCACGTGCATACCGCTCGATACCGCTACGGCCTAGAAGCAGGATGGCATCATAGGCGATCTTCATCACTGCCCTATGTGGTTGTTAGGCAATTTCATTTGCTACATCGTAGCGAACGTCCTTCGCAAGAGAGTAAATCTTCTCAAGTGAGGCAGAGATTGGCGCTGTTGCCTCAGGATCGTCGGATGCCTCGTACGATTCGGCAGATGGGAACACATACACTTCTTGAAAGTGATTATGCTTTCCTTTTACCTCGTACAGAGAAAACTCAACGTCTGTATTCGCATAAAATGAACGAACGTTCGCGATTGCATTCAGATAATCCCCGCGCTTGCCGTCGGCAATCGAGTATGTGACGCTGAAATGGACTCTTGCCATGTGCAGACCCTAGTGAGAATAATGAGCGCAAAAATACGATTCGTGTTGCGCGAGTAAGCGCAAACTTTTCAACAACCTAGAACGAACATACCTGCCGAATCGTGTGTGCGATTTTTTCGGCATTTGGAAGAACAGCCTTCTCTAAGGTAGGTGCAAATGGCGTAGGACTATCAAATGCCGCAACACGTTTGACGGGTGCATCCAACCACTGAAAAGCTTTGTCGGCAATTCTCGCTGCGATCTCACCACCAAAACCCGCGGTAAGAACGGCCTCATGGGCAACAACAGCTCTACCGGTTTTCTTAACTGATTCCAGCACTGACTCTTCATCAAATGGCACGAGCGTGCGGATATCAACAATCTCAACCTCGATGCCTTCGGCTGCAAGGATGTCAGCAGCTTCCAGTGCCATGTGCACTGCAGATCCATATGCGATCACCGAACAGTGTGCACCCGGGCGCACAGTACGCGCTTTGCCAAGTGGAACGATATACTCGCCCTCCGGCACTTCTCCCTTGATCTTGCGATACAGCCCTTTGTGCTCAAAGAACACCACAGGGTCGTTATCCCGAATAGAGGCCATCATCAGCCCCTTGGCATCATCTGGAAATGCAGGGCAAACAACTTTGAGTCCGGTAGCGTGAGCAAACCATGCTTCAGAGTTGCGGCTATGGAAAGGATTAGCTCCAACACCGCCACCTGATGGACCTCTGACAACCATTGGTACAGGGAGAGACCATCGATACGCCGTTGTGCCGGCAACCGTTACAAGTTGGTTAAAGCCGTTGGTAATGAAATCCATAAACTGCATCTCAGCAATTGGCCTCATACCATTTAAAGAAGCTCCGATGGCGGCACCGATGATTGCAGTCTCTGAGATTGGCGCATCGATGATGCGATTTGAACCGAACTCGTCAAGAAAGCCTTTCGTGAGCTTAAAGGCGCCCCCGTAGGTACCGATATCCTCGCCAATCATGATTACGGATTCGTCTCTGCGCATCTCAACGCGCATTGCATCGGCGATTGCCTCTAGGTAGGTCATTATCATCGTTTCAGCCCTCCGCCTGTTCTGACATAAACACCGACTTCATTCCTTCTTCTGCATCCGGCCACGGTTGTTCGAGGGCTCGGTCGATTGCAGCGATCATATCGGCAAGTATTTGCTCACGCAGGGCTGTGGCTCCCGTGCGGCTCATAACCTTTCGCTTGTCGAGAAGTGTGATGTATGTTTCTACTGGATCTTTTTTGGACCATTCTTCAAGCATCTCTTTAGGGACGTAGGCGAAGTCATCATGTTCAGCATGACCTCTCATACGCATTGTGCGTGTCTCGATAAGCGTAGGCCCCTCACCACGTCGCGCTCGATCGACTGCTTCCGTGCACGTAGCATACACGAGCTCAACGTCCGTACCATCTATCGTTACACCGTGCATTCCGTAACCGATTGCTCTGTCGCTCAGATTCTCACATGCAAACTCTAGAGAGTTTGGTGTGGAATATGCGTACTGGTTATTCTCAATGATCAGAATAAGCGGAAGCTTGTGTACCGCAGCAAAATTCAGGGCCTCGTGCACTTCACCAACCTGGGCTCCACCATCGCCAATGTATGTCAACGATACTGTTGTGATACCCCGCAGCTTGTCGGCTAGTGAAAATCCTGCTGCCACCGGAATCATTGCACCGAGGTGCGAAACATTGCCGTAGATGCGGAGTGCAGGGTCTGCATAATGGCCTGTACCATCAGTTCCACGCATCTGACTCCCCTTTCGGGCAAGGTGGTTTAGCATCAACTGATCTAATGACTGCCCAAAGACGAAATGACCACCAATATTGCGGTGCATTGGAAAGAGCACGTCCTTGAACCGGTCCAGCGCATACGCACTTCCAACACTCACTGCTTCGTTTCCAAGCTGAGAATACACTCCGCCAAAGGCCTTTCCCTGCCTGTACAGACGTAGCATCGCATTGTCGAATTCACGAGCCATAAGCATGTACTTGAGCAGTTCGCGCTGCTGCTGTGCACTATAGGCTGATGCCGGAGATTTGGCCATGTTCCTTCCTCACATTCGATGATAGGCTGCAAAAATACACATGCCCCTTGTGTCGACAGGCACAAGGGGCATGCATTCTTGACAGTTTGGGTCTGTTACTTCTTCTTGTGCTTCTTTACGTCTGCTGGGGTAACAACTGGACCTGAGTTACCAAAGCTGTTATAGACGTAAGTTATCACACCTGCGATATCATCATCTGTGTACTTCTTTGGCAACGGTGCCATTACGCCATTGTACTCTTTACCGTTTACCTTGACCTTACCACTCTTGCCGTTAACAACTTCTTTAATGATTGTCGGCATCGGAGTGTTTTTCAAATAATCACTTTTGGCAAGGGGCGGATAGACAGTGCCCAACCCTTGGCCGTTTGGCTGATGACATGTCTTGCAGTATTCGTTATAAACTTTCTGCCCTTTTGCCATCAGCGCTGCCTTATCTGCGGCTGCTATACCCACTGCGTAGCTGCTAATCAACACTACGACAGCAAATGCAAACGACTTCATAGTATACCCGTGGTGATTATGACTAAATTCAGTTACTCAATAGTGGACCGTGTTGCAGTACAGAAACCCGATGCAACCTGTGCACTTCCAACAATGCGTGCATGAAAGCCCTCAGGCTGACCCGCAACAACCGGTCACACGCTCGACAACACGTAATGCACGTGTTATGTTCCAATGCTCGACATACGCTCTACTGCAACCTATTGATTCTCGTTCAGAAAACTTCGGGAAATCTTGTTGGATTGCTCTCGCGCATGATAGCATATACACGCTCAGTGATATGCTCTGCTTCTGGTTTTGACCAGAAATTGCCGTCTGTGCCGTATGCCGGACGATGCTGTGCTGCGGCCATTGTTGCAGGGGCTGAGTCGAGATATGTATAGCCCCCTTGCACCTCAAGTACTTCACGCATCATAAAGGCCGTGGTGCCTCCAGGGACATCTTCATCTACGAAAATCACCCTGTTTGTTTTCTTCAGCGACTCACAGATGATTCCTGTGGTATCGAACGGGAGGAGTGTCTGAACATCCACTACTTCAATGGATATTCCAAGACGCTCCAACGATGCCGCGGCATCAAGTGCCACCCGCACAGTAGCACCATAGGTAACCAGTGTAATGTCGCTTCCTGTTCTTACAACTTCTGGCACACCGAGTGGCACGGAATACTGTCCCATGTTTGCTGGCAGCTGTTCCTTGAGACGATATCCATTAAGAACCTCGACCACGATTGCCGGATCATCGCCCTTGAGCAGCGTGTTATACATACCAGCTGCCTGAACAAAGTTGCGAGGAACGCAAACATGCATTCCACGCACCAGGTTGATGATTCCTGCCATTGGTGAGCCGGAATGCCAGATACCTTCCAAACGGTGACCCCGCGTGCGTACGATTACCGGTGCCTTTTGGCCGCCCCTGGTGCGCCAGTGCACCGTGGCAAGATCATCGCTCATCAGCTGAAGTGCATACAGCAAGTAATCGAGATACTGTATTTCTGCAATTGGACGCAGTCCGCGCATGGCCATGCCAATGGCCTGACCCAAAATGGTGCACTCCCGAATCCCGACATCACTAACCCTCAATACCCCATACTCTGCCTGAAGTCCGGACGTGCCCTGATTAACGTCCCCCAGGAACCCTGTATCCTCACCAAAAATGCTCACGCGGGCGTCGGTAGCTAGAGCATGATCAAACCATGCGCGAATCACCTCTGAACCATTAACTGACGGAGCATCAGCAGCGTACGTGGGAGCTACAGCTTCTCTGATTAGGGGGCTGCTGTTGGTTTCGCAGAAGAGGTGCGAGCTGTACAATGGGCGAATCTGCGCGTCGTATTCTTTCTTCCAGGATTTAAGCTCGGCTGTGGCCGATTGATCTGCACGCACTGTCGCGAGTATCGCCTTGTGCAGAGCCGACATAATATCACGTCGAAACGGCTCACGAATCTTCTCGAGATCGCTCGCGAGCTGCCCTACCTCCTGTGATTCGGCGGCGTGTCCCCCGGCAGTGAGCTTCTCAACAGCTGTATGAAGGACCGCACTACACTGGGCGATTTCATGTTTAATTGGCAAACTGTAGGCATCCCAGGCCGCCTGCTTGGACTGCTTCACATGTTCAGCAGCGCTGGCCTCGATCGTCGCAAGTTCTTCTTCAGAGGCAATACCCTCGTGAAGTATCCATGCTCTCATTCGTGTGATGCCATCCATTTCTGCTTCCCACGCCAGACGCTCTGCTGATTTGTAGCGCTCATGAGATCCCGATGTGGAATGCCCCTGTGGCTGCGTAACCTCAATCACGTGGATGATCTGCGGCACATGTTCCTTGCGGGCAGTATCTGCCGCCGCAGCATACGCCTGCACCAGCGCAGGATAATCCCATGCTTTTACAACTTGTATGTCGTATCCAGTTGACGATTCCTGCGTGCGCGCGAAACCCTGCAGCAGTTCGCCAACATTTGATTTCGTTACCTGAAACTCATTCGGGACACTAATGCCGTATCCATCGTCCCATATCGAGATAATCGCAGGTGCCTTTAACACACCAATTGCATTAACGCTTTCCCAGAACATGCCTTCGGCACTCGAGGCATTGCCGATGGTTCCAAAAGCCACCTCATTCCCTTGTGAAGAGAACTCTGTAAGCTCTTGTAATACTTCGACTTCTCTGTACAGACGCGAGGCATATGCAAGGCCAACCAACCTCGGCATTTGCGATCCAGTTGGCGAGATATCGGCGGAGACATTTTTGCGCTCTGTCTGCGGAAGCCAGGAGCCATCATCGCGAAGCAGACGTGTGCCAAAGTGGCCGTTCATCGACCTGCCAGCGCTTGCAGGCTCGGCAACCACATCTGTGTGAGCATAGAGCTGAGCAAAGAACTTTTGAACATCGCTCTCGCCGATGGCGAACATAAACGTCTGGTCGCGGTAATACCCACTGCGCCAGTCGCCTGGCTGGAAAGACCGGGCCATCGCCAACTGGGCTACTTCCTTTCCGTCACCAAAGATGCCGAACTTCGCCTTTCCGGTAAGAACTTCTTTCCGTCCGAGTAACGAGGCCTGCCTACTGACTATTGCTATGCGATAGTCTTCGAGGATTTCTGCGTGCGTAAGACCCTGCACTGGTGACGAGTTCTGCTGCTTGGTTTTTGCGGTAGTTGTTCGCTTGCTCATAGACTGCAAAGTTACAACACTCGTTCACTCTCCAAAGAGCGACGGCTGCTGCGGAGCCCCTTCTACATGCGTCCGCGCGATAGATTCTGCAGTAGAGAGTGTCTGCTCCAGATCGCTGTTCACCAGAACAACATCAAACATATCCTGATGTGCCATCTCCATCTCCGCGCGGGCAAGACGCGTCTGCACTTGCTCATCGGTTTCCGTGTGCCGGCTGCGCAGTCGCTGCTCGAGAACCTCAATTGAAGGCGGCGCAACAAACATCAGGAGTGTATCCTCTGGAAAAGCAGCCCTGAGAGAGAGAGCCCCTTTGACATCAACATCAAAAATTATAAACTCTCCTCTTGAGATCGAATCGGCGACGAAGCTCTTTAATGTTCCATAGTAATTACCGAAGATCTCTTCGTATTCAACGAGGTCTCCCTCTTCAATTCGCCGGCGGAAATCATCGCGTGTGAGAAAGAAGTAGTCCTTACCATGCGTTTCACCATTCCGCATGTTTCGCGTGGTAGCGCTCACCGAGAACTTCATTTCTGGGAACGTCCTGAGAAGATGCCGCGCCACCGTTGTCTTACCTGCACCGCTGGGAGCACTAAGGACGATCAAATGCTTTCTATTCGACATTCTGCACTTGCTCCCTGATGCGCTCGAGCTCCTCTTTTACACCCACGACAATAACGGCGATATCAGCATGATTACACTTTGAACCGATGGTGTTGATCTCGCGGTTCATTTCCTGTAGCAAGAAGTTTAGCTTTCGCCCTGCCTTGTCATCTGCATTCATGTACTGGCGGAAGTGCTTGATGTGACTCCGGAGCCGAACACATTCCTCGGTAACATCAAGTTTTTCGGAGAGCAGCACAATCTCGAGCTGCAAACGCTGCTCATCAACGACCGCGTCTTCGACCAGCTGACGCACACGTTCACGCAGACGCACTCGCTCTATGTCGATACGAGCCATACTCATCTGCTCAACTGTATCGATGCTCTGCAACATCATTGTCAGGCGTTGCTCCAGATCGCGGGCCAGTTCAGCCCCTTCTTTATCGCGCATGGCGTTGAGAGCATGCAGGGCGTCGATAATCCCAGACTGCAGTGCAGGCCAGATATCAACATCCTCAGATGCTGTATCTGCAGCTTGAAAGATGCTCGAAAAATGGACCAGATGCTCTATTCGTATCTCTCCAGGTAGGCCGGTTTCCTGCTGTATACGTCGAAGTGAATCAACGTACCCCTTCGCTGTCTCGATATTCAATCCTACAACACCTGCCTGTGCCGATTCTGCACGGCGCACAAACAAGGTAAGCGAGCCTCGGGTAACGTGTTCGCGAACAGTTTCGCGAATCTGCCCTTCCTTATCAGACCACTCTCTCGGGAGCTTCGTCGATAATTCTAGGTAGCGTCCGTTTACACAACGAGCCTCTATCGTACATGCAGTGCCGAGAATATCAGCCTCGGCCTTTCCATAACCGGTCATACTTCTGATCATTCGCAAAGATACGTCGTGAAAAATGTCGGCAAGGGGCTAACTTGCCCGCTCTCGCAGTATGAATCCCTTAACGCATCACGCAACAGTTCCGGCTGCCGATATCCTGCGGCGCAGGTGGAGCAATCCTCCAACGGTCGGTATCATCACCGGGTCCGGGTTTCGATATCAACCTGGCAATGGAGGGGTTGTAGATGTTGTTAGCTACTCAGACCTACCAGGATTGAAGTGTAGCTCCGTTGCCGGACACAATTCACAGGTTTCGCTGCTTGATGCAGATGGCCATAGTGCTGTTCTTTGCTCGGGCAGGCTGCATCCATACGAAGGGCACAGCGAATCGCAATGCATGCAGCTCGTAGCGCTAATGCACGCAATTGGTGTTACAACACTCGTCATTACGAACGCAGCAGGTGGACTGCATTGGCGATACTCGGCAGGAGATATTGCCCTCATCACAGACACGATCGATTTTACCTTCCTGCCTGGGCCCTCAAGCAGCTTGTATGCCATAGAGCCATTGCTTGCCAACAACGCAGTTACTGCCCAATCCGTCCTCGAGCATTGCAGCTCGAACCATCTTTCACTTGAGTCCGGCACATATTGCCAGGTTCTCGGGCCCAGCTACGAGACACGAGCTGAGATACGGATGCTTCGTAAGCTGGGGGCAGACCTTGTGGGCATGTCCACAGCTCGTGAACTGCGTTTGGCTGGGCGGCTCGGAATGAACGCCATCGGATTTTCTATGGTAACAAATACACTTACAGACTCACAGTCTCGTTCTGTAACACACAATGAAGTACTTGATGTTGCCTCTGCCGCAGGTACGCACCTCAGCAGCATCATTGATGCCACTATTCGCCTTACTGTTTCATGATGCGGTTCCCGTTACTGTGCTGTGCATTCTTGATGTGCATGCTGGGCAGTTGTTCATCCCCTGCCGTACGCACATCAAGGACTGCAACTACGGAGGTCTACACGACAGAGATCATTACTCTAGTGCCTGACACCCATAAAGCACTGCTTGTTACTGCTCGCGTTCCTGCTGCTGGCGCAGGCATGACCTACTCCCGTGCCCTGCTATTGTTTAAAACGCCTTCGGGCAATCGCGATAGCATTACGATGGACATAGAGTCTTCCGGGGCGGCTCACAGCTCACCCACCAGTATCGTTCGATGCAGGCTTCCACAAGAACTCGATACTGCATCATTGCAGATCGCACTCGAGCTTGGTTCGATCTTTACTGTGTTTCCTGCAAGGATCTCTGCTGAGGACACGTCTGCACTGTCGCTGGTTCCGTTCATTCAACGTACAGACGATTCATCCTACACGCTGGGAGTTACTGCACATCGAAATCGCCTAATCGACGGTGAATACCTGCCCTCCTCTGAGGACCTGCGCGTAACAGTGCGTCGGGGACTCGATGTTGTATGGCAATCCCAAACCGGTCTGGCCTTCCTGACCGTTGTGCTGCCCGTGCGGCCTGAGCAGATCGGCGAGGAGTCGGCCTACACTGTTGAATGGAACGGTACTGATGTTGACGGCACCCCACTGCCTCCCGGAGAATACACTGCCGAACTCGTGATCCCGTCACGTCCGGCCCCGTATCACACTCAGCTGACATTTACATGGCCACTCAGCAAGAAGTAGATTCTGGCTACATGCTTCGCGCCATAGAGCTTGCAAAGCTTGGCACTGGACACGTGAGTCCCAATCCTCTGGTTGGATGTGTGATTGTGCGTGATGGACAGATTCTCGCCGAGGGCTGGCATGAGTATTATGGTGGTGTACATGCAGAAGTTCATGCACTCAGGAATGCTGCAGATGCAGACCTTACAGGGGCAACAATGTATGTTACCCTTGAGCCATGTGCACATCATGGGAAACAGCCCCCATGCGCCGACATGATTGCGGCTACCCCACTTGAGCGTGTAGTTGTTGGATGCCTCGACCCCAATCCCTTGGTTGCTGGCAAGGGGCTTGATATGCTCCGCCGGGCGGGAAAACAAATTGAAGTTGGCATCGAGCAACAGGCATGTGAATGGACCGCTCGATACTTCCTTCATGCCATGCGATCGAGGGTGCCATACATCGTCGGAAAGATGGCACTGACGCAGAATGGCGGCTATGACAGCACCGCCTCTAAAGATCGCTGGATTACCAGCGAGGAATCACGACAACGTGTTCATGCCATGCGGGCAGAGGTAGACGCAGTGATGGTTGGAATTGGAACCGTTCTAGCGGATAACCCAGCATTAAATGTGCGGCTTACACAGGGTAGAAATCCTGTGCGTATAGTTCTCGACCCAGCATGCAGAATGCCCCTTGACTCTGTTATCGCCGAAACTGCACACGAACAGCGCACTATTGTTGTTACTACCGAGTCGGGTGCGCACGGTTATCGCAGCTCTGAACTTCAACAACGCGGCGTTGAATTGATCGTCATAGGTGCCGTGGACGGTAGAATGCATGCCCGTGACATAGCGCTTCAACTATTCACAGAAGGAATACAGTCTATTCTCCTTGAAGGTGGACCAGTTACGTTGGATAACTTCCTGCACGCCAAACTCATCGAAGAGATGCATATTCACAGGGCCCCGTTCATGACTGAAACACCTCAGACATGGGACTTTGAGGCCAACCCAACAACATGGCAACTCTACAACACTTCAACTGTAGGATGCGATACGCACCAGCTCTATCGCAAGATCACATCGTACGACGCTTGATTCGAACAGCGCTGGTATTCCTGTTGAGTCATGTGATTGCTCATGGTCAGCAGCTTGACGAGCGAAGCCTTCAAAACGCTGTGCAGAAGCAGGATTGGCCAGCGATTGAGCGCCTGTTATCGAAGAGCAGCACTGGAACCTCAACCAATGCCCAACTCAATAGTCTGTACACCCTTTCATTGTTGCAGCAGAACAAAATCTCCCAAGCACTTGTAAGCGCCCACAGATCTCTCCAGCTCGATTCAACACGCATGCAGTCATGGCTGGTGCTCGCAGAGTGTTACTCGCGCAACAACCAGCGGGCGATTGGCCTGCAAACACTCACTGCTGCGGCGAAGAGGTTTTCTGATTCCGTTCAGGTGCAATGGGCACTTGGCATGGCCTACGTGCAGAGCGGTAGATATCAGGATGCTATTACACCGTTTGAGGAGGTCATGTTCCGCCGATCTGATCCAGCTGTGATGTACGAGCTGGCGCGCTGCTATTTCAAGACCGAACAATACACGTCTGCCTCAGAGCTGCATCTGCTGCTCACAGAGCGCTATCCCAACGTAGCCATCTACCAACTCGCTGCCGGGGAGTCTTTGCTCGCTCGTAAAAAGACATCAGAAGCCGTCGCATATTTGGACCGAGCTATCACACTCGATTCAACACGAACTGAGGCTTACCTTTTACTCACAGGAGCTTTACAGGAATCGGGAGATTCGGCACGTGCAATGAATGTTGCCGCAGATGCCGCACGCCGCAATCAACAGGATCCGATGGCGTGGTACAATCTTGGGCTGCTTCGTATGTGGCAGCAGCAATATGATTCAGCGAGTAAAGCCCTCAAGAAAGCTATTGCGCTAAAGCCGAATTACGGCGAAGCCTACTTTAACCTGGCAATTGTGCAGGAACAAAAAGGGTTCGTAGAGGATGCAGCAAAAACATTTGTCCGCTGCGCATTGGTTTCGTCGTATCTGGCTCCTGATGCCTACAACTCACTAGCCATCATGCATCGCAGGAATGGCAATCTCACAGAGGCGTTAACTGCGCACCAGCAGGCAGTTTCATTGCGAGACACGTCTAGTGTGTTGCACATATCCCGCATCAACAGCTGTTTTGAAGCCGAGAAGTGCGAACTGGCAGAAGCCTTCATCAGTGAGGCGCTTCAGCGATTCCCTGCCAATCCGCAGGTGCTATACACGTGCGCCCGATGCCTGTTACGAATTGGTCGCGCCGAACAAGCGTCAATATTGATTTCCCAGCTGGAAAAGCTCGATGCTAAGCTTGCAGAACAATTGATAATACTGATGAGACTTTGATGAGTGTACATGTCTTTTATACATGTGTGCTGCTTCTCTGCAGCTTGATTTCTGCAGCAGAACTTCGCGCGCAAGCACGTATTGCGTCCAGTGTGTCGCGCCAGATAGACTCTGCATTGTTCGTCTTGGGCATGCATCAGCGAGACCTCGCGATGCCGCACGATCTCGTTGACAGAGACAATCACAGATCTACAACGATAGACAATCTCTTCCGCAATCCATACTCGGCAGTGGATCTCAGCGAACAGATTGCCGACAAAAGCCTCTCTGAATCATCGTCATTGCAACCATTACAACAAGTGCTCCACAAAGCATTAGATCTCGGAAGCTACCGGTGGGTGTACATAGATAAGATGGCTGAATCATCAGTTGTAACCTCCAAGCTGGGAATAGCTAAGAGCAGAGTCAACCAACTCAATATCGCATCATCGATTCTGCTGTTTCGCCATGCAGGAATTTTGATTCATGCCTCAGAAGCGTTAAAACCACAATCAAAGAGAAATGCTGCAGAGAACCTGCTTGTTGCTGGAGCACTAGACTCTTTGTGGCGCATTTCTCGAGAGTCTGAAACGACCACTGTTTGGGATGCATTTACAGAGGAAAACAGTTCTTTTACGCGGGCGCAGTCCATCTATAACTCTGTGCACGTCTCTTCGGTAAAGAAGATACTTGATCTCGGCCCATCATTGCATGACGATCTGTTGCGAATTTCATCCGAGCTGTTACTTGCAAAGGACGTATTGACAGACAGCATATCAACGATCATCTTCGACACACCATTTGGCAGAGTTGCCATTGGTGGTCCGGGGAATGATGTCTATCAGGGTCAGTTCACCATGATTATTGATGTTGGTGGTGATGATGTCTACAAACTCACTTCTGAGTCCCTTGCCGAGCACCTTGCCAATCCTGTCCGATTCATTGTTGACCTCGAAGGAAATGACTCGTATTCCGGTGATGATTATTCTCTGGGAGCCGGTGTTTACGGCGTTGGCGTCCTCATTGATCGTGCTGGTAATGATGTGTACTCTGCCGGGTCCTACTCGCTTGGGTCTGGATTGATGGGCTATGGCATTCTCCATGACCTTCAAGGAGATGACTCCTACTCTAGTGGCACGAATTCTCAAGGGGCTGGCATTCTTGGTATCGGACTCCTACTCGATGACTCTGGAAATGACAACTATCGCTGCCACGCGCAATCTCAGGCATTTGCAGGCGTTGGCGGTGTTGGTGTACTTGCCGACCGCACAGGCAACGATATGTACGTGGCTGCAAGTCCTTACGTGGATGTGCTTCGATACGACAATCACCAGATTACATTCGCTCAAGGTGCAGCTCTGGGAAGCCGTCCACATGCATCGGGTGGAATTGCGGTTTTAGCAGACGGTGGTGGCAGCGACACCTACGTCTGCGACATTTACGGACAAGGAACAGGATACTGGTTTGGTCTTGGTTCGCTCATAGACCGTGGCGGCGATGACAGATATCTAGCCTATCAATATGCCCAGGGGTCAGGTGTACATTTTGCAACTGGATATCTGCACGACCTCAATGGTGATGATACATATGTATCTCATGGAGTTTCGCAGGGCTGCGGACATGATATTGCATACGGATTCCTCTTCGATGAGAATGGCAATGACACCTACACATGCGAGAGCCTTTCCTTAGGAAGTGGCAACGCAAATGCTGTATCCATCTTTGTCGACCTTCGCGGTGATGACGGCTACCTTGCAAAAGACACAACCAATACCATGGGGTTTTCTGACTATCGCCGAGGATATGGGATGATTAGCCTGTTTATTGACTCACAGGGTAACGATCGCTATACATCTTCCCTTGACAACTCGGCTTCGCGGATACGTTCAACCTACGGTGCATTCCTAGATTATACCGATACTACGCTGCAAGTTCTTCAACAACAGTCTGCACCTGTCACGTCTCACGCTGGGCTTCCCTCGTCTGTCGATAGTTTGTTTGTACTCGCTTCTGCATCTCATCTACGCTTTCAGAGTTCAGTCGAGCCAGCACGCCGACAACTGGGAAGTATGGGCGTGTCTGTACTTCCTCTACTTGAACAGTACCTCGGCACGCAAATGCCTCGGCAGCGCATCACCATAGAAACCGTAGCCAAGCAGCTTTATGCCCAGCATCCAGACTCAACGCTGGCGATGCTTGCGCGTGGGTTGCGATCCGGCAACTATACAGCTGTTGGGACTTCTGCTGCAATTGCATCCACAATCAAAGCTCGTGCGTTGTCTCCTATTCTTCTTGAGCTTTCAACGCATCAGGACTGGCGAAGGCGACGTCTAGCTGCACATACCCTTGGCGAGATTCGTGACACAACATCAATAAATCGTCTCACAAGTCTGTTAAACGACTCAGTTGCATATGTGCGCGCCCGTGCTGCATTTGCTATGGGATCAACTTTAAGTCTTCCGTTTTCAGTTCTTGCCGCCCCCTTAAAAGACTCGCTTCAAGTGGTTCGATACAGCGCTGTTGAAGGAATCAATCGCAGTAGAAAGCTCACCATAAGTGAGATAACGCGGTATTTAGCGTCAGTTAGCAGTGATGGGCACTTCTGTTCAAACGCGCGTCTTCTGCTGAATGCCGACACAACTAACGCTGATCTGAGAGTATGGAAGGCATGGGTTAAGAATCTCTCGACTGCGCGCATTCAGGCCCTGCGACGCATTCAGCGTTTACTCCCCTCAGCTTTACAGCCTGCACTGCTACCATCCAAGCAAAAGGCGAAGAAATCTAAACGAGCGGCAGCGTGATCCGCCACCATGTAACACTTCAGCGCCTTGCCGACGAGCTGATGTCCCGTTTTGAAGGCTTCACACTAACGCGTGCATGGTCGCAGTCAAAAGAGGTTGCAATCCTCGAGTTGTCCAGCGCAACAGATACACACCTCTTGGAATGTGATGTTCGCTCGAGTTTCGGTACAATCCTGCTAAAGGACAACACTCGACGTGCTCTGCGCAACTCAATCGACGTGTTCACGCAAGCTTGGCACCAACGGCTAGCACTTGTAACGAAACATCCACAAGACCGAATCATTACGCTATGGTTTGAAAACTGTCAACTTCACATTGAGTTGTTTTCTGCAGGCAAGGGCAACATCGTTCTTGTTCAGAATGGTGTAGTTGTAGACGCTCTGCACAACAAACACGATCGAGTTGGGTACGCCTTCGTTGTCACTGCGCGCAAGCCGCCAGAAGTTGATGTGACACGCGACGCAGTCCATGTTCTGACCGAACTTCAACCGCATCTGGGCAGGTGGTTTGCCATTGAATGCTGTCTCAAAGCAGGAATTCATGGTACAGCTCGCTACGATGAACTTGACCATGATCAGCAACGAATACTCCAAGAGACATCACAGAGCATGCTTGAGCTCGCGATGCAATCGCATACCTGGTACGTGGTCTCACATCAAAATGACGTGCTCCTTACGCCTGTGCCACTTGCACACACCAGTCTGCTTCATGAATACAGTAGTGTGCTGCAGGCATTAGCGAAGACGATTTCACTTCGTGAACAGCGGAAGCATTTTGAGGCACAGCGCACGACGATGCTCAAGGTAATCTCACGACGAATGTCCCGGGTGGAAGGCACCTTGCGGAACCTCAGAACAGATGAGCTCAGAGATACTCGCGAGCATGACTACAGGCATTCGGCTGATCTATTGATGGCACTACCTGATCCCCATAGACGGGATTTAGATGCTATTGATGCCCTTGATTGGAATACTGATCAGTCCGTGCGCATTCCATTGCAGCCCGCGCTTACCATACTCGAAAATGCCCAGCGCCTGTATGGCAAATCCCGCACCTCGCAACTTGCAGCGCAGCACCGAACACTGAGGATTCCTGCTCTTGAACGCGAGCTCACAGAACTTCAGTCATATATGGAGCAGGCATCAACAGCTGCATGCATTCAGGATCTCCCACACATACCCCTCTCTCTGGCTCGAATGAACTCCCCACAAACCTCGAAGGCGCCCGAAGAGAAATACCGCGTATTTCTCCTTGATGATCAGCACACCCTCTACGTTGGAAAGTCTGCAGCAAACAACGACGAGCTCACGATGAAGTTTGCAAAGCAGCAGGACTGGTGGCTGCACGTGCGCGGCGCAAGTGGCTCACATGCGGTTCTCCGTGGTGTTGCCGGACCCAAGATCCCGAAGCAGGTCTTAGAAGCCGCAGCTGGAATCACAGCGTATTACTCTCATGCAAGAAATGCCAGCTACGTGCCCGTCGTCTATACGCAGCGGAAGTACGTGCGCAAACCGAAGGGGGCAAATGTTGGCGCCGTCGTTATAGACAAGGAACAAACAGTGATGGTCAAGCCCTCACTACCTGCAGGCACATCTGCATCAGACTAACCCAGACTACCGAATCACAGCAACAGGTATCGAACATTGGTTAGACACGAGGATGTAAACTCCTGTTGGCAAATGGCTTATCGACACAACACAGGATGTCTGCACAATGTCGTTCTGAGAAAGCACAATCCGTCCTGCCGTATCATAGAGTTCAATCCTTCCTAAGGGCTCAGAACCTGTTATACGGAGAACATCGGCCTCGGCATGCGCGGTCAGCTTACCGCCCTTGCTGTAGATATCTTCTGCGTTCACAACAGCACCGTCATAGCCGATACACAACTGGTGTGAAGTGATCATTCCGCGGCTTATCTCGGTTGTAGACAGGCTGTGGTTGGCTGCATTGTAGACAAGACTATTCGGGACCAAGCCATAAGAAAACGGCGAATCTACTTCCCATTGAAACCGCGACTGCATCGCAAAGCTTCGCCCCGTAGCTTGCTCGCGCGTAAAGAGTGAATCACAGCCATGGATAATTGATGATACTTCGAGTGGACGTTTGTCGAGTGTAAAAGCGTCGAGCACAAACCAGCTTCCTAACAGCGACTGACTTTTTCGCAATTGTTCGTCTGGCAACACATACAGCCTCGTGAGAGATAGCACAGTATTGGGAGGCACAGGATTTGTGAGTGTAATCTGCGCATCATGCCTTGTGAACAGCAGCGTCGACATTGAATCTGTGACAGTAATCACCTGTCCCACACCAGGACCGACGAGCGCGCCTGACGCCGCACGGCGGGCACCACCTTCGAGTCTACCATCTCTTCCAGACTTTTTCTCATAGAGCGTTGGTCCGTGAGATTCATTGAACTGGTAGTATGCCAACAAGTTTGATTCATCCGACAAGCGGACCAAGTGCATCAAACGGCGTATCTCACTGACGGACAATTTCCGTGCATAGATCGAGACTTCATCGATCAAACCGGAGAAGTTTCGCGAACTCCAATAGTGATAGGTACCCAGTGTAAATGTCAGAGATCCAAGTTGCAGGGGCGACAGTTTTACAGCATTTGTACTTGGGTATCCGTTCACAAATACTGTTGCTCCATTGGAATCAACCGTAAGTGCAACGTGCGACCAGACATCCGGCTCAAGGCGTAGTCCAGAATTCCACCACCACTGTCCTCCAGTCCAGAGATACCCCAGTTCGTTTCGATCGTTCACAAACTGCAAACCAATCTCCTGACTTACACCTGGGTCTGCATCAGTGCAAAGGATTGCCGAGAAATTCGGCTGATAGCCATTAGGCTTCACCCATGCCGTAAAGGTGAACTCACGTGCGGCAGCATCATATCTGCCTAGCGTAACGTGATCATCTGGGTCCGAAAGATCAGCAGCAAATCCAGGCGCTGGATCGCTGCCATCACACTCGCTAGGCAGAACAGTCACGGCTTGTTCTATACGCATAGTATCTGCGCCCTGTTCGTTAGCAATAACAAGTTCTACTGCGTAGCGTCCTGGTTTAGCATAAAAGACCTGTACCGTAGGATCTGATGACACGGCCGGCCGTCCACCTTCAAATCTCCATGAGCGAACAAAACCTACCGACTCGAGCGCTGCTGAACGGCATCCAAATCTCACGGGGATGCGCGAACATCGCACGGTGTCAGTGTCGAGTGAGATCTGAGCGCTCGGAACTGCTGTTGATGGCAGGTCTATCTGCCAGAGTCCCCTACTGGTAGCAACACGAAGTACCCCATTTCGCTCATTGATATGCAGCGTGTGCGCTTCACACAATGGAAGTCCGGTTCCATAGATCTGCCAGCTAGTCTCTGGGGTGTACCGATACACACCTGCATTCGTGCCAGCATACAATTCAGCCTGTGTGCCGCGCCTGTGGACAATTGTTCGCACAGCCGCTTCTGGGAGACCTTGTGATAGGTTACTCCAAGTAATACCACCGTCATTGCTTATTGCGGCCTTGATCTGCTTCTGCGTGCCGCTAAATGCAAGGTAGATTACATTTGGGTCGCTGTCGGAAAAGGCCATATCAGCCATGCCCCTTCCACGTGCGAGACTCTGCGGAGGAGTAATGTTCTTCCATGTTTGGCCAGCATCGGTTGTCCGCCACAATCCATCATCACCAAAAACGAGCTGATGCTCACTCATTCGTGGATGCACCCGAAGACGGAAGGCCCAGTTCGTAAACTTCTTAACGGTCTGCCAGGTGGATGCATTGTCGTGCGATACAACGACTCTATCCTGTTCGTAGTCAATTGCATAGAGTTTGTAATACCGATACGCATCAACCTGGATATTATCCATGGTGATGTACCCGAGATCGATGCCCAATGCGACCGATGAAGGAGGCACTGCCCTGCTCCTGGTTCGCAGTCCTCGCACGCTAGACCATGGCTTTGCGTAGAGCCATTCAGACGCAATCGGGTTTACATTGGCACCCATTGCATCGGCACCCGACCATGCATACCAGCCATCGACAGGTTGCGTTTTCATGTAGACGGACGTATCGCGAATGGTAATCGGCAGATGATATGCACCAATGGCCATAACTGCGCCGTCGTGCGATTGATCAAATCCCCAGATCTCCGATGCGGAAATACCAAAGCTTCGCTCCAACAGTGTTGCGCCTCGATCCGGACTAAGCTGAATTCCACCGTCTGTGGTGATCCAGATAGAGTCACTTCGAATAGAAACAGACTGTACATCATAGTGCATGGGCGGCAGGCTACTCCACGAGCGTCCACCATCTGATGACTTGTATGGAAAGATGCCCGCGACGACCATGAAGTTTGGATCCGTGCTTGATATCGCAAACCCCATATCCCATGTAATCTGTCCAAGGCCATTTCCCTCGATACTGTAGTCGAAGAGATTTGGATTACTGATCTTATCTACACGCTCCGGACCATCAACAGAGCCGCAGCATCGATGTTCAAATGTTGAGCCTTGGTCAGTTGAAATGTATAGTCCGTAGGTTCCCGATACACTGTCTCCGGACGATCCTCCAATAGCAACACCAACCATGTTTGGAGAAGCTGGAGTTACAGCCAGAAGTGCGCGTGACATTTTTCGATCAGGCCTAGCAGGCGGATATCCGACCCCTACAGCATCAAACTTCACTCCGGTGCTCGTGGACCGGATAAAGGAAATGTGAGCCCCTTGCTGGACAAGGCCATAGCAGACTTCGTTCTTTGTGGGGTGCCAGAGTAAGTCCCACCAGGTGCCTTCAAAGTTGCAAGACTGACGCCACGTACTCCCCGCGTCGGTTGAAGTATACAGCCTGTTCAGCGCTGCGATTACGATACGCTTCGGATCGTTGGGTGCAACGGCAACAAGATCTACTGCTCGTGCTGTTGAGAGAAGTGCATCTCCTTGCAGTATGATCTTAGACCACGTAAGCCCCCTGTCACTTGAGACATACAAGCCGTCGCTCGTAGCTGCATACACCGTACTTCCAGAGAAAGCGAATCTCCACACCGTTTGAATTGGCGTCGAGAGTGCGACGTTTGTCCACGTTTTACCCGCATCGACACTGCGCCAGATTCCAGAGGAAATGCCACCAGCTAAGATCACTGAGGAGTTTGTGGGATCGGTAATATGTGTCCTCAGAACTCCGATACCTTGCGAACCAGTAGCCATTCGAGCAGTTGTGTCCCAACCGAATGGACCTATTGGCATCCATTGCTGATCTCGACGCTGTCCCTGATCTGACTTTTGTATCGGAAAGCTCTTTGAGAGGAACCGATCAATATCCTCTGATGAACTCCACTTCGGACCTACCACTCCAGTAGCATCGATATATGGACGCTGCTCGGCCAGCCAACGCAATACCTTGCGAACCTCTTTACTGGGGTTTTGCGGATGTACCGTTGTATCAGCTTTCAACGCAGCATACACATCGTAGTAATTTGCACTGGGCTTAGCATATAATGTAAACCACCTGCTTTGAGCGTGATGCGGATTAGATGGATATCGCCCATAGTGCTGCCCGGTAACTGTTGTAACGAGCGATAGCAGAATTGCCAGGACGACGGAACTACGCATAACTACATCGTTAGGATCTTAAACTCAACACGACGATTACGCCGACGGCCCTCCTCCGACTCATTAGAATCAAGGGGCTTTGTGGATCCGTAGGCAATCACCTTGAGACGGTTGCTTGCAATTCCTTTGGACTCAAGGTACGTCCGCACCGACTGCACACGGCTTCTTGAAATTTCCATATTCGCAGCATTCGTGCCAACCTTATCAGAATGACCTGCCAGCTCAATGGTCATTGAGGGATTAGCCATGAGGAACTCGGCCAGACGGTTAAGTTCTGCATGTGATTCGGGACGTAGTTCTGACAAACGAAAGTCAAAGAACACGTTATTCAGGATGATGGTCTGATTCTTCTGAATCGGAGCTAGGTAGAGATCGCGGGTTATCTCACCGTAGGAATTTAGCGACCGAGTATCCAACTGGTCACTCACTGGATAAAAGCCATTGAACTCAGCGCGAAAGCCATACAGATCGCCTGCAGGCAGCACAATTGAGTATTGCCCATTCTTCGGCTCTGATCGCGCAAGTCCAACCGTTGTGCCCTTAGTAAGACTCTCATACGCAACCGACGTAGCAATTGGCTGCTTTGTTGCTGCATTCAAAACACGTCCACTTACTAACACGACAGGCAGTGGTTTTAGCCCTGGTGATAGAGGAACCCTGTACAGATCGAGGCTATTGTTTTCTGGGTTTGAGGCGCTGAGATATGCGTAATCAGCCTTTGCAGGAATTGTAAAGTAGGCATCCCAACCACTAGTATTTATCGATGGACCGACATTCACCGGCTCACTCCATGATGTCCAGGTATCATCAAGACGCCGTGTCATCCAGATATCAAAGTCGCCGTAGCCTCTCCGACCATCTGTTGCAAAGAAAACAGTTACCCCATCAGCTGCTATGAACGGAGAAACTTCATTGCCCCACGTGTTGATCGTCTTTCCGCAGTTCACGGGGACTGAAAACGACCCATCGCGCTTGCGTTTTGATACGTAAATGTCGCGCTGTCCGCGCGTGTCTTCACGCTCTACCGTCATCAGCAGTACCATGCCACTTGGGTCAAGACTAAGCTCCGAATACGTACTGTTGTTGTAATACTGATCAATACGGATATCACGGGGCACGCTCCATCCATTCTCCGTCATGATCGCCGTTGAAATGCCCGCCCCTTTGGGAGCACCATTACTGTAGTAGGTATTACCAACAACAACTTGATTTCGGTCAGGGGTAATACTGATAAGAAAATTTGACGAGTAGTTATTAAGGGGCGGCCCAACGTTTACGGCAGGCCCCCATGAACCATCAGGCTTGATGTCTGTGTACCAAATATCTTCAGTTGTCGGGTCTCCTACATTGCCAATGTAGGGATAGCGTCCAAAGTACAGCCGTTTACCATCAGCGGTGATCACTGGCGAGAGATCACCGCCGCTGCAGTTTACTTGAGGACCAAGATTTTCGCGCTTTACCGGAGTAGCAAACTGATCGGCAAGTGGAATGGGCGTTGTATCCTGTTTTACTGTGATATCATCAAACTCAACAACCGCCTGCGGCCCAACAACGAAACCTGCCTTGGCACCATAGATTGCCTGCTGCTCAAATCCAAACAGTGTCTGATCATTGAGCAACACACTCATTCCTGAACCACGCTTCCGCAGTGTAATCGTAAACCAGGACTGCATCGGGGGTATTCCTTCAACCGGCGTCCAGGGTTGGACATCAAGAAGGTCTCCGTTTTGTATTGAGTAGACGCGATAGTTACCGCTGGTAGATACAAGAAAGACATTCGTGTTCACCGAATTCTTCCCGCCCCACATCAATCCAAATCCTGTCGAGGCCGATCCCGTGACTTGGCGAATCTTGATATCAATATCGAAGTCTTGATCATAATTGATAAAGCACGGTGATTCAGACTGCAGATCTCCGAACGCGGCCCGCTGGTCAACCCGATACACACCATTAACGATTGTGGCACTTCGACCCAGACCTCCGCCGGTTGTCCATGCGCTGCTGGCTACCGAAAAATCTTCTCTGCACGCAACGCCAAGGCCATCTGCAGCTGCGATGCTGCTACACAGGATGGTAATGATGATGTAAAACGCGATCATTCTTCGAGATAGGTGTAACCGTAGAGGCCTGAACGATATATCGCGAGAAACTCTTTCCCTTCGTGGACCGAGATTTTCTTGTCCTTCACAGACGAGCTCACCCAGGCTTCCATTGTTCGAACCAACTTTTTTGCGTTGAATTGAACATAGTCCAGCACATCAGCAACAGTTTCGCCGTCAATGACCTGAGCTATTTCGTACCCCTTTTCGCCCACAGTAACATGCACGGCGTTGGTGTCGCCAAAGAGATTGTGAAGATCACCAAGTATCTCTTGGTAGGCACCAACTAGAAACACGGCCAGGTAGTATGGCTCCCCTTGCACCAGCTGATGCACCGGAAGTAGAGACGTATAATCTCGTTGTCCAATAAAGTGGTCAACCTTGCCATCTGAGTCGCACGTTATGTCCTGAAGGGTGGCCATTCGTGTCGGACGTTCGTTCAGTCGATGAACAGGCATGATCGGAAACAACTGGTCAATTGCCCATGAGTCTGGCAGCGACTGGAACAGTGAGAAATTACAGAAGTACTTATCTGCAAGCATCTTTGGAAGCGAGCGTAGCTCTTCGGGTACGTTCTTCAGATCCGTGCACATAGCATTGATCCTATGTGCAAGTGTCCAATACAGGCGTTCTACCTGTGCTCGCGTTCTCAGATCAATGAGACCTAGGGAAAACCTATCAAGTGTTTCTTCCCGCAGCTGCTGGCAATCGTGCCATGCTTCTAGCATCGTACGGCTGTTGAGCGACTGAAGAATTCTGTGGAGCTCTTGAACAAGTTCATGATCCTTTTTCGAGACACGGTCTCTGCTGGACCATACTGGAGCAGAGGTTGTCTCTAGAACGTTAAACACCAGGACTGAATGGTGTGCTGTTAAGGCTCTACCTGACTCGGTGATGATATGCGGATGTGGAAGTTCATTCTTGTTGCATGCTTCGGCCAACGTTGATATTGCATCGTTGGCATATTCCTGAATGGAATAATTGATACTCGAGGCAACGCTGCTGCGGGTTCCGTCATAGTCTACACCAAGACCGCCCCCTACATCGACAAAATCTATCGAACATCCCATTCGCATAAGCTGCACATAGAACTGTGAAACCTCTCCAAGTCCCTGCTTAATCTTTCGAATGTTCGTGATCTGCGAGCCCAGATGGAAGTGGATCAGCTTGATGCAGTCTAGCATGTCGTTTTCGCGTGCATACTCTACCGCTTCGAGAAGCTCAGATGCATTTAGGCCAAACTTGGATTGATCCCCACCCGACTCTTCCCACTTTCCGCTGCCGCTCGAGGCCAGCTTGATACGTATGCCGATATTCGGACGAACCTTGACGCGCGTAGCGACTTCGTTGATGAGCCGGAGTTCGTTGAGCTTTTCAACAACGAGGAAGATTCGCTTGCCCATTTTCTGAGCCAATAGACCGAGCTCGATAAATTCCTCGTCCTTGTAACCGTTGCAAACGATCAATGCCTCTTCGTTATCCATGATTGCAAGCACGGCATGTAGTTCAGGTTTCGATCCGGCTTCAAGACCGATGTTAAACTTCTTGCCATGGCGCACAAGTTCTTCGACAACTGGTCGTTGTTGATTCACCTTGATCGGGTAGACCGAGTAATACGTTCCGTTGTATCCGTATTCAGTTGCAGCCTTGCTAAAGCAGCCAGAGATCTTCTCAATACGGTCATCAAGGATGTCTGGAAATCGAAGCAGCACGGGAACACTAACATCGCGAAGCTGTAATTCATCGACAAGTTCCTTAAGGTCTACGCTGGCCGCTTTACCCTTGCGGGGATGAGCCGTCATGTGACCTTTGCTGTTTATCCCAAAGTAACCTATGCCCCATCCGGGGACATTGTACAATTCGGAACTGTCTTCAACTCGCCATTTGCGCATGGTGACCTGTGAATTAGCAATGAGAAATCGGATCGCAAAACTACACACATATATATTTGTGCAGATGTCTACCGAACTCAATATCGAAAAGCTCAAGCTTCAGTTCGCAGAATACCTGAAGCGCAAGAAGTACCGTAACACCCAGGAACGCTACAATGTTCTGGACAGGATAGGTGAATTGGATCGTCATTTTAATGCCGACGAGCTCTATCTCTACATGAATGGAAGGGGCGACCGGATCTCCCGCGCTACGATCTATTCCACACTAGACCTTCTGACGCAGTGCGGCATCCTCATGAAGCACAGGTTTCAGGGTGATAGTGCCCATTTTGAGCTCTCGAGCCGTATGCCGGACCATGATCACCTAATTTGTATGGAGTGTGGCAGGATTGAGGAGTTTCGGGAAGAAGGGATCGATGCCATTCGAGACCGGGTCTGCGAGCGCCTTGGATTTCGCCCAGTGACTCATTCTCTTCAAATTTTCGCAGTTTGTCACGATCCGATAACGTGCGAGCACAATAAACAAGACTAAACCCTGTAGGAACGCATGAAGAATCTCGTCATCGTGGAGTCACCATCAAAAGCAAAGACCATCCAGAAGTATCTGGGCGGAGACTTTGAGGTGACGTCGTGTATGGGCCACATTCGCGACCTTGCCGGCAACGACAAGGCAATCGACATCGCGAATAACTTTCAGCCTAACTACGAGGTCAGTGAGGAAAAGAAGAAACTGGTAAGCGAACTCAAAAAACGTGCAAAACAGGCAGATGTAGTCTGGCTCGCATCCGACGAAGACCGCGAAGGCGAAGCAATTGCGTGGCACCTCGTAGAGGCGTTGGACCTTCCAGAATCAAAGACGAAGCGTATCGTCTTCCACGAAATCACAAAACCTGCAATTGTAAAGGCTGTCCAGAACCCGCGCGGTATCGATAAGAACCTCGTGGACGCGCAACAGGCACGGCGCGTTTTGGACCGCCTCGTTGGCTATGGACTTTCGCCAGTCTTGTGGAGAAAGATTCAACGGAATCTCTCTGCTGGCCGTGTTCAGTCCGTTGCCGTAAGGCTCGTCGTTGAGCGAGAGCGCGAGATTCAAGGCTTTATGGCATCGAGCCAGTTCAAGATCGTCGCAACATTCATTGTTGACGGTAAGACCGTCACGGCAGAGCATCCAAAGAGATTCAAAACCGAGGAAGAAGCTCATGCATTCTTAACCTCGTGCATCGGCGCCACGTACAGCATTGCGAATCTGGAGACCAAGCCAGGAACAAAGCGGGCCTCTCCCCCATTTACAACGTCTACGCTGCAGCAGGAAGCCAGCAGAAAGCTAGGCTATACGCTTGTGCGTACAATGCGCTTAGCGCAAGATCTGTATGAGCAGGGGTTGATCACCTATATGCGAACGGATTCCCAGAATCTGTCGGAGCTGGCCATTGATGCCGCAAGGCAGGAGATTGTGCAGTCGTTTGGCCCAGAATACAGCAGTCCACGTAACTACACCACCAAGGTTGCTTCGGCACAGGAAGCGCACGAGGCTATACGGCCTACAGATTTCTCACGTCGCAAGGCCGGAGAGAGCGACGCACACGCGAAACTCTATGACTTGATCTACAAGCGCACGATGGCATCCCAGATGTCGGATGCAAAGCTTGAAAAAACTGTCGCCACGATCTCTATCTCTACTCTGCCTGATACGCTAATCGCAACGGGCGAGGTTGTCTTGTTCGACGGTTTTCTCAAGGTCTACAGCGAGTCGCGGGGCGATGACGAAGCAGATGATGATGAGACGTCAAAGATGCTTCCACCGCTGCGTATTGGTCAGCCCCTTGACCTTGAAATACTCTCTGCGAAAGAGCGGTACGAGCGTCCACCTGCCCGATACACCGAAGCATCACTTGTAAAGTCGCTCGAGGAACTCGGTATTGGGCGTCCGTCTACCTATGCGCCAACCATCCAGAACATCCAGGCGCGGAACTACGTAGATAAGCCCGAACGAGAAGGGCGCAAACGCGAGATCCGTGAGCTTGTTCTAAGACACGATGCGATCACGCGTACGGTGCACCAGGAAACCACAGGAGCAGAAAAGAATAAGCTTGCGCCGACAGATATCGGCATGATCGTGACAGATTTTCTCCTGAAGCACTTCGACGATATCATGGACTACAACTTCACGGCCAATGTGGAGAAGCAGTTTGATGAGATTGCGCAAGGGATGGTTCGCTGGACCGACATGATCCGCGGGTTCTATGGTCCGTTTGAAGAAGAGCTTCGAAAAACTAGTGAAACTGCAGAACGTCAGAGTGGCGAGCGGCTCCTTGGTGTTGATCCTGCCTCTGGGAAGAACGTGTATGTGCGCCTAGCGCGATACGGTCCGATAGCACAGATTGGAGAAGCCGATGATGAACAAAAGCGCCAGAAGGGTCTTTCCGGTACACTCAAAATCGAGACCATTACCCTTGAAGAGGCGCTTGAACTGTTCAAATTCCCGCGCACAATAGGCTTGTTTGAGGAACATCCGATGGATGTCAAACTTGGACGCTTCGGACCATACATCGAGCATAACAAGGCGTTCTATTCCCTTCCCAAGGAAGATGACCCTTACACTATCGATGGCCCGCGTGGTGTCGAGGTGATCGTGGCTCGTAGGCAGAAGATCGAAGAAAACACGATTAAGACCTTCCCTGAAGATGACAACGTAAAGATTCTCAAGGGGCGCTGGGGTCCATTCATCAAGGTTGGCAAGCAAAATGTTCGCATCCCCAAGGATACGGATGCCGCGGCCCTTACGCTTGATGAGTGTCTTCAGCTAGCACTGCAGCAGGCACCGCAGAAGCCAGCAAAGGCAGCTGCGAAGAAATCTACTGCCGCAAAAACTGCTGCAAAAAAACCTGCTGCAAAGAAGACAGCCGCAAAAAAAACGGCCGTCAAAAAGACGGCCGCAAAGAAATCAACAAAGAAGTAGCGAACTACTTTACAAAAAGCATCTCACGGTAGGATGGCAGTGGCCAGTGGTCGTGTGCCGTGAGGCGCTCAAGCACGTCTGCAGCCGAACGTACTTGGTTCATGGCTGGAATCACATTGCTTAGCATGTGGTGAGACTTTTCATGCACGGTGTTGCCACCAAGCTCAGCGTTCTGCTTGCGCAGTTCTTGCAGTGACGTGATGAGTTGATCTGTGCACTGCGTAAGCTCCTTGCATGTCTCCAGGATGGCATTGCTGCTTATTGTAATCGATGATACCTCTCGCACGTAACGTAACACCGCTGGAAGAATCTGAGTTTGAGCAATCCACTCGGTTGTCTCTCCTTCGATGTTTACCGACTTGAAGTACTGGTCGAACATCACTTCCTGACGAGCCTCAAGTTCACGTGCACTCAAGACACCATGGACAGAAAAAAGCTCTGTGTTCTTCGGACTCACAAGAGACTCAATAGCACTTACGGATGTTGCAAGATTGAGTAGTCCGCGCTTCGCTGCTTCCTTATGCCAATCATCCGAGTAGCCGTCTCCATTAAAGATGATGCGAGCATGTTTTTTGTAAACCTCTTTGATTACATCAGACAGCGCGGATTCGAAGGACTGCTTCTTCTTCATCTTAGCAGAGATCATCGCTGTCATGGCATCGATCGATTCTGTTGCAATAAGATTTAGCACCGTGATAGCGAAAGAAACCGATTGTGAGGATCCAACGGCACGGAATTCAAACTTGTTGCCGGTGAAGGCAAATGGCGATGTTCTGTTTCGATCGCCCGCATGCTGAGGCAACTTCGGCAGAACCTCTGTTCCAAGACCCAATAGACCGGCTTTCTTCGACGATCCTCCCTTACCGCTCACAATTCTGTCAAAGATCTCGGTCAACTGGTCACCGAGAAACATCGACATTATTGCAGGGGGCGCTTCATTGGCACCCAAACGGTGGTCATTGGATGCAGAAGCAACCGTTGTGCGCACAAGATCCTGATGTAAGTCCAGGGCGCGAATCACTGCAGCACAGAAGAACAAGAACTGCATATTGTTTTGTGGCGTATCACCGGGCTCGAGGAGGTTTTGTCCACCATCGGTAGACATCGACCAGTTTACATGTTTCCCAGATCCGTTAACACCTGCAAATGGTTTCTCGTGCATGAGACAGACAAGACCGTACTTGCGCGCTGTGTT
The DNA here is from genome assembly GCA_044345485.1 of Kapaibacterium sp. (SeqCode). Taxonomy (GTDB): domain Bacteria; phylum Bacteroidota; class Ignavibacteria; order Kapaibacteriales; family Kapaibacteriaceae; genus UBA10438. The sequence continues at coordinate 66,403 of JBIJAX010000002.1, forward strand.
TCGCAGTACCTGCATTACCAGCTGCTGATGGTCTGCTGCAATGTTTGACTGTTCAAAAATTGGAGCAACTTCAAACTGCCCAGGCGCAACTTCATTATGACGCGTCTTGATCGGAATACCCAGCGCGTATAGTTGGTGTTCGGCATCGGTCATGTACGTCAGGATACGATCTGGAATCGATCCGAAATAATGATCTTCGAGCTCCTGCCCCTTCGGCGGCTGTGCACCAAACAGCGTGCGTCCGCACATTACAAGGTCCGGCCGGCGATAGTAAAATTCTTCATCGATCAGGAAGTACTCCTGTTCTGCACCTACGGTTGAAACAACGCGCTGCGTTTCGCTATCACCAAAGAGCTCGAGAGCCTTCTTTGCTGCTGCATTCAATCCTTCCATACTGCGCAGAAGTGGCGTCTTGTTATCAAGTGCCTCTCCCGTCCATGAAGCAAATGCAGTAGGAATGCATAGCGTTGCACCGTTCGAGTGACGCATGATAAACGCAGGAGAAGTCGGGTCCCAGGCTGTGTATCCACGGGCTTCAAACGTTGCACGAAGCCCACCACTTGGAAATGACGATGCATCCGGTTCACCTTGGATCAATTCCTTGCCCGAAAACTGCGAGATAGCCGTTCCATCGCTAGTTGGTGTAACAAACGATTCATGTTTCTCGGCAGTTAAACCCGTTAGCGGCTGAAACCAGTGGGTATAGTGTGTAGCGCCTCGCTCCATTGCCCACGTCTTCATGGCCATGGCCACCGTATCTGCGATTGCTCCATCAAGCGTTGCACCTTTATCGATCGTTGCAACGAGCGACTTCCATACGGGCTTGCTTAGACGCTGACGAAGTTCTTCCATCGTGAGCACATCGCTGGCAAAGACTTCGTTGACAACATCTGATGGAGACGGATACTGCAGTCCGTCAAGGCGCCAGTTCTTGGCAACCGATGAGATGTCGACACTTGTTGACATAGTACCTCCTGGTCATTTATAGTATTGGTATCTGAGTTTGTTCCTTATGGGTACTCAAGACAACATTGGTCTGCGTCTTCGAAACACCCTTCCACTGCTGAATTGCCGACAAGAGCTGCTCAAGTGCCGTTGTATTCATACAGCGCACTTTCAGCACATGAGATGCTGTTCCCGTGATAGCATGGCATTCAAGAATCTCTTTGCGCGCTCGACATTGTCGACGAAATCCATCATACGCTGAGCTCGTATCCAAGTCTACATAGATGAACGCCGTCACGTCAAACCCAAATTCCGTTGAAGCCAGAACTGTTGTATACTCGCGGATGATGCCGTCTGCCTCCAACTTCTTGATATGTTCGCTTACTGTCGGGACCGAAGATCCTACAGCTTCGGCTATCTCGTTCATGCTCATGCGAGCATTGCCTTGCAGCAGAGCGCATATTTGTTTGTCGAGGTCTTTGATGGGCATATTTTTACATATGTTAAGTTTTACCCGAACAAACTTAACATTTGTTAAGCATTATTTGCGTTATGCTTCTGCAGAACTATGATCAAATCCATCCTTATTTGGGCCCTGCGCACGATAGCCGCATTTGCGATCTTCAGCATTGTTGTTGTCGCGATCTTTCGTGTTGTACCCCCTGCCGTTACCCCTTTAATGGTTCTTAGGCTTATCCAAGCCCCGTTTACGGGCAAAAGCATGCTCGTAAAGCACCATTGGGTTCCGATGAATGACATCGCAACTCACATGGGAAGAGCCCTGATCTCAAGTGAAGATGCTGGCTTTATGCGTCATTCTGGAATTGACTGGAAGGCCGTAAATACTGCGAAACGGGCGAACATCGTACGAGTGCGCAAGGGCAAGCCCCCTCTTGGGGCCAGCACGATATCAATGCAGACGTGCAAGAATGTGTTTCTCGGACCTTGGAGGTCCATGATTCGCAAGGGCGCCGAGGTGTATTTCGTGTATCTCACCGAGGCGCTATGGGGCAAGAAGCGAATCCTTGAGGTATACATGAACATGATTGAATGGGGCGATGGCATCTATGGCATTCACCAAGGGGCAACGTCATGGTTTTCCAAAGAGCCTAGCGACATCTCTGCAGAACAAGCATCGCTACTGGCTGCGATTGTGCCCAACCCGCGCCGATTTAGCGCGTCAGCTCCAAGTCCCTACACACGTCGTAAAGCAGCGTGGATACGAGGCAGGATGCGCAGGGTATCAGCCCCGAAGTAAGTCAAGACACTGCTGCATATCGTCTGGAAGGGGGCTCTCAAACACCAATCGTTCTTTTGTGATCGGGTGAGTGAATTCGAGGCTTCGAGCGTGCAGGGCTTGGCGGTGTATGCATTTAATGAGCTCGGCCCCGTGAGGACGGTACGCATGATGAAGAGCCTGCAAAGCACTATCACGTCCGCCATAGTCAGGATCACCAATCAATGGGTGTTTACGTGAGCTCAGGTGCACGCGAATTTGATGTGTACGGCCAGTTCGGAGCTTACACGTGATAAGTGATGCAAACAGGAATCGCTCGCGCACAGTTACTTCTGTTGCAGCATACTTGCCACCTGTCCGCACAATTGCCCGCAACGTTCTATCGCGTGGCGATCGGCCGATATCTCCTTCAATCAGCAACTGGTCATCACCAAGGACGCCCCAGCACAGCGCTACGTATTGTCTCGAAACTGTACGTTCAGCGAATTGCGTTGCGAGCTGCATTGTTGCCAGATACGTTTTACCGATGACCATCACACCCGATGTGTCACGATCAAGGCGGTGCACAATGCCGGGCCTAATGGCTGCTGTTTCCTGCTCGAGGCCCCTCTCGGTGGTCCACAAATCCGCTTCATGTTCTAGCTCTGCCTCGTCTGCAGCATCGCTGTCTGTGTCATCATCTTCACCCCAGTCCTCTCTCGACTTGAGAATATCGATCGGCTCTCGCTGTCCTAGGTGCCAGAGCACTGCATTGACGAGCGTACCGTCACGATTGCCGAGCCCTGGATGCACAAGAATTCCTGGGGACTTGTTGATGACCATGAGATAGTCATCTTCATATAGGATTTCGAGCGGTATATCCTGCGGCACAAGCTGAAGAGGCGGAGGCCGCATAACCGTGACCGTAATCACATCGTTTGGCTTGACCTTGTAGTTGGCCTTTTGATGAAAGCCATTCACGAGAACAGACCCAGCGTCGATTGCCTTTTGGACGCGTGTGCGCGTGGCCATGGCAATGCTGCGTGTTATATACGCATCGAGTCTCTCAGGCTTTTTCCCAGGAGTAACAACAATTTCGTAGGTGTGTTCTGTGCGCTCAACAGCACTCATGACGTAGTCATACCTGAACGTGCTTAGGCGCTGTGAATGCAGCTATGAGCATTATGACAACTCCGACGGAGACGCAGGAGTCTGCCAGGTTAAACACTGGGAAGTGGGTGTATTCCACACCAAACCATATTACATCAGGGATATCAACCTGTAGAAAGTCAACAACTTTACCTTCGAACAAGGGTGCCTCTCCGTATAGGACGCCGTAGAACATCCGATCGATCAGATTACCGACAGCTCCTGAAAAAATCAGCATGTATGCAAAGCGCTCCATTCGCGTCGCATCATTCCTTGTATGGACAACATAAGCGAGCGCCGATGCAATGCATACCGTCAATAGTGTTAGCACGATCTTCGCACTACCCCAGCTAATCCCAAACGCCATACCCGGATTCTCTACGAAGGTTATTCGTACGGCCTCTCCAATCAACGGAAACGACTGGCCCAGAAACATTCCCTCGTGGTGAAGTCCAAACACTGTACCACCCTTAACCAAAAACTTCAAGAGCTGATCCACAACGACCAGCCCTGATGCAATGGTGAAGTACCATCGTGAATGATTCATCTACAATCAGCCCCTTACAAGATGCGTGTTATCGAAGTGCATCTGGGTTTTTCGCAACGATTCTATCTACACCATCATCTGGGCAGCGCTGACGGATCTTATATGAGGCCGAAAGGGTCGTAATTGGAACTGCGATGAGGCGTTCCTTTGCAATCAGGATACCGCACATGCGACAGATACCGTATGACTTATCATCGATTCGTCCCAACGCTTCTTCTAGCTTGCGAATGTAATCCTGTATGCGCTGAATCTGAGCGTAGGTTTTTTCTTTCTCAACAGCTTCCGACCCCTGCTCTGCCATGTGCATGGAATAAATCGAGCTGTCTTCGTTGTTCTCGCTGTTGGTAAGGTCCTCGAGGCGCTCGCGAAGCATACGCAATTCTTCAAGAGCTTCTTCTCGTGCACGCTCGATGTTTGCGCGGAAAAACTTGAGGTCTGCTTCGGGATACTTCAAACCCTTCTTGGGAGCGACCGGCATTAACGGCTTGTTCGCTCGTGTTGCGGAGTTGGGATCTTTAAAAAAAACAGCACCGACGGGCTTTGGGACCGCCGGTGCTGACATGGTCGTCCCTTGTGCATTTTCTGACGCCTGCTTCGTAATCGTCGCCTTCCTACTTGCTGCTGCTTTAGTTGTAGCGTTCTTGGCGTTTGCCGAACTCTTTCCTGACGCTTTACCAGTTGTTGTCAAACTGGACTTCGACGAAGCTTTGGTTGTCTTGTTTACACGAGGGCTCGAAGCCGAGTTAGGATTAACCCTTACTTGGCTTTTTTTTTTGCCACAGCCTTCTTAGCAGGCTTAGCTGCCTTCTTGGCTGGCTTAGCTGCCTTCTTAGCTGGCTTAGCTGCCTTCTTAGCAGGCTTAGCTGCCTTCTTGGCTGGCTTAGCTGCCTTCTTGGCTGCTGGCTTTGCTGCCTTCTTGGCTGGCTTAGCTGCCTTCTTGGCTGGCTTTGCTGCCTTCTTGGCTGCTGGCTTTGCAGCCTTCTTGGCTGCTGGCTTCTTGGCTGCTTTCTTTGCTGCTGCCATGAGAATACCTCAAAAAAAGTGAAACATGAAAACGCGTGCGCCACCTTGACGCACCACCATCAAACACGCTGAACGCGTACGTTGACGTGACGCCCGTTTATCTCGAGATCAACCCCTTGAGGCTGTTCCCCCCGCTCGAGCGACTCCGCCAGCGTTTCCATCCCTATATAAGTCCGCATCGCTTCAAGTGCTACACTCGTCTCGTCATCAGTATAATACACTACCGAGACTCGATCCGTGACTTCGTACCCTGACTCTTTGCGGATTTTCTGAAGACGACTTACAAACTCACGGGCTAGTCCCTCACGTATGAGGTGCTCATCTAGCTCCGTGTCGAGTGCAACTGTCAACCCACTGTCACTAGCTACTAACCAGCCTTCTATGTCCTCGCTGATTATCTCGACATCTTCAAAATCGATCTGTACGGTTTTGTCTTCAATCGTCAGTGCAAGGACTGATGATTGTTCGAGCTTCCGAACCATCTCGTGTGTTAATGTCTTGATTGCCTGTGCAACCAACTGTGTGCCATCACCATACTTCTTTCCAATGATCTTAAAGTTTGGCTTCGCACTTCGTCGAACAATGTTTGTATCATCAGATACATACTCTATCTCTTTAACGTTAATCTCTTCTTTGATGATGTCTTCAACTGTTTGCAGTTGCCGACGCATCGCGGGACTGTCAACTGGGAGTAGAATTCGACGCAGAGGTTGTCGTGTTTTGATCTTCGCCTTCTCTCTCAAAGAACGTGCAAGCGAAACAATTCCTTGTGCTTGCCTCATGCGATTCTCAAGATCGTTATCGATCACTGTTTCATCACACTCTTGCAATATAATACAATGAACACTCAATTGTTCAACTGTTGGCTGCAAGCGCAAGAAAATCGACTCTGATAAAAACGGTGCAACTGGTGCAATCATCTCTGCAACGCGAAGCAAAACGTGATGCAGTGTCTGGTATGCTGCGCGCTTATCCGCATCGTAATCGCCCTTCCAAAACCGCCGACGATTTCTTCTTACATACCAATTCGAAACGTCTTCAATTACAAACTCTTGTATAATCCGACATCCCCTCGTTAGATCATATGCATCCATTGCCTCCATGTATTGCTTGATCGTTGTATGCAATCGCGAAACAATCCAACGATCAATTTCAGGCCTGTCTTTTACGTCAATGTGTTCATCATCTAATGAGAAGCCATCAACGTTGGCATAGAGAACAAAGAATTCGAATGTGTTTGTGAAGGAACGGAAGAAGTCTGCAATTACCGTCTTTGCAATGTCGTCTTCATTCCACAGCTTTGGCTTATGAACAGGTGAAGACGACATGAGGAACCAACGGACCGCATCGCTCCCGAACCGATCCATCACATCAAAAGGATCTACGGTATTTCCTTTGGACTTCGACATCTTCTGTCCACGCTTGTCAAGCACAAGGTCGTTCACAACGACATTGCGATACGCCGGCTTTCCAAACAACGCCGTGGAGATATTGTGAAGCGTGTAGAACCATCCACGCGTTTGGTCGATTCCCTCAGCAATAAAATCCGCCGGGAATGACTGCTCAAACAACTCCCTGTTCTCAAACGGATAATGAAACTGTGCAAACGGCATGCTACCCGAATCGAACCAGACGTCTACCACTTCACGTGTCCGTCGGTATTTCATTCCGTCTTTTACAAAGATCACTCTATCAACGAAAGGCCTGTGAAGGTCAATCTCTTTACCACACGATGCCACAGGAACCAGGTCGCCGTTGTCCGACTCATAGAGCCCAGATGACAGTTCTTCAATAGAACCAACAGCAAATGAATCTGCCCCGTCTTCCCTAATCCAAAATGGTAGTGGGGACCCCCAATAGCGATCTCGAGAGATCGACCATTCTTTGACTTCCTCTAGCCAGTTGCCGAATCGCCCTTCTCCAATCTCTGGTGGATGCCAATGAATGAGTTTGTTAAACTCCACTAACTGGCTCTTGTATTGCGGCGATTTAATAAACCACGAATCACGCGCATAGTAAATCACAGGATTATCCGTACGCCAGCAGTGCGGATAGCTGTGGAGATAATCGAATGAAGCCTTATAAACCTTATTCGCGATCTTCAACGCCTTGACGATATCTCGGTCAGCCCCATCTTCCTTATGGTCGGCATACGTAAACGTCTTTACGGCACGGCCTGCAAAGTCCGCAATATCATTCGTGAAATGTCCATCTGCCGTTACCGGCTGAGGCACCGGCAAGTTATGTTGTTTCGACAACTCAAAGTCATCCTGCCCGAAGGCCGGAGCAATGTGCACTACTCCCGATCCGTCGCTCGTTGTAACAAACGATCCAGGCAACACGTGGAGCACAGATGGAAACTGCGCAGCGTCGAGCACGATGTCGGCAAAAATCTGTTCGTAGGTTGCCCCCACAATTTCCGAGCCTCGGTAGAGACCAAGAACCTCGTATTCCCCATCCAGGACGCTAAGTCTGCTTTCGGCAAGTACGAGTGTCTCATGAACAGGCTGTTCTGCAACAATCCTGGTGTTGCGCACATGAGCATATGTGATATCTGGACCAACAGCAAGTGCCACATTTGAAAACAAGGTCCAGGGCGTAGTTGTCCATACGACGATTGATGCACCCTCAAGCGCGGATATCGGCGACGATGTCAGACGCAGCTTTAGGTAAACATTGGCATCCTTTACCTCCTTGTAGTTCTGCGAAAGCTCATGGGAGGAAAGGGGCGTACCAAGCGTCGGAGATTGAGGGACAACCTTGTAACCTTTGTATATGAGCCCCTTATCGAAGAACTGCTTTAACGCCCACCAAACGGATTCAACATATTCATTTGTGCAGGTGATGTACGCATTATCGAGATCAAGCCAATGCCCCATTCTTCTCGTAAGCGTGCGCCAGCCATTATCCATCGAGATGTTGCGGTAGACAATGTCCTTGCATGCTGCGTTAAACTTTTCAACGCCGAGAACTTCGATTTGTGACTTATCTGTGATACCGAGTTCTTTCTCGGCACTTAGTTCTACTGGCAACCCGTGAGTGTCCCACCCTGCCTGACGGCGCACAAGGTAACCGCGCAAATGTTTGTAGCGGCAGATCGAGTCCTTTATCGTACGAGCAAGGATGTGATGGATACCCGGCTTACCGTTTACTGTGGGCGGGCCTTCAAAGAACGAGAAAGGACGTGCGCCTTCTCGAACTTTTTGCGAGCGCTCAAACACATTATTGCGCTCCCAATAATCAAGAATGGATTCTTCGAGCTTCGGGTAAGAAAGAACGTCCGGCAATGGTTCAAACATGGAGTGTAGTTCTGGTATGAAAACGTTCGGCAAAGTTACGGAGCAGATGGGAATGTGATTTGCATTGATGTGCCCACGCCCTCTGTCGAAACTACTTTAATAGAGCCGTAGTGCACATCAACGATCCACTTTACAATTGCAAGGCCAAGGCCCGTACCGTGAATACTCTTTGATCGTGCTCTATCAACTCGGTAGAACCGGTCGAATAGAAATGGTATATGTTCCTGCGCGATACCGATTCCCGTATCGCTGACAAACAGCCGTACCTCATCTTCAACGCGTCGGAGCTCAACACGCACCGAACCGCCAGATAAGGTATACTTAACAGCGTTCTCCACCACATTGAGAACTGCCTGGTGGAGACGGACCTTATCACCAATAATCTGAATATCAGGCTGAAGATCCGTTGATAACTGGACGCCCTTTGTCTCGGCTATCAGAAGCACGTCGTCGCACACATCAGCAACTAGCGTGGTCAATCGGACTGGTTTTCGCTCAATGATTGACTGACCCGTTTCGGCACGGCTCAATTCAAGCAAGCCTTGCACAACATGGGTAAGCCGCTCAACTTCTTCAAGACAGCTGGCTAACGTAGCCTTGTAGTCATTCTCAGTCATTGGACGACGCAGAGCAACCTCGAGTTCACCCATCAGGATTGCTAATGGGGTTTTGAGCTCATGCGACGCATCCGATGTAAACTGTTTTACCTGCGTAAATGAACTCTCTAGCCGTGCGATCATCTCATTGAGTGTTTCAACAAGCCGACCGACCTCATCATTGTTGTGTGATGGCGTCAGGCGTTGTTCGAGATTGCTGGCTGTTATCTTACGGGCAAGCCGCACAATATCGTCCACTGGACGCAGCGATCTTCCCGCAATGAACCATCCAGTCCATACAGAAGCAACCAACACAAGTGGCAACGCATACAACATCATGGCAAACAGTCGCCGTAACGTGGCATCGATTTCGGAGAGCGGATATGCTGCTGTAACATTGGCAATGTCACTGCGCATCATCACAATTCGGTGTCGCTCGCCCCGCAACCAGTAGTGAGAAAGAAGTTTCTCCTCGTCAATGCGCGCGCCCTCGGCTTCATACTTGGCAATGGTAGGCAGACTATCAAGAGTGAGGTTGGCAGACCTCCAAACAACCATTCCGCTATTATCAGCCACCTGAAGAATGTAGTTCGAGGAATTCAACAACATATGTTCGTAGACCGCCGACCAAACCGGATCTTCTATTATAGCGCTGTCGGCCGGGAGAACGGGCCCAACGTACTCACTAGATCCAGTACCATCAAGTATCGGAAGCTTGAGACGATCCCTACGCTGCGTTGATCGCTGCCCCTCGCGTATGCGTCTCGACAGAAGTGGTTTCTTCGCATTGGACTGTTCCTTCTTCACAACTGCAAGGAGCGAACTACTCGCTCTCATAAGGGACGCATCGAGATTTGCCATCAGCTCATTGCTGACGGTGATGTATGCAATAACGGCAAAGGAGACCATCGTCAGAGCGACGAGAGTGCCGTACATTAGGGCCAACTTTGCTCTAAGGGTAAACTTCACGGGTTCGAACATACATAGTCTGTGCCTACGATGAAATGAGATTCTATCTTTGCCAATAATGAATTACGATAACCGACCAATTGGTGTCTTTGATTCGGGCATCGGCGGACTGACCGTCCTTAAGCATCTTGTGCGCCTTATGCCCGACGAAAAGTTCGTGTATCTCGGAGATACCGCCCGTGTTCCCTATGGGAACAAATCGCCTGAAACGGTGCAGCTATATGCTCGTCAGTGTGCGGCATTCCTTCGACAGCATGATGTAAAACTCATCGTCATTGCATGCAACACTGCCTCGGCATTGGCGCTTACGGTCCTGCAGCAGGAGCTTCCGATACCCGTCATAGGTGTTATTGAACCGGCAGCCCGTAAGGCGGTTGAGACAACGCGCAATGCGCATATAGGTGTGATTGGAACTCGTGCCACAATCACGTCGAAGGCGTACGAACATGCAATCAACCGTCACGCTGCAACGCCATCCCCAGAAATCTATAGCGTCGCATGTCCATTGTTTGTACCTCTTGTTGAAGAGGGGTGGCTTGACACTCCGGCCACAAGATTGATTGCAGATGAATACACAAGATCGCTTCGAGCTAATGCTGTTGACACCGTTGTACTGGGGTGTACACACTATCCAATGTTGGCTAAGGTACTTTCAGATTTGATGCCGAACTCTGCACTGATTGATTGTGGCGAGTGCACTGCTCAGGATGCTCTTCAGCTCATTCATCCATGTCACCGAGCTGATACGTCAAATCCGATCTCACTCTTTGTAACCGACCATACACCTTCATTTGCTCACCTTGCTGAACGATTCCTGGGATTTAATGTTGGCGAGCCTGTGCGAGTTTCAATCGACCACGTGCTCGATGTTAAGGGGCAACAATGATTTCGTTGATAGCACGAAAAATGGTCTATACACTCCTGGTGCTCCTGGGAGTTGTTGTCGTGACGTTCTTCATTCGCCCTCCTGGAGATCCAGCTCGAGTGCTACTTGGCCAACGTGCAGACTCTGCTTCCGTAGCAGCACTGCGCGAACAATTGGGCCTGGACAAACCAATCTATCATCAGGTTGGCACGTACATGATTCAACTCACCAAAGGAGATCTCGGCAGATCTATTGCTTCTCAACGTCCAGTCTTCGAAACAATCATGGAGCGGCTCCCTGCTACTGCATTGCTCGCCACTACATCCATTGTTATCGCAACACTGCTCGGTATACTCGTCGGAGTCGTGGCAGCATGGAAGCCGAATTCGTGGATTGATAGCAGCTTGATGTCTGTGTCGCTTCTTGGCATCTCGTTGCCAGCATTCGTGGTAGGGCTTCTACTCGTTCTCCTGTTTGGCGTTGTTCTGGAGTGGTTTCCAATTAGCGGATACATAGATCGAGGCATTGAATACCTTGTGCTCCCCATGGTAACGCTTGCAATCCGCCCCTTGGCCATTATTGCACGGGTAACACGCTCGAGTATGCTCGAGGTACTTGGGCAGGATTATGTGCGGACGGCCCGTGCAAAGGGGCTTTCGACATCTGCAGTGTTCGTCAAACATGCACTCCGCAATGCCCTCAATCCAGTTCTAACCACTGTGAGCGCATGGTTTGCAGGACTTCTGGCAGGCACCTACTTCATTGAGTTCATCTTCAACTGGCCCGGAATAGGGCTCGCTGCATTCAATGCAATCGAGAAATTAGATTACCCCATGATTCAAGGAACGGTGTTGTTCACCGCCGTTATTTTCGTTACTGTCAACACGGTGGCAGACATCCTTTATGGCTACATTGACCCCAAGGTGCGTATCTCATGACAACGTTCCAGGCAGAAAGCCCGTCTCGCGTGGCGTGGAAGCGCTTACGGAAGAACAAGGGTGCCGTTATTGCAATGTTCGTTCTGCTTGTAATGATTCTAGCAGCATTGTGCGCTCCGCTGATCACGCCATTTGACCCAACCACACAAGTATTGGAGTATAGCGTAAAGCCAGCAGGGTTTACTGGGCTCATCTTCTACAAGATCAACCCATCGGATCCTGAAACAT
>JBIJAX010000086.1:0-3834 GCA_044345485.1 Kapaibacterium sp. (SeqCode)
TGAGATGGCAAGGCATGCAGCATAAAGAGGAAGTGACGACTTGCGTCGTCGAGCGGGAAACGAGACTCGAACTCGCGACCCCAACCTTGGCAAGGTTGTGCTCTACCAACTGAGCTATTCCCGCTTGGAAGAACAGTACAAAACTAAACGAACCACCCATACATGTCAAACCTAAAATTTTCTACATGAGCTAAACCCTTGGATTTAAGAACTCTTACAGATATCCACATAGTTATCCACATACTGGGTTTGCACATATCCGGCACGGCCAACAGAGATCGGCGAAGACTAAATTCCATATTTACTAACTATTTACGCCTCTTAAGTTAAACTGCCGTAAAAAGCTCTGCTCAACCAGCCGTTGTACTGAATCAAATGAAACAGTGTCACCTACGAGCTCTTGTACAGACGTCACACCACGTTCAGTGATGCCGCATGGAACGATCGTTGAGAATAAGCTTAGGTCATTGTTGATGTTCAATGCAAAACCGTGGGAAGTTACCCATCTGCTGCAATGAATTCCGATGGCACAGATCTTCTTCTGGTCAGAAATCCAGACGCCTGTTAGCGAGTCAACCCGTCCTGATTGAATACCAATCTCTGCAAGAGCATCGATGATGCACTGTTCGATTGTTCGTAGAAACCAATGCAGATCCGGCTTTGTGCGCTGTAGGTTGAAGATTGGATAACCAACGAGCTGACCAGGGTTGTGGACCGTGGCTTCTCCACCACGATTAATGTCGAACACATCTACACCCATACTGGCAAGAAACTCCTTACTCGCGAGTACACTGCCTGCTTGCGTGTTACGCCCAAGTGTGATTACAGGAGGATGTTGACAGAACACGAGTGTGTCGGGGTGGTTCTTATGCAGAATGGCGTCGGACAGCTCACGCTGCCGACGCCACGCATCGTTAAAGTCTATAAGTCCCCAGTCTTCTACAAGCATATTGCTTAGAAGTTCACACACTCATTGTACGCTAGGGCAGCTGATTCCATGATTGCTTCACTCAGTGTTGGGTGAGCGTGGATCGTCTTGAGGATTGACTGCCCCGTTGCTCCAAGATTTCGGGCAACACCCATTTCCCCGATCATTTCCGTTACATCCGGCCCGATCATATGGGCTCCAAGGATTTCACCGTACTTCGCATCGATAACGAGCTTCACGAATCCTTGCGTCTTGCCAATACCATGCGCCTTGCCGTTTGCTGTAAATGGGAACTTGCCAACCTTGACTTCGTAACCGGCTTCCTTAGCCTTCTTCTCAGTTAGACCAATGCTGGCAACCTGTGGCTGACAATACGTACAACCAGGAATGTTGTTATAATCAACACCATCGGTGTGATGTCCGGCAATGTATTCAGCAGCTACAAGGCCCTCTGCAGATGCCTTGTGAGCAAGCCAAGGGGCTCCTGCTACGTCGCCAATAGCGTAGATGTTTGGAACATTCGTACGCATGTACTTATCAACCTTGAGCCATCCGCGCTCGGGAACGATTCCTACGTTCTCAAGTCCGATATTCTCAATGTTTCCTTGGACACCGATCGCATTCAGAGCAAGATCTGCTGTGAGTGTTTCTACCGTGCCGTCCTTCTTCTCCACGATGATCTCAACGCCTTTACCTTTCTTCTTCGCAGACTGCACCTTAGTCTCAGTCATGATCTTCATTCCGTCGCGCTCAAGCGACTTGCGAAGTTCCTTGCAGACGTCATCATCTTCAACAGGAAGGATACGGTCCTGCATCTCGATCACAGTAACAGCGGTGCCGAACGACTGATAGAAGTATGCAAACTCGATACCAATAGCACCGGCACCCATGATGATCATCGACTTCGGTGTCTTCTGCTGCAGCATAGCTTCAGTAGATGTAAGAATGTACTCACGGTCTACCTCGATACCCGGAATTGTGCGCGGACGTGCACCTGTTGCGATCATGATGTTCTTGCATGTGATCGAATCGGTTACTGTTCCGTTTTCATCCTTGACTTCAACTGTTGTTGCATTCTTGATCGTTCCCCAACCCTTAACCTGGGTTACCTTATACTTCTTGAACAGGAACGTAACGCCCCCACTCATTTTTTCAGCAACTCCGCGTGAGCGTGCGATAACCTTCGGGAAGTCGATATCGATGTTCTTGATACCGAAACCATAATCATCTGCATGCTTCAGGAAATTCATGTATTCGGCGTTCTTGAGCAGCGACTTTGAAGGAATACATCCCCAGTTGAGACATACGCCCCCTACCCTGTCACGTTCTACGCAGGCAACTTTAAGTCCAAGCTGTGAAGCACGAATTGCGGCGACATATCCGCCAGGTCCAGAGCCAATGACCACGAGGTCAAACGAGTGCTGATTCATGTAATTCTGTGATGAGGTGAATGATCTATGATGTCAAAAATCCGGTGCAAAGTTACGGAGTTTCACAACGTTGCCTACAACGAAAAACGGCCCTCCTGCGTTCGCTAGGAGGGCCGCTTTTATGAGATGCTATGTGAAGTTAGCTGTGATACTCAACGGATTCGCTTAGAAGCGGGTCATTTACGGCAACTGCACTGTGCTTCTGGAAGTTCTTCATGGCCATCACCAGGAAGATTCCAGCAAAGAACAACCAGCCTGTAAACTCCTGCCATCCGAATACAACACCTTCTGCCTTGAGAATGTGATGTCCAACGGCTGGCATAACAATCCACACGATATCGATGAAGTGCGAGATCAGAATGATGATGCCAGCAACAATCAGGATGTTCGTCTTGCGCTTAACATCCTGACGGAGCAGGACCATGAACGGCACCACAAAATGTGTTGCGATCAGTACGTACCCGAAGTACTGCCACCCGTGGCTCAGTCGATGCGTAAAGTAGATCGTTTCTTCAGGTAGGTTGGCGTACCAAATGATGAAGTACTGAGAGAACGCGATGTAAGCCCAGAACACTGAGAATGCAAACATCAGCTTGCCAAGGTCGTGGAAGTGTTCGGCAGTGATGTACTCATGGAGGTGACCATTGTTGTAGAGAACAACGACGGTGATCGCGATGATCGACAGCGCCGCAACAAAGTGTCCGGCAAAACTGTACACACCCCAGATCGTAGAGAACCAGTGCGGCTCAAGCGACATCAACAAATCAAATGCTGCGAAGGTAATTGTGATGGCATAAAGGAGCACAAACGGCGCAGCACGCTTCCAGTTCTTTCGTGTAGGCGTGATGTCGGTTGCTGATGCGTCCTGCTTAATCGAATTGCCAATGATATAGCGGTGCATTGCAAACCACACGAGCACGTAAAAGCCCATGCGAATTGCAAAGAACGTCGTGTTTAGGTACGGGGCCTTGTGAAACAGGATCTTGTCAAAGCCCTCTTGCCCTGCAGTCAAATGCTTGGCTTCATAGTGTGCCCACTCAAAAATGTTGCCTGAATGCATAAACACATTGGCAATCAGAGGAAGAGCAAGCAAGGCCAGCACAGGCACCATTCCAGCATAATTCTCTGCAACTCGACGAATTGAGGCACTCCACCCAGCGCGAGCGAGATATTGCAGAGCGGAGAAGAACATCATCGTAACGCTAATTCCGGCGAAGTACCAGAAACCGATCAGGTAATCAGCAAAAAAGCGCTCGGCTCCAGTAGTTGCAAACGTTGCAGCCAGTCCCAGTGCGCCCACAGCCGCAAGGCCAAGACCGAGTTTGTTGATTTTTCCGATGATCGGGCTTGAACCAAGATTCACATGTGACATTTACGTAGACTCCTCTCGTTCTTAGTTCTTGGCAGCAGGCGCTGCAGCTATAGGTTTACTTGCAACCGCTTCTTGACGTTGTAGCGTCTTGCGCAAGTAGTTAA
>JBIJAX010000082.1:0-4234 GCA_044345485.1 Kapaibacterium sp. (SeqCode)
GCATCAAGTTCTGACCAACGCTGATGATGTGGAAGATTCGGGCATCAGAGAGCTGCGTAGCATTGGGTTCTGCTTCGCCACCATTCTTTGCACTATCGGAAAGCGCCAGTGCAGGGATACCAGCCCAGCCACGTTGCGTAATCTTTGACTTAGGACTGTAGCCATCAAAGCCATGGCACGGAGAACAGAACGTGTTGAAACGATTTTGTCCTCGAGCAAGGAAGAACTCCGAATCCTTCGGAAGATTGGCTGGCTCTACGTTTTGTGTTTCAGCAGCATCAACATCGCCGGCACCCAAGGTGTAGACCTGTGTGCCCCTTGCCACCGAACCTTCTACCGGCTCGCGCAGGCTCTTACCGTCGGCGAAAAAGGTGTTGGGAGACTGCGGGATTGCCTTGAACTGGTGGTCCAGATTCGGCTGAATTTCCACTGGAGGAGTCGTGGAAAACCACGTCTTCTGTCCAGTGAAGAGCATAACAAGCAATACAGCAATTCCCAGGACGGCTGCGATTGCGAGGATTTGTGGTAATCGGAGTTTCATGCGTTTGCGCTATTGATGTTCAACATTATTCAACCGACGAGTGGACCAAGTGCACGTTCTGTGCGCCGAGTCCAGCAAGTAGAGCTGGTGTTTCCGTGGCAGAGAATCTGTCGTCGTCGGCATCGATTGTTACCACGAAGGTATCGTCTGTTGCCTTTTGGAATGATGCATCATCCTGGTACCGGTTGTACCACGTTGGAATTCGCACCAAGTGGAACATTCCAAATACTGTGAACAGGGCCGTGCCAAGGATAGACAACTCAAAATCGATTGGCATTGAGAACTGCCAGTCAAAGAATCCTTTGCCACCGATGTTGAGCTTGTAGTCTATCGCACCGGTCCAAAACTGCAACCCAAGCGCTGAGGTAAGTCCGCCGCAGAGACCCACAAAAGAGATATACGTCAAGATCGAACGCTTGACGCCCATCGCCTTGTCGAGACCGTGCACTGGATATGGCGTATAGATGTCCCACTTGCGAAACCCGGCGTCGCGCAGTTTTTCGGCAACCGTTACGATGACGTTCACATCGGTGAATTCGCCGATTACGCCTGTTGGTGTTGTGCTCATAGTATCGTAGTCCTTGATGTCGATTCTACCTGTTTCGTCGAATTAGTGCTTGCCGTGTCCGTCATGATGATGGTGCGATGGTTGTGCACCAGGCATAATGCTCTTGATTTCGGCTATTGCGATAACAGGGACAAACTTTGCGAAGAGAAGGAACAGCGAAAGGAAGATTCCGAATGTTCCAATGAAGATCGAGATCTCAACCCATGTTGGTGAGTAGTAGCCCCATGACGCAGGAAGGAAGTCGTGATGAAGCGTTGTTGCAATGATCGTAAAGCGCTCGAACCACATACCAATGTTCACGAAGATCGAGATCACGAACATGAGCGGGATATTACGGCGAGCTTTCTTGAACCAGAACACTTGCGGCGAAACAACGTTGCACGTGAACATCGTCCAATACGCCCAAGCATAGTCACCAAATGCTCGGTTAACGAAGATCCAGCGTTCCCAGTCACTGCCTGAGTACCACGCGATAAAGAACTCGAGGATATATGCATAACCAACCATCATGCCTGTTGCGAGCATGATCTTGTTCATGTTCTCGAAGTGCTTCAGCGTAATGAACTGCTTTAGGTCCAGCACTTCCCGTGTGATCACAAGAAGCGTAAGCACCATGGCAAATCCCGAAAAGATAGCGCCGGCAACGAAGTAAGGTGGGAAGATCGTTGTGTGCCATCCTGGGAGGATACCTACGGTAAAGTCGAAAGAAACCACCGAGTGCACCGACAACACGAGAGGTGTTGAGATACCAGCCAGAATCATGTAGGCGATTTCATAATGGTGCCATGCACGCGTAGAACCCGTCCAGCCAAGTGAAAGCACGCCGTAGACCTTCTTAGCAACTGGGCCTTTGACGTAGTTACGCAGCGTTGCAAGGTCTGGGATAAGTCCAACGAACCAGAACAATGCAGAAACGGTGAAGTACGTATTAACAGCAAACACGTCCCACATCAGAGGCGATCGGAAGTTCACCCACATCTGCATCTGGTTTGGATACGGCAGAAGCCAATAGAACAGCCAAGGGCGTCCCGTATGGCTCAACACCATCGTAAGGGCGCAGACTACAGCAAAGATCGTCATGGCTTCTGCTGAACGATTGATTGCTGTACGCCACTTCTGACGGAACAAAAAGAGAATGGCCGAGATCAGCGTACCGGCGTGACCGATACCGATCCAGAACACGAAGTTGGTGATGTCCCATCCCCAACCGATCGGATTATTCAAGCCCCATACACCGATACCGGTTGTAATTGTGTAGTAGAGCGCGAATAAGCCCCATGCAGCCATAGCACCGGTTACGGCAAGTGTTGCAAGGTACTTCGTCGTGATCTTCGACTCCACGATGCTTGCGATACGTGCAGTTACATCCCGCATCGATGGATTGCCGAGGACGAGCTCTTCGCGTATCGGCTCTTCGCCTAACGCAGTCGCCTGCAATCTGTCATGTTCCTGGACAACCGTCATGTTTGGTTCCCGTCAGTGTTTCGTTCGAAGGAAAAAATTCTAATTAAGACTATCAGGCAACGTCGTTGATGACCTTCGCCAGATATGTTACCGATGGACGCGTGTTGATTTCTGCGAGAACATGGAACCCACGCTCATTCTGACGCGCCGTTGCTACGCGGCTCTTCTGATCGTTCATGTCGCCAAAGATGATTGCGCTTGCTGGACATGCCTCTTGGCATGCCGTTACCGCTTCGCCATCCAGCACGCGGGAACGCCCGTTATCGCGCGCATGCCACTTCGCTTCATGCAGACGCTGCACGCAGAACGTACACTTCTCCATGATACCGCGCTGGCGTCCAGAAACTTCCGGATTGAACACGAGATCAAGCGGCTGGCGCTCATCCTTGTAATTCAAGAAGTTGAAGCGGCGCACCTTGTACGGACAGTTGTTAAGACAGTAGCGCGTTCCAACGCAGCGGTTATAGGTCATTTCGTTAAGACCTTCCGGTGAGTGCGTTGTTGCCGCTACCGGACATACGTTTTCGCACGGGGCGTTTTCGCAATGCTGACAGAGCATCGGCTCGAGAATCGCTCCAGTTGGCTCATCTACCGAACCAGTGTAGTAACGGTCCAGGCGGATCCAGTGCATTTCACGGCCCAAGATTACCTGATCTTTTCCAACTACTGGGATGTTGTTCTCACTCTGGCATGCTACGATACACGATGAACATCCCGTACAGGCGCTCATGTCGATCACCATGCCCCAGCGATGCCCTTTATACTCGTAAGCACTTACGATTGAAAGGGGCTTGTTATACCGTCCATCCTTGCCATCACTGATGAACTCATTTTCAACCGCTTCATAGTTGCCCGCGTTGATGTCGCTCAGTTTAATTGTGCGTGCAACATTGCGAGAATTTGCCTCGTCTCCAGGACGCTCGGAAAGCGAATGGTGGCTCTGTGTTGTTGCAACTCTGCGTCGCTCATCTGTTACCGTAACCGAACTATTGCTTAGAGCGATGTAGCCTGGCGTTCCCAGCACAAATGCGTTGGCACCAACATTGTTGCCTACCGTACCAGCATTGGTACGACCATATCCCAGCTGTGTTACGATCACGTTATCTGCAAGGCCAGGCTGCACAATAACAGGAAGCTCGATGCTGCCGTTCTGCGTCGTGATCGAGATAACACGCTCATTTGCTTTCACGAGTGAGCTTGGCTCGTTGCGGTCGGCAGCAAGACCTAGTTCTTCAGCTTTCTTTGGGCTGATGAGTGCAACGTTGTCCCATGCAACCTTTGTTACCGGGTCAGGCAGCTCCTGTAGCCATCCGTTGTTGGCATACTTACCGTCGTAGAGTGCCGACGATGGAACTGTGAGAACATAAAGATTGGATGTTTCTGCACCTGCAAGCTTGCTCGGCGCGTCAAGGTCGAGACCAAGAACAAGGTCTGTGCGCACTCCAGCCGCAATCTGACCATCCTGAAGCAGCTGATTCCATGAAGCCGTTGGATATACCGTTGCGACCATGTTCTTCACATAGTCAGCATATGTCGTTACTTCACCAAGGAATGCTGTATTGATTTTCTTGCCAACTGCGATTAGCGTGTCCTGCATTGACGGGATACCGTCGCACATTGGAGCAATGATTGGCTGCTGGACGCTAAATGTACCATCAAAG
>JBIJAX010000032.1:0-25289 GCA_044345485.1 Kapaibacterium sp. (SeqCode)
ATTCGGATGAAGCAGCTCCAAACGAACCTCGCTGTCGTCATTGATAATCAGTGGACGCAGCGTTAACGTGTGCGGCGCGATCGGCGTAATACACAGAGCAGCTGCAGAAGGCGCAACAATCGGACCACCTGCTGCGAGCGAGTATGCCGTTGAGCCTGTTGGTGTTGCAATGATCACTCCATCGGCGCTGTAATCCGCAACATGGTGGTCGTCTACGTACGCACGAACTGAGATCATCTTGGCTTCAGCAGAACGCTCAACTAGTATCTCATTGATTGCGATACCACGGAGAGCTTCTGTTTCAACAACAAGTGTAGACCGGTCAACGATACGATATGCGCCAGATAGCAGACATTCAATGGCTTCGGGCACCTCGTCGGCTGAAAACTCAGCAAGAAATCCCAGCCGGCCAACATTGATGCCCATTATCGGAACATCAGCATGGATCAATAGCCGCGCTATCGAAAGTAGCGTACCGTCGCCGCCAAAGGTTATGACAACGTCTGCAAGCTTGCCGAAATCGTCCTTGGACGCTACCCGACAGTGAGCTGTTTCTTCGCCAAGGTGCCCGGCAGTTGATTCATCAACAATGATCTCAACACCCTTTGCCTTGAGTAATCCAATAGCCACAACAGCGGCCTTGATAGCTCGTTCACGGGTTGTGTTGGCGATGATGGCAACACGCTTCATCATGCGAGATTACCACTCGTAGAAGGGGCTGATGGATTGCCAAATTCTTCCACGAAGTTGAGTCGTAGCGTGTTTAGCGTTTCATCTAGAATACGCGACTCCTGGGCATCAAGATTGCCCCGTGTCTTTTCCTGCAACACAGCAAGCAAATCAATGATCCATTGAGCATGCTCGCGATTCTTCGAGAGTTCATTTGTGGCAGGATGCATCATTTTTCCAAGGGCTACAAACCCTTCCATTTGATACATCTGCACGATCATCATAAAGTTTGGCGTCATAGTTGTTTCATGTGATTAGACAAGAATACTTGCCAGTTCAGCGAGATATGGAGGAACCGGCTTACGCGTCTTCCATGTTTCTTCAAGAGGAATATACGTGACCTGTCCAGCCACTTCCCCGATCATAACGTCTGTTTTGCCCGCTAACAGTGCGTCAACTGCCGCTGCACCCAGCCGAGAGGCCAGTACTCTGTCTCGCACAGTAGGAGACCCACCGCGCTGGATGTGGCCCAGAATTGAGACCTTGGAAGACATTCCGTATTTCTCCTCGATCCTCTTACTGATTCCGAGTGCACCACCGAGTTCATCGCCTTCACCAACGATAACAACCGTTCGTTTGTCTACACCTTGTGCGATAATGCGCTGGTATAGTTCGTCGATATCTGTTACCGTCTCTGGTACTGCAACGTATTCAGCTCCGCAGGCAATCCCAACGTCCATTGCAATGAATCCGGCATGTCTTCCCATTACTTCAATAAAGAACAACCGACCATGAGAGTCCGCTGTATCTCTAATCTTATCAATGGCCTGCGCTGCTGTGTTGATGGCCGTGTCATAGCCGATCGTATAATCTGTTCCTGAGAGATCGTTGTCAATTGTACCAGGAGTTCCAACAACTGGAATCTGGTGCTCAGTCCATAGCAGATGCGCGCCATGAAACGTACCGTCGCCGCCACAGGCGATCACGCCGTCAATGCCGTGAGCACGTAACTGCTTGACAGCCTTGATCCGTCCGTCAGAGTCAAAAAACTCCTCGCACCGAGACGTCTTCAGCACTGTACCGCCTCGATCGATGATATTTGCAGTGCGAATGCGGTCGAGCACTTCGAAGTGGCCATTGATCATACCCGAGTATCCGCCGATGATTCCGACTACCTCGAGCCCACGCTTGCCCCCTACCCGCTCTACTGCCCTGATGTGGGCATTCATACCGGGAGCATCGCCCCCACTAGTAAATAGTGCGATACGTTTCATCATGACACGAAGATACGTGAAGGTGCTGTTTTGAGCCGTTCTTGCAACATTATCCAATGTTACCGAATCTTAACTCGGTGTTACCAAATTGTTGCCATAGGTTAGCTGCGTAACATTTCATTAACAATTTCATAATGCTTGGGAGAGCAGGGTGAAACAAACAACTACGATAGCAGCTACGCTGCTTATCCTTACACTCTGCCAGCTGCAGGTTGCATTTGGGCAGGCTTCGACTCAGTCTCATGGGAGTTTTGACTTCAATTCCGATGGTGTGGTCTTTCAATCGGCAGATTCTAACACGCGCGTAATCATGCGATTTCGCATGCAGAACTGGGCAACATACACTACCCGCACCCAAACAGACGATCAAGAACGCGATCTATCTGCTGGGTCAATGGACCTTGTTACTCGACGCACACGAGTACGGTTTGGAGGCTCACTTTACGATCCGCGCCTAACATTTAACCTCCAGCTGTCGTTTTCGCGGTCGGATATGGACTGGGCAGACACGCAATTTCCTAACGTGATCCGCGACGCTATGGTATTCTGGAACTTCAACAAGAACCTGCAGGTGGGTTTTGGCCAGACAAAGCTACCAGGCAACCGCCAGCGTGTGATTTCTTCTGCAGATCTAGAAATTCCGGATCGCTCCATCGTCAACGGAGCTTTCAATCTTGACCGCGACTTTGGCTTCCAGGGGTTCTGGCGTCCAATCAATGGGGACGTAGTGGTGAATCTGCGCGGTGCTGTATCAAGTGGAGACGGACGGAACCAGGCAGTAATCCCTGGAGGGGGCTTAGCATATACTGGGCGCATAGAAGTTCTTCCCTTCGGCGCATTCGCTAATGGCGGAGACTATTTTGAAGGGGATCTAATGCGTGAAGCGACTCCCAAGGTGAGCATCGGGGTTTCGTATCAGCATAATGAGAACCAGACGAGAACACGCGGAACACTTGGAAGAACGCTCTTTGCCCAGCGCACAGCCAATGTACTCTATGCGGATGCTCTTCTAAAGTATCAAGGCTTTTCGTTGTATACAGAGTATGCGCAGCGCAACTCGGATAACCCGATCACCTATAAAGACACCACGAAAAAGGACTACGCAGCGATCTTTGTCGGGACTGGCTACATGGCACAAGCGACATACATCTTCCCATCGATGTGGAATCTCGGTGTTCGCTATGCCGTTGTTGATGCTGGGAGTCAACTTGTAGGACTATCTGAATACACCAAGCAGACCAACATTGCAGGTGTAGTAGGGTATTACATCAACAAGCATCGCATCAAGGCTAATCTGGAGCTTGGCACGAACCAGTTTATTCAGTACAACAAGGCAGATCTCAAAGAATCGAATGTATACGGACGATTCAATGTGGAGCTCGGCATTTAAGGGCGTTGTTACATCTTGGTAACACAGCGGTAACATCATTACACATCGGAACTATCTCACGAACTTTGAGAGTCCGTCTTTACCAACCATTAACATGACACTCATGAACACATTTCGTAGACTAGCCCCTTTCACAGCCATCTTCCTGCTCTTCACAGCCATCGTGTTAGCAATGCCGAAGGAGCGTATCACCATTAAGGGCTCCGACACCATGGTGATTCTTGTTCAGCGCTGGACTGAAGTGTACCCAGACAAGACCAACACTGAGTTCCAGGTAACTGGAGGGGGCTCGGGTACTGGCATCGCAGCACTGATCAACGGCACCACGAACATTTGTTCATCATCACGTCCGATCAAGAAAGACGAAGTAGCCCAACTGGAGAAGAAGTACGGGTACAAGGGGCTCGAAATCCGGGTTGCTATGGATGGTCTTGCTATCTACGTGCACAAGTCCAATCCGATTAAGCAGCTCACAATGGCCCAAATCAAGGACATTTTCACTGGCAAGGTTACAAATTGGAAGCAGGTTGGCGGCAAGGACAGTAAAATCCTCCTTTACTCACGTGAAAACAACTCCGGCACGTACGAGTTCTTTAAGGAGCACGTGCTCAACAAACAGGATTTTGCGGCAAGCGCCCAGCACATGGCTGGCACGGCGGCCTTGATTAACGCTATTTCGAAGGATCCTAACGGTATCGGTTTTGGCGGCGCAGCATACGCCAAGAATGTAAAGGCTATTCCAGTTGCTAAGGATCAAAGCAGCAAGGCTGTGGCAGCAAACGTGGCTTCGATCCACTCAGGAGAGTATCCGATCTCCCGCTTCCTCTATTTTTATTTGAACGCAAAACCAACTGGTAATGTGAAGAAATTCATTGACTGGGTAATTTCGCCTGCGGGACAAAAAGTTGTCACCGAAGTTGGCTATTACCCAATCAAGCGCAAATAAGGATTTCGTGTCACATCCGTTCAAAAGAACACAAACACGTCCGGGCGAATGGATCGCAGAGTGGTCCATTCGCCTCGTTGCATCTGTATCGATCATTGTGATCTTTCTGATCTTCGTTTTTGTATTTCGCGAAGCTGCCACGTTGTTTACATCTGCAGCTGCGACGGCTACAACTGCCGCACCAACGGCGGAGTCATCATCGAGCGATCTCCAACCGGAGACCTATGGAGAGGTAGACACAAGCCTCTCCGCAACTGCCTCTACAGCTGAGGAACCAGATGTGTACAACCCAGACGTTGAAGACCCAACTGCTGCTTCTGGAGAACCTGGCGCACCTGGTCAGATGATATACTCGCCCAAGAATCCAAAGTATCCCGAGATTTACAACCCCGATACGGGGCTTCTGCCTACTGATATCGACGATGTAGAGACAGAGATTGCGGCCGCCGACACAGCGGCACAGCTTCCAATCCTCTCTCGTCTTGCTGGCGATACGTGGCAGCCGGTTGGTGAAACACCCAAGTTTGGCATTATGCCGCTGATCACGGGTACACTCAAGACCACCACAATCGCAATCTTGATAGGCGCACCGCTGGGTATTTTGTCGGCTCTGTACGTGGCATTTTTTGCAAAACGCCGTGTGCGCGAGATTGTCAAGCCAGCTATTGAACTACTGGCAGGGTTTCCATCGGTTGTAATCGGATTTTTCTGCCTCGTCACAGTGGCTACATTTATACAGGATGTAACTGGCGCCTCGTATCGTCTCAATGCGATCGTTGGGGGAATTGGTCTTTCATTAGCAGTGATTCCTATTGTCTTCAGTATTGCCGAAGATGCACTTAGTGCAGTACCAAAGACTCTGCGTGAGGCATCTCTGGCACTGGGTTCAACAGAATGGCAAACTGCGTACCGAGTAATGCTGCCGGCTGCCGCACCTGGCGTGTTTGCAGCTGTTCTGCTTGGAATAGGACGAGCCTTTGGAGAGACGATGATTGCCATCATGGCTACGGGCAATGCGCCCCTTACCTCATTGTCTCCCTTCGAGCCAGCACGAACTGTTGCTGCAACGATCGGAAGTGAAATGGGCGAAGTAGTATGGGGATCCGAGCACTACGGGGTTCTGTTCTTCATGGGTGTGATGCTCTTTGTGTTCTCGTTCGGACTCAACGCCATAACAGAGCTCTATGTGAAAAAGCGTCTCATTAAGAAGTTTCAGGGGCGCTGATCATGATCTTAACGTCATCACAAATCTCCACGCCGCGACGGTTACTTGGTCTCTTTGCGGTGCTTATTGCGCTAACAGCAGCAGTTGCAGTACTGGGTGTGATCCTAGGAATGATCAGCTCGTTTGTAACCAACGGCGGTAACACAATCTCATGGTCGTTCCTGAGTGAATTCCCGCGAAACAACAACACTGAAGGGGGCATTTGGCCCGCCCTCGCGGGCACAACATTCCTCGTACTGTTGATGACCATTCTGGGTGTTCCTGTTGGCACGGCCACAGCGATTTATCTGACCGAGTTTGCCAAGCAGGATTCGTGGTTCGCGCGAAGCGTTCGCTTCGCAGTTAATACGCTAGCTGGCGTGCCATCGATCGTATTCGGTCTCTTTGGCGTGGGATTCTTCATTCAGTTCATGGGCAATGGAATCGACTCATGGTTTGGCACGAGCTCGTTTGGAGACGGCTCACTGCTCTGGTCGTCGGCAACACTGGCTGTGCTAACGCTACCAGTAGTTATTGTCTCTGTGGAAGAAGCACTGAAAGCCGTTCCGCGCGATCTTCGCGAGGCATCGCTGGCGCTTGGAGCAACACGTTGGCAGACGATTACTAAGGTTGTTATTCCCAATGCCGTCACCGGGATCTTAACAGGATCTATCCTCGCCGTTGGCCGCGGTGCTGGCGAGGTTGCAGCAATCCTGTTTGTGGGAGTTACCTATTCATCTGAAGTACTTCCAAGCCAAGTCACCGAAAAATTCATGCATCTGGGATACCACCTATTTGTCTTATCGACACAGTCTCCAGATGTAGACAAGACTCTACCGTTGCAGTATGCCACAACACTTGTGCTGCTTGGCTTAACATTCCTGCTCAATCTTACAGCGATTCTTATTCGATCACGCCTGCGCAAGCAGTAACGAACCAGTATCATTATGGCAAAAGAATATCCGGTAAAGATCGAAGCTCACAACTTCAACTTTCACTACGCTTCAAAACAGGCGCTGTTCGATATCAACCTCAGCATTCCAGAGCGTCGGGTTACGGCCTTTATTGGCCCATCGGGCTGCGGCAAGTCCACATTTCTGCGTTCTATGAATCGCATGAATGATCTCATAGACGGAACTCGCACAGACGGTCAAATGACGATCGACGGCGTTGATGTGTATTCGAAAGACGTAGACGTAGTAACTCTTCGCAGACGTGTGGGCATGGTATTCCAGAAGTCCATTCCGTTTCCGAAATCGATCTATGAGAACATCACGTACGGTCTAACACTCAACGAGAAAGTTTCGAAAGCAGATTTAGATGGTATCGTTGAATCATCCCTACGCAAATCGGCGCTGTGGGAGGAAGTAAAAGACCGACTTCACCATTCTGCCCAAGGCCTCTCTGGTGGACAGCAGCAGCGCCTCTGCATTGCACGCGCGGTTGCTATTAATCCTGAAATCCTGCTTATGGACGAACCATGCTCTGCGCTGGATCCGATTTCCACGGGCAAGGTTGAAGAACTCATCACGGAGTTAAAAGACACATATACTATCGTGCTCGTGACGCACAATATGCAGCAAGCTGGGCGCGTCTCGGACTACACCGGTTTCTTCCTGTTGGGTTCACTCATCGAGTTCGACAGAACTCGTACACTTTTTACGAGCCCTGCCAAGCGGGAAACTGAAGATTACATCACAGGACGATTCGGATAAGAACTATGCATAGATCATTTGAAGAAGACTTAGACAAGCTTCGCACACGGCTCATCCGTATGGGATCTCTTGTCGAAGAACAAGTTGAATTCGCATTACGTGCGCTCCGTGAAGGCAATCAGGAGCTTGCTCGTATCGTGGTCGACCGCGACGACAAAGTTGACAAGCTCGACCTGAAGATTGACAAGCAGTGCCAAAAGATCTTTGCGCTCAATCAGCCGGTGGCCTCAGATCTGCGGCTTCTTCTTGCTGCGGTCAAGATCAATAACGAGCTCGAACGCATCGGCGACCAGGCAACAAACATTGCATCGATCGTTCTCACCACTCCGAACGCCGTACAACTGGCTAATCAGATAGATCTGCATCGTATCTCGCAGGCAGTGTATACAATGCTTAAGTCAAGCCTCGATGCGTTTATTAACAATGATCCCGAGCTTGCAGCACATATCCTGCCATCAGACTCCAACGTAGACCACCTCTATGATCTCCTGAGGCAGGAACTTATCGATGCAATGAAGGAAGACGTAGCACTTGTAAGCGATGGCGCAAACCTCTTGCTAGGCCTTTACGACATGGAACGTATGGCCGACCATGCAACGAACATTGCCGAAAACGTAATCTTCCTTGCAGAGGCCAAGCTGGTACGTCACCGAGCCGTCAACGAAGAAGGCATCGACCTGATGAAGGCAATACAGGAACGTGATAGCGACTAACGTCACTGCACTCCGTAAGTTTGCAGCATGATAACCAAAGGTATTATCCTGGCTGGAGGGAGCGGCTCACGTCTCTATCCAATGACGTCTGCATTCTCCAAGCAGCTGCAGCCAGTGTATGATAAGCCCCTTATCTATTATCCGCTGTCAACACTGATGTTGGCGGGCATTCAGGACATCCTCCTGATTTCTACCCCGCAAGACACACCCAATTTTGAGCGCTTACTTGGTGACGGGAGTAGATTTGGCATCAGCCTTTCCTATGCAGTCCAAGATGCACCACGTGGTTTAGCAGATGCATTTCGGGTTGGCAAAGACTTTATCGGCACATCTGCTGTGTCGTTAATCCTCGGCGATAATCTCTTTTTTGGAAAGCTCGACTTCTACCGTAACGCCCTTGCGAACAATACTGGGGCTACGGTGTTTGGGTATCCAGTCACCGATCCTGGACGATACGGAGTTGTGGAGATGGGGCCAGATGGCAGAGTACGTTCGATTGAAGAAAAGCCCGCATCACCAAAGTCCAACCTGGCCATTCCAGGGCTGTATGTCTACAATAATGATGTTGTTTCGATTGCCGCAGATCTCAAACCGAGTAAACGCGGCGAGTATGAAATCACTGATGTGCACCAAGTCTACCTCGACAAAGGGGCTCTCAATGTTCAACAGATCGGACGCGGCATAGCATGGCTCGATACAGGCACACCGGAAAGTCTTCTCGAAGCAGGCGTGTTTGTTCATGCCATCGAGAAGCGTCAGGGACTCAAGATCGGCTGTCTTGAAGAGATTGCTCTTCAGCAGGGATTTCTCGATAGGGATGGTTACATCAAGAGTATTTCCCAGCTGCCGAACTCAAGTTATCGAGCTTACTGCGAGTCTCTCCTTTCCGTTTAAGGTCCACAGTGAACCGTATCCAACGACTGCAATCAGCAATTCAGTCAAGTTTCGCTGAGTTCTTCCAGCGCTCAACGTCTACAGGCATCATCATCTTAGCGATGACAGCCATTGCGCTGATTTGGACAAACTCCGGTGCACACAACTCATATTTGGCGTTACTGCATCAACCGGTGGAATTCGGGTTCGGTTCGCTGCACCTGCACTTTACCTTCGAGCATTTTGTGAACGATGGGCTTATGGTGTTGTTCTTTCTTGTCGTAGGTCTCGAGATCAAGCGCGAGCTGCTTGTTGGCGAACTCTCCACACGAAAGAAGGCACTTCTACCGATGATTGCCGCGGTATTCGGCATGATAGGGCCTGCTGTAACATACCTTGCACTTAACGCCGGAACCCCTGCTGTGCGGGGCTGGGGTGTGCCTGTTGCAACTGACATAGCATTTGCACTAGGTGTTCTAGCACTTCTTGGCGATCGGGTTCCTTCCGGATTGCGTGTCTTTCTTGCGGCACTTGCAATCGTTGACGATCTGCTAGCGGTTGTCGTTATTGCTGTGTTCTACACTGCATCATTACATGTTTCGATGCTGCTTGCTGCAGCCGGCATTACTGCACTTCTATACATTGGCAATAGACTCCGCATCTACTCACTCTGGTTTTACGGAATCTTAGGCTTTGCCCTGTGGATCGTTGTGCTCTCGAGCGGCATTCATGCAACAATTGCAGGCGTTGTTCTGGCAATGTGTATCCCTGCAGAGTCCCGCATTGATCGTGTATCCTTCTTCGCTCGTGCAAGGGGCGTTCTAGATGCAATTGCGCACCGCACGGAGACTGATGAGGAAGAAGGGGCTCAGCTCGACGCCGTCCACTCACTCGAGCGCATGTGCGAGCATGTTCAGACACCGCTGCACAGAATTGTGCACGGACTTGGTGGCTTTGTCTCGTTTATTATCATGCCGCTCTTTGCCTTGGTAAATGCCGGTGTTCGCATCGAGCCTGAAATGATGAGTTCTGTTCTTAGCCCCGTTTCCGTAGGCATTGCCATGGGACTTTTCTTGGGGAAGCAGGTGGGAATCTCATTTGCTGTATGGCTCTCATGCAAACTTGGCATTTCCCGGCTGCCATCGGGAGTATCTATGGCACAGATGTATGGCGTGTCGATTCTCTGTGGCATCGGATTTACTATGGCGCTATTTGTGGCCCATCTTGCATTTCTTGATCCAGCCCATCTTGCCATGTCGAAACTCAGCATTTTGATTGGCAGTACACTGTCGGCAATCGTAGGCGCTGCAGTGCTATCGTTCTTCCTTCCAAAAAAGTCCGTCGCATGATCACGTATCAGGTAGAGGTTGTTGTTCCCCATGAACTCGTTGAAGAGTGGTTAGGGTACATGACGTCGGAACACATCGACGATGTTCTAAGGACAGGCTACTTCACGTCAGCGCGACTAACACGCGTAGTGGACTCCGGACTGTCCGATTCAGCGGTGTTTCGCGTGATCTATACGCTGGACAACCTAAAGCAGCTTGAGCAGTACCAGCGCAACAATGCACCAGCTCTTCAAGCACACCATACCTCGTTGTTCGGTTCTTCTGTTCGTGCAACCCGCAGTGTTACGGAGGACGTTTGGTCGAGCGATGGCAGCTCAGCAATCAGCCGTTGATACTGTATTCGTCTACGGGCTTTCCGCCAATTAGATGCTCCTGGATGATGCGCTCAAGCACATCCGGTGTGCACGAATGATACCAGACGTTATCGGGATGGACAACTGCAATAGGGCCCATCACGCATATGCGAAGGCAATCGGCCTTTGTGCGGCACACGCCCCCTTCAACATCAAGGCCTAGTTCGGAGATACGGTTTTTTAGGTAGTCCCACGACTCCTTACCCTTCTCCGGAGAGCAACACTTCGGCGTTGATGGTGTGGCGCACAAAAAGATATGGCGCTTATGGGTGCCTGGTTTGCGTTGCTGTGTTTTTACAATCAGTTTCTCTTCGGCTGCCGTCATGCCGCAGTTCCTTGATGATCAGAAACAGGAGCGTAATCACCGCGTATCAATGCACCATGCGCCTGCATAGCAGTTAGTATGCCCATGTTGAGGCGGTGCAGGACTTCTGGTTCAGCGTTGGCGTTATCAACCTTGAACCAGCTAACCACAGTGATTGCAACACCATGTTCCGTGATCGCACTGACGTTCACGAAGATTTTCTTGCCAGATGCAACAGTACTGGCGTCAGAGCTGATCACGCCTCGGATATCGTTGATTAGCTTCTGCAGCATTTCGGGTGATGTTGCGATGTCTACGTTAACGCTTGTTTTAAACCTGCGAACATTTCGCATGTCCATATTCTCGATCATCGAATCGGCAAGCTTTGCATTTGAAAGGAACACAACCGAGTCTGCAAATGTGCGTATGCGTGTGCTGCGAAAACCGATCTCTTCTACAACGCCTTCGATGCCTTGGGTTGTAATCCAATCACCAACCACAAACGGCCGCTCCGAGAGGATCACAATAGAGCCAAAGATGTTCTTTACCGTATCCTGTGATGCAAGAGCAATAGCAGCGCCACCAATGGAAAGTCCTGCAATGATCGCCGCAATATTCACACCAAGTGCACCAAGTGCAGCAGAAATCCCCAGCACGGCTACGAGGAACTTCAGCGTTGATGCTACCAGTGGAGCAATCGTTGTAGCTATGTCACGGCCATGTTCGCGATGTCGCATTACATGCGCAACAACACGCGAGCAGATCAGTTCAATAAACTGATACACGGCTATCGTCACAAACACGATTGCTGCCGTATCAAGAATAACATCAAGCCGCTGTGTTGCTTTTTTTGATAACTCAAGGTACTCTAGGGCAACACCATCGAGCTGCGCAACAATCATAAGAGCAATACTCCTGGCAACAGATGTCACCAGTGTTGGATGAGGCACATGATCATATGCCCTGCGCAGTAGCCTCCGAATGAGTGAGGCAATGATGGCTCGAAGCGCAAACGCAACAACAATGCTTCCTGCAAGCATTGTTGCAACGATCAACCATTGCCACGTTGTGAGACCTAAGAGCATAGTGGCCCCCTTCTAAACAGTTATTCTTCGCCAGGTGTGTTAAGGCGCTCGAATAGACTCTTTATTTCAGAGATCTTCATCTGGCCTTTATCCCCCTGACCATGAATACGTACAGCGGCAGAGTCCTGTTCGATCTCCTTATTGCCAATAACAAGTGCAAATGGGATCTTCTTCTGTTCGCTTTCAGCAACCTTACGGTTGATCTTCTCATTACGAACATCAAGGTTCACGCGGAGCCCCATCTTTTCAAACTCGGCCGCAAGGTCTTGCGCAAACGTGTGGTGAGCATCAGCAATTGGCAGAATGCTCACCTGCGTAGGAGCAATCCAGAACGGGAAGTTTCCAGCATAATGTTCAATAAGGATCGAGATGAAGCGCTCCATCGAGCCGAAGGGGGCTCGGTGGATGATTACAGGACGATGCTTTTGGTTGTCGGCGCCGACGTATTCAAGGTTGAAACGGTCCGGCATCACGTAGTCTACCTGCACCGTTCCAAGCTGCCACTTTCTACCGATTGCATCGCGGACGATGAAGTCGATCTTTGGTCCGTAGAATGCTGCTTCGCCCTCACCGATGAAGTACTCGAGTCCCATCTCATCGGCTACAGCTTTGATCTCTGCCTGCGCGCGCTCCCAGTACTCTAAGTCGCCGCCGTACTTGGCAGCATTGTCGTCACGGAATGAAAGGCGTGTTGATACATCCATACCAAACGTTGTAAAGACCTTCTGCGTAAGCTCTACAACATTCTTGATCTCATCTTTGAGCTGATCGTGCGTGCAGTAGATATGTGCGTCGTCTTGTGTGAACCCACGCACACGTGATAGGCCATTGAGCTCGCCAGACTGTTCATAGCGATACACGGTTCCAAACTCCGAAACACGGTAAGGCAAATCACGGTATGAACGGGGCTTGTTGGCGTAGATCTGATGGTGATGCGGACAGTTCATTGGTTTGAGCAGATACTGTTCCTCTTCCACTGTGATAGGATCGTACTGCGAATCAGCATAGTACGGGTAGTGTCCTGAGGTCTTGTAAAGCTCAAGGTTGCCGATGTGCGGAGTGATCACTTCATGATATCCACGCTTGACTTGTTCATCACGCAGGAAGGCTTCGAGTCTTCTACGCAGGATGGTTCCGTTTGGAAGCCATACTGGCAAGCCCCCTCCCACCATTGGCGTGATCATGTAGAGCTCAAGTTCTTTACCAAGTTTGCGGTGATCTCTGCGCTCGGCTTCTTCACGCTGCTTAATGAAGTCTTCGAGCTGCTGCTTCTTGGGGAAAGCAATGCCATAGATGCGCGTGAGCATCTTCCGCTTTTCATCGCCACGCCAGTAAGCGCCGGCAACGGAGAGAAGCTTGGGATACTTGATGTGACCTGTAGATGGCACGTGTGTACCGCGGCAGAGATCGGTAAACTCGCCCTGCTGATAGAACGTGATTTCCGAGTCCTTAAGTCCTTCGAGGAGCTCTAGCTTGTACTCGTCGCCCTTTTCGGTGAAGTACGCTACAGCATTCTCCCACGTCATCTCAACGCGATTGTAAGGAACATCACGCTTTGCGAGTTCCATCATTTTCGCTTCGATCTTCGGCAGATCTTCAACGCTGAGCTTGTGTCCGCCTGGCAGATCTACGTCGTAGTAAAACCCCTGCTCGATTGGCGGCCCGATACCAAACTTTACGCCTGGGTAGAGCGCTTCGAGCGCCTCGGCCATAAGGTGAGCAGTTGAGTGCCAGAAGATCTCTTTGCCTTCGTCGTTATCGAAGGTTACAATGCGAATTGATGCGTCAGTTGTGATCTCACGCGAAAGATCATAGGGGGCATCGTTGACATAGATGCCAACGGCAACTCGAGCAAGACCATCGGAGATACTCTTCGCGATATCCATTCCCGTGGTACCCATCGGGTATTCACGTTTATCGCCATTAGGGAGGGTAATAGTAATCATACCCCCGAAAATACGGCTCATTCGTCGGATGATTGCTGTTTCTTGCGAGATCCTTCGTAGAGCTCGAACTCGAGTAAACGACATTCGAGATCCGCACTCCAGAATGGTATCCGGCGCTTTGAACGTAGTCCGATCTCCTTGGCCAGAGACATATTGCCAGTAAATACGTAGCCCGTGTAGCCTTTGCAGTGCTGCTTCATAAAATCGCCAATGGCACGGTAGGTTTCCGTAAGCTCATATTCGTTACCAAGACGCAAACCGTACTCTGGGTTATAGATTACGATTGGCGTGTGTTCTGAGCTCTCTGTTATGCCTTCTGATACTGGTACCTGCACGTTCATGAAGTCCATGGTCTGAAACTCTACCTTGACTCCTGCACGGCGGGCATTGTCTTTTGCCTGCAGCACTACCCTGCCATCAATATCGGAGGCCAATATTGGCGCCGCAGGTGACTGGAGCTCTGCATCGAACGTTGCGTTCCGCATAGCCGTCCACGTATGAGCATCGAAGGGCAGCAGGTGCAGAAACCCGAAGTTGTCGCGGTGTGCTCCTGGCGCAATGTTCTGAGCAATCATCGCTGCTTCGATAGCAATCGTACCACTGCCGCACATAGGGTTCACGAGAGGAAACTCTGGAGACCACTTGGTAGAGAGCACAACAGCTGCGGCAAGAGTCTCCCGCATAGGGGCCTTTGCAGGATGTACGCGGTAGCCTCTATCGGAAAGGGGCTGACCCGACGTATCAACGTACATCATGAGGTCTTCATCGTGCCAGTATAGAAACACGACCGACCTGTCCGTTGATGATCCGCTGTTAGGTCGAATGTTCTTCTTCTCGCGAATACGGTCAACGATTGCATCCTTGCATCGCATGTTCGCATACATGTCGTTGTCAATGCTCGGCGTATTCACCGAGCTGATCACACTCACATAGCCGTTTGCAGGAATCCACTCTTCCCACGGCACAGATGTAACAGCTTCGTACATCTGATCAGCCGTGCGGGCCTGCCACGACCCAAGACGTATGAGCACGCGATGTGCTGTTCTCAGCCAAAGATTCAATCGCAGACAGTCATGGAGTGTGCCTTGCAGTTCTATCCCTGCTGGAAGCTCCTGTGTGATGCCATATCCAAGCGCCTCTATTTCTTTGCGAAGAATAGGTGGGAACTCACGTGGACATGTTACGAGGATCGGATACATTTCAGCCACGTGTCACGCTCATAACTGTGCGTAGTGCACGGACGAGTTCGTCAATATCTGCTGTTGTGATTATAAACGGCGGTACTAAACGGATAACATTCCCAGCTGTTGCGTTGGCAATAACGCCGTTCTTCAGTAATTCCTGCACATACGGTGCGGCATCTGTATTCACCACCACACCCTGCATGCACCCACGTCCACGGATTTCACGGATCTGTTCTGGGAACTCCGAGCGTACGGCTTCCAACTGAGCATTGAGATAGTCGCCTATCTCTTTCACATGCGTCATTAGACCATTACACACTTCTTCAACCACAACGCTGCCTGCAACACATGCTACTGGGTTTCCGCCATAGGTTGTACCGTGCATGCCTTTGTCGAGAAGTGACGCTGCTTCTTCCGTTGCAAGAATTGCACCGAGTGGCAAGCCCCCTCCCATGGCCTTAGCCACAGTGATGATGTCCGGACGAACACCATACTTTTCGAATGAGAAGAAGTCCCCC
Organism: Kapaibacterium sp. (SeqCode); assembly: GCA_044345485.1. Classification (GTDB taxonomy): domain Bacteria; phylum Bacteroidota; class Ignavibacteria; order Kapaibacteriales; family Kapaibacteriaceae; genus UBA10438. The sequence continues at coordinate 15,524 of JBIJAX010000032.1, forward strand.
GTGCGGCCGATGCCGCTCTGCACTTCATCAGCGATCACGAGAAAGCCGTAGGTCTCTTTCAGCTTGAACAGTGCATCTACAAACTCCTGCGTAGCAGACTGAATGCCACCCTCGCCCTGAAGGAATTCGATCATCACGGCGCAGGTGTTTTCATCAACCCGCGATTCAAGTGCATCAACATCGTTGAATGGCAGCACCAGTGTGTTTGGCAGAAACGGCCCCATGCCATCTTTGTAAAGGGGCTTATCCATGAGTGAGAGCGCAGCATATGTTCGGCCGTGAAAGCCTCCTGTAAAGCCAATCACGTCGTAACATCCGCGTGCACTGCCGAATCTGCGCGCAAGTTTCAAGGCACCATCGGTTGCTTCTGCACCCGAATTGGCAAAGAACACTCGTGGATATCCGCTGGCTGACGAAAGCTGTTCTGCTAGTCGGACTTGTGGTTCTTGGTAGAACACGTTCGATACGTGCATGTAGCGGCGAATCTGCTTCTCTACTGCATCGATGATGCGCGGATGAGAATGACCAAGCGCGTTTACAGCGATACCACCAAGCATATCAAGGTAGGAACGTCCGTCTACGTCCGTGATTCGCGCACCCTCTGCATGATCGATCGCCACGGGAATGCGGCGATAGGTTTGAAAGACAACAGAGTGCTCGCGCTCCATAAGTGCAGCACTTGCTGCAAGAGTTTGTTCTGACATTACTTTTCGAGGATTGTGAGTTCGACCCGACGATTCAGCGCACGGCCTTCTTCGGTGTCGTTTGTTGCTACTGGTTTTGTTTCTCCATACCCGACGGCCTTGAGTCGGGATGCATCGATAGAACCTTCGTTGATCAGGTAGGTTCTAACGGATTGTGCTCGATCATTCGATAACGTAAGGTTGTCTGCGTCCTTCCCCATTGCATCGGTGTGACCACTGATCTGGATCTTGAGCGACGGATTGTCGTTCATCAGCTGCACGAGTCTGCGCAGCTCGGCATAGGAAGCCGGCTGCAGCGTAGCCATTTTTCGATCAAAAAAGATGTTCTTGAGCTCCACCGTGATACCCTTTTCGATAGGCACGAGGTAGAGATCTTTCGAGAGCTCCGTGTACTCCGAGAAGCTTGAAAAATCAAGGTTCTCATTTACGGATAAGTACCCTGGGGCATCTGCACGCAATGCGTAGGACTCTCCAGCTGGCAGCGTTACCTTGTATTCACCAGACGATGGTGTTGAGCGGGCGCGTCCAACTTCGACACCTGTTGAGAGAACGTCGTACACGATATCTGTTTCTACCGGCTGCTGTGTCTTGCGATTGATGACTTTCCCAGAGAGCAGGACAACTGGTTTGGGGCGGACCTTTTCAGGAAGTTTTACCTGGAAAATATCTGCACCGCCCAAAGAGTTGTTGTAGGAGACAAAGTAGGCATCCTTTCCGTCGGCGGGGATTGTGTAGGCTAAGTCCCAGTCGTCGGTGTTTACTGTAGGACCCAGATTCTCCGGAACGGACCAGTTCGTCCATGTAGAGTCAAGTCTACGTGTAACGTAGATATCAAATTCTCCAAAGCCCCCTGGCCTGTCCGAGGCGAAATACAGAGACGTGTTGTCTGCTGCCAAAAAGGGCGTGGCTTCTTGTCCGGCTGAGTTCACAATGCTGCCCAGAGAAACAGGTTCGCTAAACGTGCCATTGGCTGTACGAAAGCTCACATAAAGATCTCGATCTCCGTATGAGCGTTCGGTTTGAATAGCCAGCACGAGTGCTGTGTTGTCGTTACTAAGTGCAAACTCACTGTACTTGGAAAGGTTCGTGTACTTTTCAATGACCACAGGCTGTGGAGCAGACCAACCACCGGCAATGCGGTGAGCCATTGCAATTGTGCGCCTGCGCTCCGATGGATCGCTGTAGGCATCTACTAACAGCATCGTGTTGCCGTCGGGTGTGATACTGCACACGCTGTTATTGCCGCGGTTATTCAATACTGTACCAAGGTTAACTGCCGCACCCCACTGCCCATCGGACGTACGTGTACTCATCCAGATATCTTCGCCCGAGCCACCAATATTTTCCGGCGCGTCTTTTCTGCAGAAGTAGAGTGTATGTCCGTCTGGAGAAATCACAGGCTTGAGGTCATCATACTGACTGTTAACGCCAGCCCCCAAGTTCATCGGTGCAAGACCTATTGAATCTTGAGAAACGCTCAAGGCTGCCTGGAATGATACCAGGCAGCCTAGAACGATTATGATCAGATGTCGTGTCAAGGAGTTACTTGTTCTTCGTGATCGTCATGGAGATCTTTTCGAGCGGATTGTCGCGTCCATCGCGTGGAGAGTTCACGATAGCGTCTGCTACTTCCATGCCGCTCAGGACTTCGCCAAACGCTGTGTACTGGTTATCAAGCCACGGAGAATCTGCTACGCAAAGGAAAAACTGTCCACCAAAGCTGTTTGGGTCCTGCGTGCGCGCAGCCGAAAGAACACCGCGTACATGCTTAACGCTGGAAAACTCAGCAGGCACCTTATCTGGGTGTCCGCCTGTGCCCCATGAGTTACGGTCACCACTGATCGAATTTGGGTCGCCCCCTTGGATCATAAATCCAGGGATTACGCGGTGGAATGCCGAGCCGTTATAGAACCCTTCAGCTACGCGTGCATCGAAGAACTCCGCATGCTTTGGTGCGATGTTGTCCCAGAGACCGATCACGATCTTGCCGATCTCCTTGTTACCCGTGGTTACTGTTACGGTGTACTTCATCTTTTCGTTAACCTTTGGTGTTGTTGTCTGCGCACAAGCCCCAATGGAGGTTGCCAGCAGAACGATGAGTGAAAGTGCGATTGATCGCATGTGATGATACTCCTAGATATGGTTAGTGTGTAACAGTCTGTATTGACGTGATGCGAATCGGTTTCTTGGGCATACCATCGGCATCACCAAGAGGGCCTGGCTCGATTTCGACTGTACTCATTGCCTCAACAACCTCCATACCCCCGATCACGTTTCCGAAAATCGTTGATGTATAGGGAAGATTGGCTGCTTGCTCCAAACAAATGAAAAACTGACTCGTTCCGGAACCACTTGCCTGCTTACGAGCCATTGCTACAATTCCTTTACGGTAGCCGTCCTGTACCGATGGCAGCGATTTATCAAGCTCTTCGGCAAGGGGCTCTCCAGTTGCCGTCTGACCTCCCTTACCCCATTCCGAGCGTGCTTTCAAATCCTTGGAATTAGCATCGCCCATTTGAACGATAAAATTCTTTGCTACCCGATGAACGTGCTGTCCGTTGTAGTACTTCTTCGTCACAAGCGCCAGAAAATTCTCAACAGTTTTCGGCGCATCGTTGCCGTAAAGTTCTATTGTTATGTTCCCCATTGATGTCTTTACGACAACTGTATCTGTGGCCACCGCAGCAATTTTCTTTGGCTGAGCGGGCGCAGCAAGAGTTTCGGCTGGCGGCTTGATAGACTCGAGCTCTTTCGTCTGCTTTGCAGGGGGCTCACTGCAGCCTGACAACAGGATAACGGCTCCAAGAGCCACGCGGTAGGCTACGAAGGTGAGCAGTGTTCTAGTTTTCAAAAAATCAAGCAAGAAGGATATCGACCAGTATCCGCTGACGAAGGCGGCAATCGTACCTACAGCTAGCTGCATACCACCGTCTGCCCAGGTGATGTGACCGAGCTGCTCGGCAAACTCGAGAACACCTGCTGCAAGGATGGCAGGAATGGACAACAGAAACGAAAATCTCGCGGCGTGCTCACGCGTCATGCCCCGCAGCAATGCCGCCAGCATGGTGGTTCCGCTTCTCGATGATCCTGGAATGAGAGCTAAACACTGTGCGCCACCGATGACGATGGCATCGAGAATACCAAGGTCGGATGTAGAGCGAGTGAATGAAGCAATACGTTCGGCGATCAACAGCAAGAGTCCTACGCCAATCAGAGAAAATGCAATCAGCGACAGCTCCTTGGTAAGACTGCCCTCGATGATGTCTTTGAAAGCCAGGCCAACCACAACGATTGGGACAGTTCCCACAATCACGAGCCAGCCAAGGCGGGATTCTGGGGTTTGCTGCGCAAACGGACGCCGCGCACGGCCCAGGTTTTCGCTAAACCAGTGCAGAATGGTACGGTGAATATCCGTACGAAAGTATGCCAGTACCGCCGCTAGTGTGCCCAGCTGAATTGTTGCCATAAAAGCCGTCCAGGCTTCTGGGTGTGCCGGGTCGATAACGCCGAACAGCGAACCGGCAATCGTGAGGTGCGCTGTGCTGGATACTGGGATGAACTCTGTAAGACCTTGGATTACTCCAAGGATGGCAGCTATAATGGTTGACATGGTTGCAAAACTACACTTTCATGCATCCTAATGTGCTTCGTACCACGAAGCCCCTTGACCCGTTTCAACGATCACGGGTACACCTTCTAACGGCAAAGCCTGTTCCATTTCGTACTTCACCATTTCCCGCAGGGCCACAGCGTCTGATTCGGCAACTTCGAAGAGGAGTTCGTCATGTACCTGCAGCATCATGATAGCAGCGGAGCTCTCATGCTGCATGCGTTGATGGACGCGAATCATCGCCAGCTTCATCATATCAGCGGCAGTGCCCTGAATAGGCATGTTGATAGCCGCCCGCTCGGCCGCAGTGCGGAGTCCACGGTTGGAGGCATTGATCAGCGGGAAGTATCTGCGCCGTCCGAGCAATGTTGAGGCATAGCCCCGTTCCCTCGTTGTGGCAATTGTTGAGTCGATGTACTCCTTGATGCCGGGGTACTTTGCAAAGTAATTCTCGATGATCTGCTGTCCGTCCGTTCGCGATATCCCAAGCCGCTGGGCAAGACCAAATGCGCCGAGTCCGTACATGATACCGAAGTTGACGGTCTTGGCGATTCGACGCTGCTCTGATGTTACGTCTGCAAGATCTACATCATGAAGAATAGCTGCGGTAGCTACATGGATATCTGCTCCAGATGCAAAAGCTGCGAGCAGATTGGGATCACGAGAGATAGCTGCCATGATGCGCAGTTCGATCTGAGAATAGTCTGCCGAGACAATCACGTGCCCCTTACGCTGCGGAACAAAGGCCTTGCGGATCTGCAGACCAAGCTCTGTGCGTATCGGGATGTTCTGCAGGTTAGGGTCGGTAGACGAAAGGCGTCCCGTGGCAGCAACAGTTTGGTTAAACGTGGTGTGCACCCGACCGGTTGTTGGATTGATGAGACGTGGTAATGATTCAACGTACGTAGAGCGCAGCTTTTCTACCTGACGGTAGTCCAGGATCATCTGCGCAATTGGATAGGTTTCGGCGAGCTCAGTCAGAACACTCGAGTCGGTCGAGTACCCTGTCTTTGTCTTCTTCGAAGACGGCAACATGAGCTTCTCGAACAGAACTTCGGCCAACTGCTTGGGAGAGGCAATCGTGAACTCTTCTCCGGCCTCGTCCCAGATCTCCTTCTCCAGACGCTTTGCCTCACTGCGCATAAACTCACCGAGTCCGCTTAGCGCTTCAGGGTTTACACACACGCCATTTCGCTCCATGGTAACGAGCACAGGCACTGTTGCAAACTCAATGCGCTGCGCAAAGGAGTGCAGATCTTGCTCTTCGAGCGCGGTACGGAGCCTGTGACAGAGCTGCAGCGTTACATCAGCATCTTCTGCAGCATACTCGGCAACTCGCGCGGCGTCGACGTCGCGCATGGACTTTTGTGACGACTTCTTCTCACCGATCAATGTTGTGATCGAGATCGGAGAGTAGTTCAGCCAACGCTCAGCAAGGGCATCCATATTGTGCTGCTTATCTGGATCGAGCACGTAGCTGGCAAGCATGCTGTCGAACGACAGCGGTGTTACGCTTACTCCGTAGCGACTCAGGATCAGCATGTCGAACTTGGCGTTCTGACCAACCTTGGGAATGCTCTCGTTTTCCAGGAGCCCCTTCATCGCCGGTAATACTTCTGAAAGGGGCAAACCATGGCGCTCTTCATGTCCACCGAAGAGCGATCCTTCGTCACTGATCGTTGAATCATCAACATCCACATAGTAGGCAACACCCTCCTTGGCACTTAAGGCAATGCCAACGATAGAGCATTGCATGGCATCCAGACCCGTTGTTTCAAGATCGAATGAGAGCTCAGTGGCGGTTGACAGATCCTTGATCATCGCTTCAAAACCACCGGGTGTGTCAACGAGTGTGTAGTCGTGCGGCACATCTGTGATGGTCTTCAGGCGATGTTGCTCTTCTACTACAGGTGATGATGCAGGTGCCGACTCTTGTCCGTCAGGAGAAGCATACTTGGCGAATTTTCTGCGCAGGGTATGAAAACCCATTTCTTCGCAGAAAGCATCGAGTGCTGGAGAGTCGATTGGCTTGCGGACAAGTGCCACACGCTTTGCATCGATCGGCACGTCCGTGTGAATGGTCACAAGCGTCTTTGAAAGAAACGCTTCATCACGATGATCTGCCAGTTTCTTCTTGACGGACTCACGCTCTACTTCGTCGAGGTGCTCATAGAGCGCTTCGAGCGATCCATACTTCTCAATCAGTGGGATAGCCGTCTTTTCGCCCACTCCCTTTACGCCCGGTACGTTGTCTGATGAGTCGCCGATAAGCGCAAGGACGTCGATCACATGATCAGGGCCTACACCGAACTTGTCGCGCACCTTTGTAGCGTCCATCACCTCATACTCTCCTACATCCTTACCCGGACGCAGGATCTTGACCTTGTCGTTTACGAGCTGGAAGTAGTCTTTGTCAGACGTTACACAGAGAATGTCATGTCCGTCATTACTCTCCCGCTTGCAGATCGTTCCAATCACATCATCCGCCTCAAACCCTGGCATCTCCACCATTTCGAGTCCGAGCATGGTGATCATGCTTTTGATCCGCGCTAGCTGAGGCACAAGATCTTCTGGAAATGCATCGCGATGAGCTTTGTACTGGTCGTAGAGCTCGTGACGGAACGTTGGTTCTGGTGTATCGAACACAACAGCAATTGCATCGGGAGAATGCTTGTCGAGAAGCGACGTTAAAATGTTGGCAAAAGCAAAAACGGCAAACGAAGGCTCGCCGGACGGCGTCTGCATGCCAGTGCGCTGCAGTGCGTGGTAGGCGCGGAATACCAGCGACATACCATCGATAAGAATTAACGGACCCATACTACAATCTACGGTCGTAGATTCGCATTACCTCTATGCTACCACACATTCCTGATCCAATACTGTACGTAGGGTTCATACTTCTCGTACTGTTTCTCCTGGCACTCGACCTGGGTGTCTTCAATCGCACACCACACGTGGTGAAGGTAAGCGAAGCCATTGGGTGGACAGCCTTTTGGATCTCGCTTGCGATGGCCTTCAACATTTTCGTGTACTACGAAAAGGGGCCTACAGCTGCCGGGGAGTTCCTCGCTGGGTACTTGCTGGAGCAGTCGCTCTCGGTGGACAACATCTTTGTCATTATCCTGATTCTGAAGTACTTCAAAGTTGCCCCGCAGTATCATCATAAGGTGCTGTTCTGGGGTATTGTCGGTGCATTGATCATGCGTGGACTCATGATCGGTCTGGGTGCAGCATTGATCGCAGCCTTCCACTGGATTTTCTACGTATTCGGGGCCTTCCTGATCTTCACTGGCATCAAGATGGCCTTTAGCAGTGAAGACGAAGCAGACATCGGGAACAACTTCATCATTCGATACGCGCGAAAACACTTCCGTATCACCGATGGTTACCATCAGGAAAACTTCAGCATCATGAAGGACGGCGTACGTTGGTTTACGCCGCTGTTTTTGGTTCTGCTTGTTGTTGAGTTTACCGATCTCATCTTCGCTGTAGACTCTATCCCTGCGATCTTCGCCGTCACTAAAGACCCATTCATCGTCTTTACGTCGAATGTGTTTGCCATTATGGGCCTTAGGTCCCTCTTCTTCGCCGTCGTAGGCGTGATGGGGATCTTCCATTACCTCAAGTACGGCCTGAGCATCATTCTGTCCTTTATTGGCGTAAAGATGTTTATCTCAGAATGGTACCACGTGCCGATCGAAGCTGCCCTGGGCGTTATTGCTGGGGTCCTTGCTCTGAGCATCATTGCCTCGCTCCTCTTCCCAGAAAAGAAGGCCGAAGCGTAAGGTCGAGCCGACGGCTCGACCGCGCGTCAAAGGGACAACGGGATATCAAATGAATAGCATGATCCTCCCCCTGCTGCTAAGCGCACTTCTCATCCTCTCTGCCTGCTCATCCTCGAAGATCCGCAGCAATGAGCCCCGTGCCATGAGGCCGGTGATAGAGCGTGCAATGGACCTCATGGGCACATCATACTGCAGCGCCGGTTCTACACCAGACTGCTTTGACTGCTCGGGGTTTGTGTCATATTGTTTCAAGCAGCACGGCATTTCGCTGCCGCGTGTATCGGCAGACATGTATACTGTGGGAGCCCCAGTTGACCGATCCGACATTCAAGGTGGCGATTTGGTGTTCTTTGCCATCTCTGGCGGACGCATCAACCACGTAGGCATCGCGCTGAACAACAAGCAGTTCATTCATAGCTCGTCGTCCAAAGGGGTAAGTATAGCCCCCTTCTCAGATGCGTACTGGGCTCCGCGATATAAGGGGGCGAGGAGAGTGACGAATTACGAATGACGAATTACGAATTACGAATGACGGACGGGTCAACTAGCTTGTTTCTAAAGGCTACCGAGCAAATGGACTAACCGCTCGCCAAACGATCTTGCGGTTGAGGTACGAATCCGATCGCCAGTATGCCTTTAAACACGTGACGCCGTTAACATCAACAGGTGCAAGAATTACACTTCGAGCATGGATGATCAAATTGGATAATCGAACCCCCAGGGGGCTCACATACACCGACTGAAGGTCTTCGCCACCCTTGTCATAAGTCAACAGCACACCGTCTCGAAATGCCACACATCGTGTTCTTTGGTAGCCGGATGGGATAGAGCTCAGTTGTGGCATGTGTAGAATCTTGCCATTACGATGGAGTCGAATCCATCCTTCGGAAGGTGTGCAGAGATACGTATAATCGCCATGCATATCGCATAGTGCTGGTGATACCGGATAGTATGCTGCAGGAATGTCGACGTCGATCGAGTTGAACCGAAACACCGTCGGGACTTCGTCCACGGGTCCGTTGTCTGGCACTGCGGTGTAGGACGTATCGGACGTTCTCCAGAATCCAAATGCCTTTTCATCATGCTGCACCTGACGGATGGTGTTAACAACGGCAGACGAAGTAACAACGTCGGAAACCCAATGCCGATAGCTGCGAAAGAGTTTTGCTTCTTCGCCGTTGATCACTGTATCCAGCGGGTTCTCGGCCGTAGAGAATCGGTAAATCACCCTATTCGGATTAAGCACCGTTGTACTCTTCGGAAGAACAAGCTCGCGCTTTAGAGTGTCCGGTAATCCCTGCAGATACTGCGGAAGAACCCGAACGGTATCTTCTGTGATAACGAGTGCTCGGTCGTAGAGTGCAACGCTTACCGCGGCTCCATCGGACAGCGTGTTGACCCGTGCCGACTCATTGAACACAATTCGTGTACGTAGTGGGTGCTGTTTGTCGTGCTCTGTTGTATCTACAGCAATCGCCGACTCAACAGCATCAACAGAATCGATGTATTCCAGAATTTCTTGCACCTCATCCGGCAACGAAAACACGCGAAGTGGTTTCTCGATACCAACGCGATAGAGTTCTGCGGTGTCCTTGCTCGCAAGCGTTTGTCGGATTGGTGTTAGATGGACAACTGATGTGTCCGTAATCATCCCATCAATGTGTTTC
>JBIJAX010000071.1:0-7927 GCA_044345485.1 Kapaibacterium sp. (SeqCode)
GCAGACGAGGCATGTGTAGCCATCAAGAAGTTTCGCAAGGCTGATGATGATGTAGAGATGGCGCTTGCCCACGTGGATGCTCTCGTTGCTGCAGATAGCATGGTCTCTGCTGAGCTCGTAGCTACCACTGCTCGTTCAAAATTCTCGAAGAGCCCGCTGGCATACTTGGCACTTGGGAACCTGTATTTCAACTGGAAACCACGTCCGATCCTGGAAAACGCTGCCGACAACTATCGTGCGGCTCTCGATATCGATAATAATCTCGTGGATGCACATTTTAACCTGGCTATCTGCTATTGGAAGATGCGTAATCGCGAAAGCGACCAGGCACTGGCAACTGAGTACCTCACGAAGTGTTTGGATGAGTGGACAATAGTCTCCCAGCTCGACCCAAAGAATGCACGAGCGTGGTTTGAACAGGGCAAGATCTATTTCTACGCTAAAAAGTATACCAAGGCCGTATCGGCTCTCAAAGAGTATCGAGTGCTGCGTCCCGTTGGATCTGGTGAGCCCCTTGCCTCGTGGTTTCTTGGAGAGTCTCTGTACCAACTGGCAAAGTGTGACGAAGCTCAGCAGCACCTTGAAGATGCAGCACGCGCGATTGACTCTCTCAAGCCCAAGGTTGCTCTCTATCTTGCACGGTGCAATTTTGAGGCGAAGAAGTGGACAGTCTGCGCTGCCAAATACGCTGATGCCGTTCAGTACCAATCGGTATGGGAACCATCAGACTTTTGGAACCATGGCACGGCTTTGATCCTTGGTGGAGACACCACAAAAGCACTCCAAACGATGATGGTGGCAACTGAAAAGGCTCCGAAGCAATGTGCCGCTCTCTTCCGCTTTGGGTTGTTGCTCAATAGCAGAAAGCAGAACAGCGCCTCAACAAAGGTCTTTCAAACCCGTTTGGCAAACTGCTCAGACAGCAATGACACGCGTGTTCATATTCTGATCGGGAACAACTTCTTTGCCGATAGTCTTGTAGACAGTGCAATTTCCTCATACGAGCGCGCACTGAAGATCTCCCCGAAAAGCATGTGGGCATCCCAACTCCTGGGCAGTACCTATCTTGCTAAGGGCGACGAGGCGCGCGGAAAAGAACTGCTGAACATGGTGATAGCGAATGCTACCACAACGACTGTTGAGTCGGAGAAACCCTACGCTGTTGGCGCTATCAACTCGTTGAATAATGCCGACATTAAGACCAAGAATTTCCAGGGAATCGTTGAGCGGAGTAAGATTGGAACCCAGATCAGCCCCAAAAACACGATGATGTGGCTTTTCCTTGGGATTGGATATCAGGGGACGAAAAACCTTGATGAAGCAAAAAAGGCCTATCAGACAGTGCTGGAAATCGACCCCGGGAATCAGATGGCGAAGAAGAACCTCCAGTCGCTTGGTAGGTAACCCAGAGCTAACTAGTTGGTAATTTAGCTTCTACGCCATATTTTTGCGCTCTTGTCAATACACGATTCTGCCTCACTGCCATGATATCACTCGACATCGTGGGTCTTCGAGAGGGGAATCATCCCTTCACAATCGAATCGACGGCCCAGGAAATTCCACATCTCCCTGCGGAGTATACGGGGCTTGTCACGGTGCAGGGTCTGCTTCAAAAGCATGGGCGACGGTATACCATCGACGCCACGGCAACAGGGCAGGCACATTTCACTTGTGACCGTTCGTTGGAGGAGTTCGACGAAGATATTTCGGCCGATCTCTCTCTATCGTACGTTATTGATCCAGCACTCGCAGCTGAACAGGCTGGTAACGTGCAGGACTTCGATGAAGAGGTGATACGTGGACTTCGTGAAGAAGACAAGCGCATCGACATCACAGAAGATGTGCGTCAGGTGTTAGCGGTGGCAATTCCATTGCGCCACGTAGCGCCGGCATATCGAGATGTACCGCTGGAGCAGTTACATCCGGCACTTGCACCAAAAGCACGTGCTGATGATGATGAACCAGTGGATGATCGGTGGGCAGCATTGAAGAATTTAAAACGAACGTAATCCGAGGATACAGTCATGCCAAATCCAAAGCGCCGCCACTCGAAATCACGCAGTGCGAAGCGTCGTACACATTACAAGGCTTCAGCGCCAACAATAATGTCGTGCCCTAATTGCAGTGCTGCAAAGCAGCCACATATCGTTTGCCACTCTTGCGGGTACTATAACGGTCGCAAGATTATCAACGTCGACTAATCACTGCACTGTTGTGCACTGTGACGTGGGACGTCGGTGAGTACAACGACAACAATTGAGGCACTAGCAACAACTCCGCGCCCTCGGCGTGTCGTTGTTGATGCAATGGGAGGAGATTTTGCCCCACTGAACGAAGTTCAGGGGGCTTTTCGTGCTTTAGAGGCCCTGGGCAATGATGTCGAGATCATTCTGGTCGGACGCGAGGATGATATCCGGAAGCACCTTGGCACGGCCAACCACCGTGTGAAGATCCTGCATGCGTCGGATGTTGTGGGCATGAGCGACGAGCCATCGTCAATCGTGAAGCACCGCAAGGATTCGTCGCTCTATGTCGGACTCGACCTTGTTCGCCAGGGTCTTGCCGATGCCTTTGTCTCATCGGGGAATACCGGTGGCGTGATGGCAACTGCCACAATGGTACTTGGTCGAATTCCAGGCGTAAGCCGTCCAACAATCGGGTCGTTCTTCCCAACGATCACCGGTACGCCAACACTGCTGGTCGATGTTGGTGCCAATGTAGATAGCAAGCCCCGGTTTCTGCATGACTTTGCCGTGATGGGCAGTGTATACACGGAATTGATGCAGGGCGTGAAGAGTCCAACTGTTGGACTTCTCAACGTTGGCGAAGAAGAGAGCAAGGGTACTGAAGTAGCTCGTGAAACCCACGCACTGCTCAAGCAAAGTGCTGTGAATTTTGCGGGGAACGTCGAAGGACGAGACATCCTCAAGGGTACAGTAGATATTGTTGTCTGCGACGGCTTTGAAGGGAACATCGTTCTCAAGTTTGCAGAGAGCATTCTTGGATTCTTGAAGCATCGCTTTGTGAGCTATGCCAAGAAGGGGCTCATGCAAAAACTGATCATTGGTGCGTTCAAGCCCGTGCTCAAGCGAGTCCTCAGCGGCATGGATTACCAGGAGTACGGCGGGGTTCCGCTGCTTGGTGTTAATGGCGTTGTGATTATCGGGCATGGGAGCGGATCGCCCCTTGCCATAAGCAATATGATTTTAAAGGCCGAGGAAATGGTTCGCAAGGATGTTAACAGTGTGATCCAAAGCAAACTTGCCATGCCTCGCGAAACGAGAGATCAACAATGAAAGCTGTGATTACAGCCATCGCGCATCACGTTCCGGAAGGTGTCTACGACAACAACTGGTTTGCGCAAAAGATCGATACCACAGATGAGTGGATCCGCACCCGCACAGGAATATCTGAGCGGCACTTTGCATTCGAGGGCGGGCTTACCGACATCATAGTGCCTGCAGCTGAAGCGGCACTGAAGCAGCGTGGTATCACGGCAGAAGACATCGACTGCATCATCATTGCAACAGTAACCCCCGATAGGATTTTTCCATCGAGTGCGGCAATCCTGCAGCGCAAGATCGGTGCAAAGAACGCTTGGGGTTTTGATCTTGCTGGCGCATGTAGCGGGTTTCTCTACGCCCTTGTTACGGCATCAAAACTGATCGAGTCCGGAGCATCAAAGAAGCTGTTGCTTGTAGGCGGCGATAAAATGAGCACGCTCCTTGACTTTGAGGACCGCACAACATGCGTACTCTTTGGTGATGGTTGCGGTGCTGTGATCCTAGAACCAACTGAGTCCGATGAATACGGCGTGTTGGATCACATCCTACGCATGGATGGCAACGGAGAACAACATCTGTATCAAAAGGCAGGGGGCTCGTTGCATCCACCTACCATTGAGACCGTTACCAACAAAGAACACCACATCCACCAAGAAGGTCAGGCAGTGTTCAAAAGTGCGGTTAAGGGCATGGCCGATGTTTCCTACGAGATCATGGAGCGCAACAAGCTTACGGCCGATGATGTAGCTTGGCTCGTGCCGCACCAGGCAAACCTGCGCATCATTGATGCCACAGCAGAACGTATGGGGCTGAGCAAGGACAAGGTGATGATCAATATCGACCGGTACGGAAATACAACTGCGGGAACGATTCCGATCTGCTTGTCGGAACTCTATCAAACGAACAAGGTACACAAGGGCGACTATCTCGTACTCTCCTCATTTGGGGCAGGGTACACATGGGGCTCGGTGCTCCTGCGCTGGTCGCTGGAACAGAAAGAGACGGTGTAAGGAGATGTCTAAGGCACTATTATTCTCTGGTCAGGGATCGCAGTACGTTGGCATGACGAAGGATCTCGTGGATGCATTCGACGCAGCCCGTGCGATGGCCGCACAGGCTAACGAGATTCTTGGATACGATCTCCATGCAGTTATGGTGAACGGTCCGGACGATGAACTTCGTAAAACCAAATTCACGCAGCCCGCACTCTTTCTGCACGAAGCAATGCTTCTGGCGCTAACGTCTCGAGATGGTGTAGCGGCTGTTGCCGGACACTCCCTCGGGGAGTATTCAGCTCTGCATGCTGCGGGTGTGCTCACCTTTGAAGATGCCCTAACGCTTGTGCAGCTGCGTGCGCAGCTGATGTGGGATGCTGGCAATGCGATTCCAGGAACGATGGCAGCCGTGGTTGGACTCGACGACGATGCCGTTCGTGCGGTGTGCCAAGAGCTTAACGGTCAAGATGGCAACGTGATTGTTCCGGCAAACTTCAATTCACCCGGCCAGGTTGTGATCAGTGGCTCGGCTGAATATGTGCGTGCCTGCATGCCTGTGTTCAAAGAACGCGGCGCGAAAATGGTCAAGGAGCTTCAGGTAAGCGGTGCGTTCCACTCGCCCCTTCTTGCCGATGCCGAACAGGGTCTGGCAGAAAAAATCAAGGCAACAACATTTTCTGCGCCCACAGTGCCAGTCTACGTAAACGTGAGCGGCAAGCCGATTCGTGATGCGGAAGAACTTAAAGACTGCGCAATCAGACAGCTCACATCGCCAGTCTTGTGGACGTCTACGATGAACACCATGTGGGCTGATGGAATCACAACGTACTGCGAAATGGGCCCCGGCAAGGTTCTTCAGGGACTTGTCAAACGTACGCTTGCAGATGCAGTGATCGACGGAGTTGACACTGCCGCGGATGTAGCTCGATATAACGGATAATGGAGAAGAAGATGAAGACCTTTAATCATACGGGAAAAGTCGTTGCTGTTACAGGCGGTTCGCGCGGTATCGGCGAAGCAATTGTGCGCAGGCTAGCTGCCGAAGGGGCTCATGTGTTTGCGACCTTTAACTCGCAGCCCGAGCGCGCCGAAGCAGTGGCATCAGAAATACGCGCTGCCGGCGGAAATGTAACGTACCTTCAGGTAAACGTGTCGGATGAAGAACAGGTAAAAGGGTTTATTGATGCTGTTGTTGCTCAGGGTGGGCGCATCGACGGACTCGTAAACAATGCGGGAATTACCCGGGACGGACTCGTAATGCGTATGAGCTCGGAGGACTGGACGTCGGTGATCGACACCAATCTTTCGGGTGTGTTCTATGCCTGCAAAGCTGCTGCACGCCCCATGATGTCTCAGCGAAGTGGACGTATCGTCAATATCGGTAGCATTGTTGGACTCCAGGGCAATGCCGGACAAGTGAACTACAGCAGCGCCAAAGCAGGCCTTGTTGGACTTACAAAGTCGCTTGCCCGCGAACTCGCCAGTCGTAACGTTTTTGTAAATTGCGTCGCTCCGGGCTTTGTAGAAACAGACATGACCGGCAAGCTCAACGACGAACAAAAGGCCGCCTATTTCGGGAACATTCCGATGAAGCGCGGTGCACAGCCGGACGAGATTGCCAGTGTTGTTTCGTTTTTCCTCGCACAGGAGTCGTCATACATCACTGGACAAGTCCTCAATGTAGACGGTGGCCTCGCGATGTAACAATCGCAAAGCCGTTGTAGATTCGCAATTCAGTTTAACCTCATTTCTTTCAAGGGTTTTAATATGTCAGCAGTGGCACAAAAGGTGACGGAAATCATCGTTGCCAAACTTGGCGTTGAAGAGTCACAAGTAACACCTTCTGCGTCGTTCACAAGCGACCTTGGTGCAGATTCTCTCGACACCGTAGAGCTTATCATGGAATTCGAAAAGGCGTTCAACCTAACGATCGACGACAGCGATGCTGAGAAGATCCAAACAGTTGGCGACGCTGTAACGTATATCGAGTCGCAAGCCTAATCTTTATCCTTCACCACAGGTTATAGCTATGTCGAGAGTGATCCCACGTATTGTCATTACAGGTGTTGGTGCTGTTACCCCAATCGGGAATACAGTTGCTGAGTATTGGCAGGGAATGATGGAAGGCCGCTCTGGAGCTGGCCCTATCACACGTTTCGATCCGGAGCACTTCGACACGAAGTTTGCCTGTGAGGTAAAGAACTACGATCCTACACAGCATATCACTCGTAAAGAGGTTCAGCGAATGGACCTCTTTACGCAGTATGCTATGTCGTGTGCGGTCATGGCTGTTGAAGATTCTGGCCTCAACACAGAAACCATCAATCACGAGCGCGCTGGCGTTGTCTTCGGCTCGGGTATTGGTGGTATGTGGACGAATCATATACAGCAGCAGGCTCTCTTCGAGCGTGATGGCAAGCCCGACCGGATTTCGCCGTTCTTTGTGCCGATGCTTATTTCTGACATTGCTGCAGGACACATTGCTATTCGGTACGGTCTCAAAGGACCGAACTACGCAACAGTGTCGGCTTGCGCAACGTCTTCACATGCTATCGCAGATGCATTTATGATTATGCAGCGAGGTATGGCAGACGTTATGCTGGCAGGCGGCTCCGAAGCTTCTGTATGCCCGATGGGCATCGGTGGCTTTAACGCCATGAAGGCCCTTTCCACTCGTAACGATGACCCGCACACCGCAAGCCGTCCGTTTGATCTCGACCGCGATGGGTTTGTGATGGGTGAAGGGGGCGGTGTGATCGTGATGGAAACCCTCGAACACGCCATGAACCGCGGTGCAAATATCCTGGCCGAGATCGTTGGTATTGGTCTTACTGATGATGCATTCCACATCACGCAACCAGCTCCGGGCGGAGAAGGCGCAGTGCGGTCGATGAAGATGGCAATCCAGGACGCAGGTCTTGAGCCAACAGACATCGACTATATCAATGCGCACGGTACGTCTACGCCATTCAACGACAAGGGAGAATCTGCCGCTATCCGCACAGTCTTTGGCGATCATGCAGACGCACTCTTAGTGAGCTCAACAAAGTCTATGACGGGCCACCTACTTGGTGCCGCCGGTGCGATCGAAGCCATCGCTACGGTACTGGCAATCAATAAGGGCATTGCGCCTCCTACGATCAACCAGTTTACACCCGATCCAGACTGCACGCTGAATTATGTTGCCAACAAGCCTCAGAACAAGCAGATACGTGCTGCTCTGAGCAACACCTTCGGCTTTGGTGGACACAACGCAACGTTGTGCTTCAAGGCCTTTGCAGAATAAGATCCTTCTCACCAGCCGGATTAGGTTGTGAAAGACATTGTTCGTCAGCTCTACGCGAACCTGCTGAAGTTTACAGCACTGCGCGGCAACGCATCGAACGCAGCATTTAAAGAAATCTTTCCCCCGATGGGGCTGTTAGACGATGAACGCGTGCACCATCTCGAAGAGATGCTTGGCGTCACGATTCAACTCCCGTCTCTCTACGAACAGGCCCTTACACATCGCAGCTACTTGCAAGTTGCAAACACGCCAGACCACCGTTCCAACGAACGTCTTGAATTTCTCGGCGATGCAATCCTAGGCATGGTTACTGCTGAGTACTTGTTCTACAACAACCGCGAAGTGCTCGAGGGCGAGCTCAC
>JBIJAX010000033.1:0-24358 GCA_044345485.1 Kapaibacterium sp. (SeqCode)
ACGCAACCATAAACTGCTGCGGGTTGGGATCATGACGGCATTAGCGATAGGTATTCACAACTTCCCAGAAGGCTTAGCAACGTTCGTCAGCGCGCTCGAAGATCCAAGTCTCGGTCTTGCAATCGCTGTTGCCATAGCTATCCACAACATCCCCGAGGGTATTGCTGTGAGCGTTCCCGTGTTTTACGCTACGAAGGATCGCAAGAAAGCCTTTTTGTATTCGTTTTTGTCTGGTCTAGCAGAACCTGTCGGCGCCGTAATTGGTTATCTGGTCTTGCTGCCATTCATGAGCCCCGTTGTGATGGGAGTTGTCTTTGGTCTTGTCGCTGGCATCATGGTCTTCATCTCTATCGATGAACTTCTGCCTGCTGCCCGTGAATATGGCGAACATCATCTCAGCATCTACGGGCTTGTAGCTGGAATGGCCGTGATGGCCGTTTCATTGCTCCTATTACTCTGAGATACATTTTTTCTGTATGCCACAACCATCAATACGCATCGGAATCATCGGAGGATCGTTCAATCCGATTCATATCGCTCACCTGATCATCGCAGACAGATTCGTTGATCAGTTGGCACTAGACGCATGCTACTTCGTACCAGCATTCCAATCGCCTTTTAAAATTGGCGACACGGGGCTTGCCTCACCTGAAGATCGTGTGGCGATGGTATCGTTGGCAACTGAACAACATCCAAAATTTCATGTAAGCCCCCTGGAAGTAGATAGACAGGGAGTTTCATATACCGTTGACACACTGCGAACCTTGTCAGCCGAAAACCCCGGCGCTGTCCTCCATTTGCTCATAGGCAGCGATCAGGCCATTGAGTTTGTGCGCTGGAGAGACTGGCAGGATATCTGCCGCATCGCTCAACTCTGCATTGTGCGCAGGCCGTTCTTGTTAACTCCGGAACAGGAGCAACGCATGACAGAACAACTCACCATTGATGGTCGCGCCCCTATATGGATCCATGCACCACTTCTCGAGATCTCCTCAACAGACATCCGCAACCGCGTTGCAGACGGAAAGAGTATTAACTACCAGACCGTCAAAGCGGTAAGGGATTACATTGATGAGAAGAAGCTGTATAGACGAGGGTGACAGGGACTAGGGACTAGGGACTGGGGACCAGGGACCAGGGACTGATTACTGATTACAAGGTGGAACAATGGATTATCAAGAAATGAAATTGCTGGCAACAATGGTTGCCGATGAACTAGAGAAGCGTCACAACGCGCCC
Source organism: Kapaibacterium sp. (SeqCode) (assembly GCA_044345485.1). Lineage (GTDB taxonomy): Bacteria > Bacteroidota > Ignavibacteria > Kapaibacteriales > Kapaibacteriaceae > UBA10438. The sequence goes on from JBIJAX010000033.1 coordinate 1,240, forward strand.
CTTGCCACAAAATGGCAGCATGGCACAATGATCTTTAAACCGGCTGATGATTCGCTGAAACAGCATGAAATGTCAATCGAGCGGTTTATGCAGAAAATCGTGATGATGCGCGATAACCTGCGTGTGATGGAGCAGCAGATCAATGCGAATGCTAACCTCACGGTAGGCGATAAGGTGAAGCTTCAAGGGTACATAACCCGTATTTACGGGTCAATGACGTCGTTCAACATTTTGTTCGCAGACGACGACGACAAATTCAAAGGCGCCGGCGAATAAAGGGGCACTATAAAAAAACGTCCGCCTGCATATTGCAATCGGACGTTTGTTGTTCGGGAGCGGGACCGACGGGGCTCGAACCCGCGACCTCCGCCTTGACAGGGCGGCGCTCTAACCAAGCTGAGCTACGATCCCGTAACCGTTACGCTGGTGGACCCAAGCGGGATCGAACCGCTGACCTCTTCAATGCCATTGAAGCGCTCTCCCAGCTGAGCTATGGGCCCGTTTCACGTAGAAAACGGAGTGCAAATATAGAGGTATATCGCGCAATTGCAAAACCAATTATCGAATGAATTGTAAATCGCACCATCTGCGATACAAACCGTCCTTTTCCAAGAGTGATTCGTGCGAACCTGATTCAATGATCTGACCATGGGAGAACACATAGATCACGTCACAAGTGCGAACCGTGCTCAAGCGATGCGCGATGATCACTGACGTGCGGTTCTGCATAAGTCGTTCTAGAGCATCTTGAATCAAATGCTCACTTTCAGCATCTAGTGAACTTGTTGCTTCATCTAAGAGCAGAATAGGTGGGTTCTTTAAGAGCGCTCGAGCAATCGCTACGCGCTGCCGCTGACCTCCACTAAGCTTCATCCCACGCTCGCCCACAAGAGTTGAAAAACCATCGGGGAACTCTTCGATAAACTGCAGGGCATTGGCACCCTGTGCAGCAGCACGAACTTGCTCGAACGTTGCCTCTGGCAGACCGTAGCGGATGTTCTCTTCAATGGTGCCGCCAAACAGGACGATATCCTGAGGCACGACTCCAATGTTGCGTCGGATCTGTGCTAGCGAATACTCAGAGGCTGGCTTTGCATCATAGTAGATCTCACCCGAATGCGGCTCGTACAATCGTTGGATCAATGACGCAGTAGTTGATTTACCTGAACCGCTTTCACCGATAAATGCGATACGCTGGCCGGGTTCAATGCGTAATGAAAGACCCTCAACCGCCAACCGGTCCTGCCGGTCTGTGTAGGCAAACGACACGTTGCGCAGTTCTATGCCACGCAAGGAAACCTGCGCTGATGCTTCACCGACATGCTCACGATCCTCTTCCATCAACTCCCTGATGCGCACGGCAGCGCCCAGAGATTTCTGGATCTGTCCAAAGAGCTCAGCAAACGATCCCAATGCTCCGCCCACAAACATTGCATACATCAGAAACGAGAGCAGCTCTCCCATGGATACATCTCCAGCCTGCACTAGACGGGCCCCGTACAGTATCACAGCGGCAATTCCACCGAAGATTGTGAAGATGATAAACGTTACGAACAGCGCCCGCAATCGTGCGCCCTTAATTGCAAGAGCAACGTTCTGAGACAGTGCAGTTGTATACCGCTCAATTTCGTGCTGCTCCTGCACGTAGGACTTTACCGACGGCAAACTTTGCAGAGTTTCCTCAACGATCGTGGAGGTATGAGCTAGAGCGTCCTGTGTCTTTGTCGACAGCGATCGCAGCCTACGTCCAATGAGCACCGCCGCTGCAACGATCAACGGCATTCCCACAAGAATTGGAATTGTGAGCTGAACGCTCCGTGTGAGAATGAGGACGATCGAGCCTATTAGAAAGATCGACTGGCGTATCAACTGTAGTAGCGAAAACGAAAACGTCTCCTGGATCTGCGTCAGATCACTCGAGATTCTACTTGAGAGCTCACCGATCCGATGCTTTGATAGGGTGGCAAGCGGGAGTTTTACGATGTGCTGAAAGAGATTAGACCGCAGCGAAGCAATAACGCTTTCTGTTGTTCTAGACATGGTAATCGACACGATATAGCCAAGAACGGCCTGTACTGTGAGGAGTCCGAGAAACAGACCTCCTGTCTGGTAGAGGGCAGTTGGATCGTTCGTTGTAAGTATCTGATCGATAATCGTCCCTGTCATCGCCGGAAACACAAGGCTGATACCACTGCTTGGTATCATAAACACCAATGCAAGGATCATTTTCCATGCATGGGGCTTGTAGTGCGACAGCAGGAACGACAGAGAGTGACGGGGTCTTGTAGACATATGTTAGTGCACAACGAGAGGTATAGAGGCTACGTGAGCGCCCGAGGCAATCGTAATAACGTACAGACCACTCGGCATCGGAGTGGCGGTATTGACGTGCACTGTGCCCGCCTCGTGTTCTGCTGAGATAACAATCTCGCGTCCATCCAGAGAGGTAACTCGAACCGAAGGCCTAACGCCAGCCCACTCGGGAGTTTGGCAGCTAAACGTTCGCGTGTAGGCCGGCAGAGGCTGATTACGGACCACAAATCCTGCCGTAAGCCCCTCAGGACCGGACGTTACACTGGTTATCGACGTTGGCAGCTTTACCCCGCATGCCAGATCGATCATGTTGCGGACAACCGGAAAGGTAGACTGATTGTGCGGAAATGCTCGAACACGTCCAAGCACACTGTCGGTGGCAACTAGGCGAATATCAAGCGTGTCGCCGCCAGTAAACACCTCATCAGGAAACGAAACAAAGTGCCACGGAGACTCAATTGGTGTTGCCGTAAGCGTCCACTGAGCCATTGTGGCGCGGTTGCGCACGATAAATTCTAGTCGGACAGGATTTAAGCAGAACACTGGAACAAACGCTCCCGTTGCTGGCGGCACCTGCACAATGTTTGGACGTCCAATTCCAGGGCCGAGATACTTCGCTGCTGCAATAGTACTAGCCACTCCGTGCCCCATACCACTATCACGTTCGATGGGGAACATTGAGTTAGCATAAAGTGCATCACGAAGCTGATGCAATGCGAGATCGGGATAGAGACCACGCAGAACACCGAGCTGTCCGGCAACGATCGGGGTTGAAAGAGACGTACCAGACGATCGCACGATGTTACCTGCTGGGGTCTGACAGTACACTGCCATACCCTGTGCAGTGATATCTGGCTTTATTCTTCCATCTGCTGTAGGCCCCTTACTCGAGTATGCCCATAGTGTATCTGCATTAAGAGCCATGGCACCAACAGTGATCGCGCTATCTGCATCTGCCGGGGTAATCAATGCACGGGAACGCCCATAATTACCGGCTGCAGTAACGCAGAGCATACCTCGCTGTGAGGCAAGGTTGATGGCTCGCGCTGCAAACGTTGTCTTGCCGTCGAGCAGCTCGTATGGAGTCGATTCATCTGGGAGATCAAAGTAGAAATACCCCAGCGACGACGACGAAACATCTGCACCACTGCGTTCTAACCAGTGCAAGGCTGCAACAAAGAGTTCTTCCTCAATACGTCGTTCATACCGCATGTCCTCGGACTTTGCCAACAAATAGGTGGCAAAAGGGGCAACACCCGTGATTGTGTCATGACTCCACGCCCCGACAACCGAGAAGATCATACTACCGTGCTCGTCTTGCAATCCAAAGTCAAAGGTATCATTAGACGTAACGGTGTCGCGAAAGATGAAGTCGTACTCCGCTTCCACATTGGCATGCCGAAGCGTTGACATTTTACGCCAGCGAAACCCGTTATCGATGATACCGATGCGAGCACCCTCTCCGTAAATGCCGGCATCATGCAGCTGCTGCACATTGATTACCGAGAGCTGCTGTCTGGAGAAACCATAGCGGCTGGGATAACAATCGACATCACGAGCAAGAGTATACGAAACACTGCTGGTTGGGATCACCTGAGCAACAAAGGGCAGGGCGGCAACTGTTTTTTGCTCATCAGAAGTTAGTCCTACAATGACGGCATTCAACCATACCAGCTCTGCCAGCAGTGAATCGCTCACAGCAACGACAGCCTCCGTATAGGGGGCATGCAATGGCTGGTCCTCCGTGTTGAGCAGCGGGTCAAAACCAACAGACTTGCGCCGTTCAAGAGCCCGCGGATGATATGTTGCCAGGGTGCGTTCATACAGTGTTGTGCCGGGTACAAATGCCTCTGGCCCCTTATCACGGAACCGTACTCTGCATGGAACACGTTCTTGCGCTTGCACAGTGGCAAGCTGAACAAGGATGAGTAAAACTATCAGCAACCTCATGCAACGCTTTTCGTAGGTTTGAACTCTCATTTACACCAGCAATGCAAACATCACAAATTTCTATGGCATCAGTTGCTACGGCGCGAAATTCTTCGGCCTGGCATCATCGTCCATCTACGACGGTTCTCAAACTGACGGGTGCGGACCGAATGGATCTGCTGCACCGGCTTTCAACAAATGACCTTACTGGGATAAAGGCAGGGCAGGGCAAGCATACTGTGCTTGTGACTGATAAGGCAAGGATCATTGATGTGTTGTCTGTCCTTCAGGGCGAGCATGAATCGTATCTCCTCTGTTCTCCTGGACAGTCCTCTTCGATAACGACGTGGCTGAAAAAGTACGTCATCATGGATGACGTTAAGATCAGCGATGTGAGCTCTCAGTGCGATGTACTTGAATTCTGTGGTCCTCGCTCGGCCGAGGTTCTGGAGCAAATGCTGCAGTGCGAGTGCAGCACCTTTGCCATCGATCAATGGTGCGTAATTGACGCAGGTTCGGCTCATGCAATCATCACCCGGCAGCCATCGGTATGCGAAATGTCATTTTGGGTGGTTGGATCATCAGACTTCACCAGCGAGCTCAAAACAACTCTTGCAGCACATGCAGAGCTTGTTCCAGAGCTGACGGATTCGGACTATGAGTATCTGCGAGTAACTGCAGGACTTGGCAAACACGGACATGAGTGGACAGATGCCTTCAATCCGTTGGAAGCTGGTCTGCTACACTACACCTCCTTTGCAAAGGGATGCTATATCGGACAAGAGGTCATTGCCCGTCTCGACAGCTATAACAAGGTGAAACAACGTGTGATGGGGCTGGCGTGCTCCCAGAAGCTAACTCCTGGTGATAGACTCTTTGCAGAATCATCAGACATCGGTGTTGTAACAAGCGTCACACCTTCGTGTGATGGCACGTCTTGGCTTGCCCTTGGCTATGTGCGCGGAGAGCATGCGCACGTCGATGCGCCCTTAGTTGCTCAGACTACAGCAGGTGCAGTTGCCGTTACGCAGCATCTGCTGCCAATGGAAGACCCGTCATGCCGGTAGCGATAGTGATAGGGGGCGCAAGGCGCCTTGGCCGTTCGATATCCTTGCAGCTTGCAGCCAGTGGATACGATGTAGGCATCACCTACTTCACTTCATCAGAGCAGGCGAGCACGCTAGAGCGAGAAGTCACGGATATGGGACGGGCATTCGCTGCGTCCAAGTGTGATGTCCGGCACGAAACCGACCTTGTCGCATCCTGGCAACACCTTGTTGCCGAACTGGGAACGCCAGATGTTCTCGTTGTCTGCGCTGGCGTGTTCCCTGACCGCCGTCACCCAGTGGACGTATCGATCAATCACGTGGCAGACGCAATAAACGTCAATGCCTTGCCACTGGTGATACTCGCACAGCAGTATGCGTTGCTCTGCAGTGAACGCAGATCTACTGGACGCATAGTATCTCTTGGATCACTTGGCGCAATTGAGATTTGGAACAATCGCCTTGCCTACAACATGAGCAAATCGGCTGCCCGCACTGCCGCATTATCGCTGGCACGCAGTCTAGCCCCTACAGTCAGTGTTAACATTGTGGCCCCAGGCGCAATAGCTCAGCCCGGGGATGAAACAGAATCTGATGCATCGCTGATACCAATAGAACGAATCCCAATGGGGCGTCATGGAACCGATGCCGATGTGTGCGAGGCTGTAATGTTTTTTGCATCTGCATCACACTATATCACTGGTCAGACCATCTATGTTGACGGTGGCTACGGCCTTACGCGGTAATTTCGCTCTTCGTGTTGTTGAACCTTTACAATGCCCCCATGCAGACATCTCGCTTTCTCGCGACAATACTCGGCATCTTCGCCCTCACACTGTGTTCATACGCTGGCACACTTGTAACGCTTCCCATAAGTCCAAAAGTTGGTGAGAAGATTCAACTCGAGTACACGGCCTTCGATGCAGACAAGGCAATGCTCGAGCGTAGTCCGTTACATGCTGTCCTCTATGCGTTTACATCACAGGCCGAGCTTCCGCTTGCCGTAGAAGTCGAGCTTGAAAAGCGCTCCGGACGCTGGACTGGTGCCGTGACGTTACCAAACGACGCAGTCTATGCGATTGTGAAGGTTGGCAATGGACTCATCTACGACACCAACAAAGAGCTATTCTGGGAAATCCTGCTTCATAACGAGAAAGGCCAGCCACGAGAAGGGGCAAACATGAAGGCTGCCATGGCTCGATATGGACAACTGCCAGCCCCTTGCCGCATGAAGGACGATTTTACAGAAGCCCTGGAGTATCTGAACAAGGAAACGAGGTTTTACCCTAATAACGTTGTTGCTCAGTTCAACTACATCATGATTTCGAAGAGCACGGGAGACCTCACTGAGGACGAAGCAAAAGGGAAGTACCGCGAACTAACTGGTTCGGTGAAACAGATCAACACACCCCTTGAAGCCATTGCAGTTTCGCAGGCATACGCCGAGCAGCAAAAACAGGAAGAATCTGAACGCGTTATGACTGATGCCGCTCGCAGGTTTCCAACGTCAACGGCTGCTGAACAGTCGCAGCTGCAGGAACTTGGCGCATCTAAATCTCTCGATGAGTTTGTTGGCAGAGCCACGGAACATCTTGCCAAATGGACATCATCACCGGCACGTCAGAATATCATCGACGCTGTGCTCAACGCCACAACACAGCAGGGTGGCATGACGCAGCTCGCGCAGTTTCTCATTGCCACCAGCGGACTCTCTGCAAAGTCCATCCATCAAGCCGTCAACTATATCGGCGCAGTTGATTCACTGCGTCCTCAAGCACTGAAGTTCATCGACATGGGAATTGCAGCAGCGCAGGATGTTACTCGTAAGCCTCAAAACCTGGGCTTGTCTGAATGGAAGCAAGAACAGCGCCTTGCAAGCTCACAGTTACGCTTTGTACAGGGAGCCATACTGCGTGCAATGGGCAGACAGAAAGACGCGATAGCAGCTCTTGAACAGAGTATTGAAATCGGTGGTGATGATCTCGAAAAGGGATCGGTCGAAATGCTGATTGAACTTGAGCGTGCTAACGGCGAATCAAAGAAAGCTCTTCAACTTGCCGAACGTGCAATGAAGCTAGGTGTAGCAACACCCAATGTTGTATCGGCATTTCGCACTTTGCTCAAGGAAAACGGTGAAGACAGCTCAGACATCGCCGAGCGCGAAGCAGAGCTTCGTGCAGATGGACGCAAGCGCATGTCGCAACGTGTTGTGCAGGAGATGCTAAATCAACAAGCCATCGATGGAACGTTCATTACACTTGATGGAAAGCCTACGAAGATCTCTGACTGGAAGGGCAAAGTTGTAATCATCGACTACTGGGCTACATGGTGCGGCCCGTGCCGTCAGTCGTTTCCGTCGCTGCAGAAGCTCTACCTACGCTACAAGGACAACCCGAACGTTGTTTTTGCGATCGTCAATGTATGGGAGCGCAGCGATGACCGACTTCAGACCGTAAAGGACTTTATGGCTAAGAACTCGTCGTTAACCTTCCCGATGTATCTCGACAAGGATGACAGCGTCGTTGGCAAGTTCGGCGTTACGGGAATCCCTACAAAGTTCTACCTTGGCAAAGACGGCCGCGTTCAGTTCAAAGAAGTAGGACTTCATCCTGAAGAGCAGTTCCTCGATGAAGCGACTAATCGAATTGAAGCGTTATTGGGGATGTGAGAACAGGGGACTGGGTACTGATTACGGATTACGGATTACTGATTACTGGTTACTGGGGACTAGGTATTGGGTACTGTTGTAATCCGCAATCCGTAATCCGTGATTCGTAATCAGTAATCTGTAAAGAGGCATCCCGAGCTTCCTGTCCACGGTGCCGTATTGTAGCGCGCTCCCATCATCGGGCCACGTCCAGTGCGTGCTAAAGACATCACTGGCATTGGATCTTGGTGTTCATCGAGCCATATCAGCATGACGCGTATCTCCACATAGTTGCTGCCGTATGGTGTGGGCAGGCAGGGGGCGTAGTGCACCTTTTCCTGTAGGATCCAGTCATCGCGCTCCGCCTCGGGTATAGCACGCACATCGTCGTGCGTTGGGGCAACGTTGACGCCTTTTCCTGCAAATGCGTACAAAGGCTTGAGCACATAGCGATCTATATCTGACGGCAACTCAGTGAGGTCTCCAACCACGTAGGCTTTAGGTACACACGGATGATTCAGATACGGCAGGAGATACTTGCTGATCCGGAAGTACCAGTTTGGGTGGCCAGCCCATTCCACGTCAATATCATCAGACCATGCAAAATTGAGCTCTACTCCAAGGTCGTCAAGCTCATCGATGATCGCTCGGTTAAAGATCCTGCGCAATGGCTGCATCGTTCCGTCTGCGCGGGGAAACGCTAGCCCCTTGCCATGACGCACTACATCACGAATGTTGATCGTCTGAAGTCCGATGAGCTGCTCCATCGCCACAAAGTCCGGACGCGTCTTTTGGTGCTGAGGATCTATCTCCATGAGTGCAACCTCAGCTGGGTCGAAGTCTGCAAAGATTGCCCTCTTGAGGAGATTCCTGTACTGCTCAATATCAAGGCCACCAAAGAACGGTGTGCAGTTCTCCAGACCGTACAAATCGATCATACGAGATGCATACTCAAACTGATAGCCGAAGAGCGACGGAAACCCTTGTAGTTCGATCAGCTTTGGAACGAACCGGCCGCAACCATCCTGTGTAATGGCAAAATCAACAACAGAGAACAGTGGAACAGCGCTTTCTCGAGGGACCGTGTAACGCGGCTGCAGCGTGGCTTGCGATCGCTTGAGATTTTCGGGTGACAGACACTGACGGATGATCTCAATCGATGCAGATTCGAGCTCCCTGCGTAGTTCATCAGAGACAAACACGGGCATCTCGCACAAGCGGAAGTCAATAGTGAGTCCAAGATCACGCTCAAAGCTCGAACGAAAGGCCGCAAATGATTCGTCGGTTACGCGCTCGATGAACTGTTGCTGAAGATCAGGTCGCATGACGCGAATATCTGCAAACACCGGCAGTAAAGGTCGCAAGAATATTCGCAGACAGAACATCCTCTGGCATGCACGTCAGTACATCGCGATCTATGATCGTGAGGTCAGCGTCAAAGCCTACATCTATGCGGCCTCTGCGGTACTCCATTCCTGCCGAAGCATGAGCCCCTTCCGTAAAGCACCATACTGCCTGGGCCTGGGAGATGCACTCATGATCTTGCCAGGGGGCCAGCATTCCGCGTGGAATACGTCGCACAAATGCAGCAAGTCCAGCAAGTACCGAGGGATCTTCTATGGGAAAATCAGAACCTGCAGCAACGTGCACACCAGCATCGATAAGCGATTGCCATCTATATGACCATGCTAGTCTGTCTGCTCCGAGACGCTTCTCGGCCATAACTGCATCGCTGATGCAGTGGGTTGGCTGCACGCAGGCCACGATCCGCAGTGCTGCCATGCGTTCTACATCTTCTGGCCGAACATGCTGAGCGTGTTCGATGCGCAGGATAATGTCATTTCCATCAACTCGATGACGTATCTGCTCATATACGTCGATCACGTTGCTCACCGCCTGATCGCCAATTGCATGGATAGCAATGGCCGGCCATCCAGCATCAACAGCAGCATTGCACTGCTCGAGCATTGATGCTACTGAGCAGAGCACAAGACCTACGTTATCATCATCATCACTGTAGGGGGCTGACAGGAGCGCTCCTCGCGACCCCAGTGCACCATCAGCAAACAACTTTACTCCGGCCATACGATGGAATTCACCACCGGCGGGGAGAAGTCCTTGTTCCGACCATTCACCGTTCTGACCTCGAACAAATGACTGCACACGAATCGGTAGACGGCCGGACTCAGCAAGCTCACGGGTGATGCGAGCAGCTGCCTCAGAAACATCCATGTCGTGCACCTCTGTGATGCCGTGCGCTGAGCAGGTGTTTGCAGCAAGCAGAATGAACTCTCGAATCGTCTCGTCGGTATACGGCGGCATCATGTCGAGAACAGGCTGCATGTCATCGTCGACAAGCAGGCCCGAATGGCCGTCAGGATCGATACCTGCAAGCCTCAGCGCATAGGAGTTAACCCAGGCGCAGTGTCCGTCGATACGTGTGGCATAAACTGGAACATCCGGACATAGCTCGTCGAGGACCGCCCTAGATGGCAGGACAGGATTTGCCCACAGCTCGTGATTCCAGCCGCGCCCAATAACCCAGCCGTTGCGCGGCGCAGAAATCGCGAGAATTTCCGCTGCATTACGCTCGGTGGTAGCTTGATCCAGGCGGACATTGCTTAAGAACTCACCCAGCCCCATGATATGAGCATGGTTGTCTACCAGACCCGGCAGCACGCTGCAACCGGGAAATTCGTACGTCGATGTTTCGGTACGAATGACAGTGCCTGTTTGGCAGGGAAGCACGGCACGTATTCGGCCGCGCTCTACGTGTATCTCAGCAAACATGATCAGCTTCGCAGACGAATCGTGTCTACCGTGTCGAGATAGTCTTTCTTCGTAAGCAGCTGTTCTTCTGTCTCAACATTGTTTGGATCCGGTAGACAGCAGTCAACTGGACACACAGCGGCACATTGTGGCTCGTCATGGAACCCCTTGCACTCTGTGCACTTATCAGGCACGATGTAGTAAAACTCGCCGGAGAAGAACTCACCCTTGAATCCGCCCGGCGACGTAGAGTCGTGGTAGCCGTTTCCTGCCAGAGACCACTCTGCGCCAGCTTCGTAGATAGCTGTGTTGGGACATTCGGGTTCACATGCCCCGCAATTGATACAATCGCTTGTTATGTAGATGGCCATAATTGATCTCAGATGAGCGTGATGAAGTGCAAAACTACGTTAAGAAACTTTTTCACAGTCATAAACGTTCCAGCACTGCACACAGTATGAAACCCACCATGATACTGTTTTGTCAAATCCGTGGTCTGAACATTTGTTCAGCTTACTGATTTGCCAACAATGCAATTTTGCCGTCACACGTTTGGAATTTCTAGCGAGCATCTGCACAATGTTCATTCGCCTGTCAGCCGTTTTCATCGTATTGGCTATAGCCACCACGCTCGCATACTCTCGTCAGTCCGCAAACGCATCATTGAGTGGTTTCGTTGAAGACAGCGCCACTAAGGAAACCCTTGTTGGAGCAACAGCTAAGCTCAAGGGTACCAAGCTCGGGGGATATACCAATAAGAGCGGGTACTTCTCTATTGGATCTATCCCTGCCGGCTCCTACACATTAACCGTGTCAGCAGTTGGATACAAGCCGCTTGAGCTTCAAGTAAGCGTTGCCTCGGGTAAATCACAGAAGCTTCGCATACAGCTCGTGCCGGCCCTTACAAAAGGTGATGCTGTAGTCGTCACGGCTGAACGTGAAGAAGATAAACGACAGATCTCAATCTCACGCGTGAACATTCCGATGCAGCAGCTCTCACAGCTGCGTATCGGTGGCGAGGCCGACATCTTCCGTGCACTTCAGATGCTGCCTGGGGTTCTTACGTCTTCGCAGATTTCTTCCGGGCTCTTCATCCGAGGGGGCTCACCGGATCAGAATCTCGTGCTCCTCGATGGTATGACCGTATACAACCCAACGCACCTGTTTGGGTTTATCTCGGCGTTTAACAACGATGCCATCAAAGACGTTGATCTCATCAAAGGGGGCTTTCCTGCCGAGTTCGGCGGACGCATGTCGGCTGTGCTCAATATCACTCAGAAAGACGGTAATCGAGAGAAGGTTGAAGGGCTTGTTGGCTTGGGTCTGATTTCTTCCCGCTTCTCACTGCAGGGTCCTTTAGGCAACGGCTCGTTCTTCGTAGGAGGCCGGCGGACGTATCTCGATCTTGTGACAGGGTTGCTCCCCGAAGACCCCGAATCGCCCCTTCCATCATTCAACTTCTACGACGTCAATGTGAAGGTGTCACAGAATCTGAGTGAAGACGACAAGCTCTCGTTCAGTGGTTTTCTCACGCGCGACAATCTTTCCTTTGCCCAGCCTGGATTGGATTTCGGTGTACGCCTTGGAAACCGTGCCACAGCTGCACGCTGGTCTCACGTGTATTCACCTGAGCTGTTTTCGGTTGTCAATGTTAGCGCAAGCAGGTATGACAACGGGTTTACAGGCGACAATTCCGGACTCAAGTTTGATGTTGACAACTCGATCATCGACTACACGATCAAGAGTGAGTTTGAATGGTTTGCAGCGGAAAACATAACCGTGAAATCCGGGTATGAAGGGTCTATCTACAACTTTAGCTACACTCAGATCTTTGAACAGTCGCTGCAGGATAACTCAAAGCAGACAGACACCAATCAGCTACTGCTTTGGGACAATGTCCATGCAGTTTTCGGACAGTTCAATTGGAATGTAACAGATCTGCTGTCCCTGCAAGGAGGCGTGCGCGCAAACTATTGGAGCAAGTCCGACAGAACACTCTTTGACCCTCGCCTAGCTGCGCGTTGGCAAGTTCTTGATGGTGTTGCCCTCAAAGCGGCCTGGGGAGTCTATCATCAGTACTTGCGTCTGGCTTCTTCTCCAGACTTCTCGTTTTTCGATACCTGGCTGCCTACAGATCAAACAGCTCCCACGGGTCGGGCAGAGCACTACATAGCAGCTGTAGAGACAAAGCCATGGGAGGGATACGACCTCAACGTTGATGTCTACTACAAAACACTGGAGAATATCAATGAACTCCAGCAGGGGAATCGTCGATCAATCACAGTAGCAGATCTTTTCTACTTCGGAAACGGATATTCCTACGGTGCCGAGGTCTTTCTTCAGAAGAAGACTGGACGCCTAACAGGATGGATTGGATATGCGCTGGGTTATGTATTCTCACAGTTTGACAGCGTGAACCAAGGGCGTGAGTTTCGTCCAAAGTTCGACAGACGTCACGATCTGAAGATCACTGCACTTTACAACCTTTCAGACAGATGGGAACTTGGCGCATCATTCATGTTCCAGTCTGGTCAGTCGTACACGGGAGCTACCTCAACAATGGGAGGCCGCATGCCGGGGTGGGAAGGCGGGATTGTCATGATCAATCCTTCTCAGCGCTGGGGCCTGCGTCTTCCAAATTCTCACCAGTTGAATCTCAACGTCAATTACAACACAACGCTCTTTGACCTGCCTTGCAGACTGTTTCTTGATGTTTACAATGTGTACTCGCGACGCGATATCTGGTTCCGGTTTTATCAAACCGATAATGGTATTCCAGAAGTCACGGACGTACGTCTGCTTCCGATCCTGCCTACGATCTCCATGGAGGTTAAGTTTTAATGGTACAGAACCTCATCACCAAATCGATGCGAGTGTTTTTCGCAGCATGCTTGATCTCACTCGTTGTTACCTCGTGCGAAGACCCGATTCCATCTGATTATGTTGAAGAACTCGTTATCGAGGGCTTTGCAATTGTAGGTGAGCCCCTTAGCAATGTCCGCATCATGCGCACACTGCCGATAAGCGATACGTTTAGATTTTCCGAAGCGGCTCTTCCCAACGCAGTTGTGCGAGTTACTGCGGGGGGGACGGACATTCCGATGGTCTATGTTCCGGACTCACTGGGCGGCACGTACCGAGCTGCAGACACCGCCTATCGTGTGCTTCCCAGCACAAGCTATACCATCAGGGTAGAAGCCCTTGGAAAGGTGCTTGAAGCAACAACGACAACACCAATTGCGCTCTCTTGGGTTGAAGAGGGGCCAAGCGTTGTTCAATTCCCTCATCCTGACAGCCTTCTCTTTCCTGGCAGCGATAGCCTTGTCATTTCCTGGACTCCTGTTCCAAAGACCGAGTTTTACATTATCGGCCTGGAATGTCTCGATACATTGAGTTATGGCAAATACCTCACCCCTCCCACATCGGATTCAAACATCAGAACTCCAAGGCCACGACCAGACTTCTTTAACCGTGAAGGCACTCTTGTTGCAAACGAGCGCATTATCTTCGGTGGAACTCTCTTTACCGCCAGCCAAACAATTTGGGGGGTCTTTCGCTGGCACGGCTTACATGAAGTAAAGATCTACGCGCCCAACCGGGAATTCCTCGAATGGTTCTATCAAGTAGGCAGCGGACGCAGAAGCACCTATGATTACCGTCTCAGCAACATAAAGGGCGGTCTTGGCGTATGGGGCGGAGCATCTGTAGTGAAGACACAGAAGTTTCTGCTGAAATACAAAGGGTAGGTAGGGGCGAGCCGGCGGCTCGCCCGAGAGGGTACAAAGGGTACAAAGGTTACGGGGGTACGTGGGTACGTGGGTACAACGTACTTTACTTGGTGGATGCGACGCGTTGCGCTAGTTCTGAGAACAGTGCTTCTGCGGCTGTTCCGGCGCACTCTAGAATTGAGTTAGAACAGGTTGCTATGTGCTCAGCAGTAGCGCCCACGTTTAGTGCGCCACGAATGTGAGAATACAGCTGCGATTCCCGTCCAAGCACGGCAAGGATGCATACGATGGCGCACTCACGCGATACTTCATCAAGACCGGGACGTGATAGCGTCTTACCGTATCCCTCAACAATCATCCAGGATTGCATCTCTGGCGAGATATCATCGAACCTCTGCATGAGCTTTTCAAATACGCTGCCGTAGACTCTCGAGCATAATTCCAAGCCCCGTTGTCGATAAAGCTCCGGCGTGTACTCTTCTGCACGGTCGGCATGCTCTATATACCCATGTGTGGTGCACACATCGTGTAGCACTGAAAGTGACTCGAGAGCAACGGGAAAGCCCGCGAACAGATAGGTTTGAAGAAGGGCCTCGTAGAGAACGCTAGCTCGTTCACTGGAGTTGATCCACGATGTTAGAAGTCGACGCAGGCTGTTGAACTCTCCACGCGCCGCATAAATTGATGCCCGACACACTATATCGAGCTCAGACAAAGCAGTCGAATCTTCCGCGATCGAATCAGCGTATAGTCCAGCAATCAAGGTTGCTAGTTTGCGAGCAGCTAATGCACGGTGACTTGTCGCATCTTTTACAGATTGAGGCAGTGTACCATATGTCTCGTCGTAACCAGCTGGCACGAACATAGGATCATATCCAAACCCGCCACTGCCTGATGATCTTGCAAAGATTGTTCCTTCAACATGACCATCGATAAGCATCGTGCGCTGCTGATCCATGTAGCAGAGCACACATGTAAATCGAGCGGTTGATTCTTCAGTGCCCCGAGCTCGCAACTCTGCCGATACCTTGTCGCGGTTTGTCGCATCCGTTGCATTGAATCCGGCATATCGCGCTGAGTATACCCCAGGCTCGCCGTCGAGAGCGTCTACGATAAGGCCACTATCATCTGCGATCACAGCCAGCCCCGTGCGAGCATGCACATACTGGGCCTTGATGTAGGCATTCTCTTCAAAGGTCGTGCCTGTTTCGTCGATGTCGATACTGCCCAGCACATCGGTCATGGGAATTAGGTCAACGTCGATCGACTCGCGCAATAGCGTTTGTAACTCAGCGATCTTATGGGCATTACCCGATGCAACAATGATAGTTTGTCTCACGATTCGTTGATCTCCGGCAAAATGCTGTCAACAGCAGAAAGCAGATCGCGCATGTCGTCCATTGTGTAGGGGCCGCACGTTCCAATGCGCAGGATCTTCCCACGCATATGGTCCTGTCCGCCAGCAATCACATAACCATGACGATCACGCAATACGGTTCGTATCTGTTCGGAGCGTGGGTGCGCCACAACGACCACGCCAGATGATGTTCCATTACCATAGGGGATAAAGCCCCTTGAATGAAGTTCTTGACGCATAAAGGCTGACGTTGCACCATGACGCTCGTAGATGTTGTCGAGCCCTTCCTCGAGCATCATTCGTGTGGCCTCACGTAGCCCACAGACAAGCGTCACGGGCGGCGTCCACACCATCTTGCGCTCGTGCATTGCATCAAGGTAAGAGGCTAGGTCTAGCGTATAGGTTGCGCGCTGGGCGCCTCGACGCAAGCGCGATTGCATGCGCTGGCTCATCGATACACATGCTAGGCCAGGGGGCGACATAAGCCCCTTTTGAACGCCGATCGATACTGCATCAATATCCCATGCATCTGGCTGAACATCCTGCACACCAACGCTCGTAACACCATCGACAAACAACAGTGTATCTGGGAGAAGCTCTCGCACAACAGTGGAGATCGAAGCCATATCAAGTGCCACTCCAGTCGATGTTTCGCTATGCACGAACCATACGGCAGCAATGTCGCCTTGCGCACGATCAGATTGCAAACATTCACGCACGTGGTCGGGCGTCCACGTCTGGCCCCATTCCACGGCATGTTCAATAACGTGTGCCCCATGTATCTCATTGATGCGAACAAGCCGCATTCCGAAGCGTCCGTGATGAAACACCACAACACGCTGACCACGGAGCACCGTTGAGGCAACACAGGCTTCCATTCCAGACATTCCGCTACCAGGCAGTATGACGACTGGGTTGGCTGTTGAGAATATTACCGTCAGGTTCGACCATGTTTCATCGAGTACTGACGAGAAGTCTTCGCCATGATGAAAGAGCACACCGGACGAACATGCATCGAGCACGCGCTGGGGCGAAGGGACAGGGCCAGGAGTAAAAAGTCTCATGAACGAGCGAACTCATAGAGCAGGACAGCAGTGGCCACAGAAGCGTTCAGTGACTCACCGCCTCCTACGTGAGAGGGGATTGTTATTCGACGGTTGACGAGCTGCAGAATCTGCGACGAAACACCGTGTGCCTCAGATCCCACAACCATTACGAAATCGGACAAACCACCAACTGCGTACGATGGTTCTCCGCCGCTCACTACTGCTGCTAAAATCTGCCTGCTATCAAGACGTTGAAGTTCGGCTGCGAGGTCGCAATGACGCCGGATATTTACATGCGCTACACTTCCAGCTGTAGACCGCACAACCTTTGGATTGTATAGATCAGCAGAGCCCAGACCTAGAAGCACATCCGTACACCCAAACCATGCAGCGCTGCGGATGATGGTGCCAACATTTCCAGGATCGCTTACACCGTCGAGAGCAATGATGCGGCGCCCGAGCGTCGGGGACTCCTCTAGATAATCGAACACGGCAAGCAGAGCCTGTGGTGCCTGCGTTGTGGACATAAGTCCAAGATCCTTCATTCCCGAAGCAACCACGTGTACGCCCCGTGACACCGCTTCGTGGAGCACAGTGATTGAATGTTCATCTGCATCATCACCAATAACAAGAAGTACAGGGTCTATGCCAGCGGACATCAATTCCGAGACAGCATGAGGACCTTCGGCGAGAAACTGACGTCGATCTTCACGATCTCGGGTCGTGTGCAGAGCGCGGACCTCATTTCGTAGATTGTGCGAACAGCGCTGTAGAGAATTGATCATTCTGCGAAACTATGAAGTCTACCAAAGAACTCTTGCGAGAGAAACGCGACGGACGTGAATGGACTACCGATGAAATGGCGTGGTTCGTTGATGGACTTGTCAACAATACTGTTTCAGCGCCACAGGTTGCAGCCTTTTTGATGGCCGCATGCACACGAGGCTTAACCTCTGAGGAGACTGCATCGCTTACGCTTGCGATGGCTCGCTCCGGCGATGTGGTTGCTAAGGGGCTAAGCGCTCGCCCCGTGATCGACAAACATTCTACAGGCGGAGTGGGAGACAAGACTTCTCTACTTCTTGCTCCACTGGCAACGGTGTGCGGTTTAGCAGTGCCGATGATCAGCGGCAGGGGATTGGGCCATACAGGCGGTACGCTGGACAAGCTCGAGAGCGTTGTTGGGTTCAATGTGAACCTATCAATGGAGCAAATGTCTGATCTACTCAATAAGCACCATGTGTTTATGGCAGGGCAGACGCCAAACCTTGTACCAGCAGACCGCATCACGTATGCACTGCGCGATGTAACGGGCACGGTAGAAAGCATTAGCCTGATGACGGCTTCGATCTTGAGCAAGAAGCTTGCCGAGAATCTCGATGGACTCGTGATGAACATGACAGTGGGAAGGGGCGCATTCCTCACAACCCTTGAAGAGTCGCAGAAACTTGCAGAATCCATGCAGAGCATCTGCAAACTCGTAGGCTTGCCGGTTACCTTCGTCTTTTCTCGTATGGACCGTCCGCTAGGCAGAGCCGTAGGAAACTGGCTCGAGATGGTCGAAGCAGAAGCTGCACTGGCAGGCGTTGGTTCTCGTGAACTTGTCGCGATCACCAGCGAACTCGTGATTCAGATGCTTCTCCTTTCTGATGCACGTTTAACGCACGAGGCCGCGCGCGAGCGCCTCGCGCAGGCATGGCGCAGCGGAGAAGCACATCAGGAGTTCCATGCCATGATAGCCCGCCAAGGAGGCGACTGGTCTGCTAGTATGGAGAGGTATGCTACATGTCCATACATCGAGATCTTGAGCACGTCAGCCGGTTACATGCCCGATATCCATGCCCGCAAGGTAGCAATAGCCAGCATGCAGGCAGGTGCTGGACGTTTGGTGGAGTCGGATGAAATCGATCATGCGGCAGGCACGGTGTTCTTCGTTGATCCTGGAGACCCAGTAGAGGCCGGTCAGCCCCTTGCAAGAGTCTACGCACGAGATGAGGAGCGGTTGGGTTCACTTGCTCATACGATGCAAACACTGCTAACAACAGAAACGGCCCCCATAGAACGGGAGCCGCCGGTAATCATCGATGTTTGGAAGTCTTGAGCTACGTGCAAATGCCCGTCTTTACAGGCCTGCTTTCTGCAATGCTGCAACAAACACTTCTTTAGACTGCATGCCAACTAGTTTCTGCACAACGTTGCCCTGACGGTCAATGATGAACGTTGTCGGAATCGACTGAATGCCGCCGTACGCATCTGCTATTTGCAGATTATCTACAATGTTGACGTATCCGATATTCTGACGTTCAGCAAATGTCTTGACGCTAGCAACTGGGTCTCCCTTTTGGTCAAGAGAAACACCAAAGACTACGGCACCTTTGGCCGCAAGCTCATTTGAGATTGCGACAAGGTCGGGGATTTCTTTGCGGCACGGCGGACACCATGTGGCCCAGATATTGAGCAAAACGACTTTGCCAGCCGTTACTTCAGAGAAGCTGACCTTCTTTCCATTCTCGGTCCAAGAAAAATCTACGGCCTTTGTCTCCGATTTTGATCCGACTGTCTGCACGGGAAACACACGCGGCGCTACGGTTGGCTTCGCTGGACCATTCGCACAGTGAATCGAAACAACGCTAATAAGAAGCGCAAGCCCCGCGATGGAGAACAATTTCATTACAGTGCCTCAAGTTTGAATAGTGATGATACCTCGTCGATCTGAAGATCAGAGACGACGGTGCACATGATACTATTGCTTTTCCATACGAACAAGGTTCCGTTGTCCGGTGTCGATGCCCAATGCCACTTACTGTAGGCAACATCCTCTGCCACTATTGGATCCATCTCTACGCGCTTTGACTTGATTGATGCGTCGTCAACCTGAAGAAGAGCGATGGTATGCCCGGCTGTTTTGTATACCAGCTCAACGCAAGGCAACCCATTCACTGAAAAGACGTTAGCACCCGCAAGCTCAGCATCTACTTCAGGGTAAAACACAGGGTGCTGTATTCCATGTGCAGCTAGATACGATGAAATCGCGGCCTTGTCTGATGACGAGATATCCAGCTTCGTCGCCCCCGTGTGTACGCCTGAGAATGCAGCGAGAGCAGCATGTGTCAACTCCCGTGGCAGGGTATCTGGCCGCTGTACGAGGACTGCCAGCCCTACAACAACTGCCAACGTGGCAGCTGCCATACCAAACGAAACGGAGGGCTGGCGAACCCAATCCATAGCCCGTTGTACCCATGAATCTCTGGACGGCATACTTCGCTCTTCGGCGATAGCCATTCGTATAGACCGCTCTAGTTCAACAGGGACCTGAAGCGTTAGTGCATTTCGACTGCGCGCAAGTGTCGCTGTTACAGCAGACAGCAAACGCTCTTCGCGTTCAGACTGCCGAGGATCAAGACCGGCATGTAGTGGCTCATTGTTCATTGTTCAAACTCCTTTCAGGAATTGCTGACTCCGGCGACGTTCCTGAATGTGGTAGCTCGAATCCGCGCTTTCTCGCGTATTCAGCAAGGCTTCCAGCAAGCAGTTTTCGTGCACGGTGCAGGCGTGAACGGACCGTCCCAATGGGACAATCGATGAACTCGGCAATCTCTTCGTATGTGAAACCTTCAATGTCGCAAAGAATAATCACGGTGCGAAACTCTTCAGGTAGCGACTCAATTGCGCTTGCAACTTCATCATCAAGAGCATTGTCGAATACCTGCTCTTCCAGAACAGATGTTTCAACGCTGCTATCCCGAATGGTTTCGTAGAACTCTTCTATTGCGTCGTACTCAACGGTGTCCGGTGCTTTGGAAGTCTTCCGGAACCGATTGATATACGAATTCTTCAAAATCCGGAACAACCATGCCTTACAGTTAGTTCCTCGCTCAAACTTGTCGAAAAACCGGTAAGCTTTAAGGTATGTTTCTTGAACAAGGTCCGCAGCGTCGTCGCGGTCGCGGGTAAGGCGCACAGCAAACGAATACAGTGCCGACATGTGCGGCAATGCTTCCGTTTCAAACTCTTTACGTAAATCTTCCATGTGCACTCTGTATTCGCTACTCGCTACTCGCTGTTCGCTACTCGCTACTCGCTGTTCGCTACTCGCTACTCGCTGTTCGCTACTCGCTGTTCTCTCTTACCAATTTCTAAGCATTTCCGTCAGAAGACGAACACCAACTCCCGAACCACCCTTTGGTGTGTAATGAGAGGGCTTAGATTTGATGCCTGTTCCTGCAATATCCAGGTGTACCCATGGGTAAGAAACAAAGTGCTTCAGGAACAGGGCTGCAGTGATTGATCCCGCTTCGCGTCCACCAGAATTCTTAATGTCGGCATAATCACTCGAGATCAGCTCTTCATACTCTTCATACAACGGGAGTTCGCACACATACTCATTTGTTTTCTCGGCCGCTGTTTTCAATCGGGCCTTTGTCTTCGTGTCCGTGCCCATCATACCAGTTGTAAGCGTACCTAGAGCAATAACAACAGCGCCTGTAAGAGTGGCAAGGTCTATGACTGTGCTTGGATTGTACCTGTCTGCATAGCACAGAGCATCAGCCAGGATAAGGCGTCCTTCAGCGTCCGTGTTATCAATCTCTGCCGTCTTACCGTTCATGAACGTGAGAATGTCTCCAGGAACCAGTGCCGATCCGCTCGGCATATTCTCTGTTGACGGAACAAGAGCAACTACGTTCCGTTTCAGCCCGAGCTTTGCGATAGTACACATGGTGCCAATGACTGTTGCTGCACCGTGCATATCGCTCTTCATGTCGCTCATTCCTGGTGCCGGCTTGATGGAGATACCGCCTGTATCGAACGTAATTCCTTTGCCTACGAGTACAAGGGGCTTCTCTGATTTTGGGCCCTTCATGTATTCCATTACGATGAATACTGGCGGACGCACACTACCTTGATTAACGCCAAGCAGACCACCCATCTTTAGGTCTTCAATCTTCTTCTTGTCGAGCACTGTTGTCTTAAATCCAACCTTGCGGCCAACTTCCTGAACCTTCTTGGCAAGTGTTTCAGGATATATCTCATTGTTCGGTGCATTTGCGAGGTCGCGAGCTAGGGTAACACCCTCAACGATCGCCAAAGCCGCATCTACACCCTTATTTACGGCCTTTTGATGTGCTTTGTCGGTGATCACTGTGATCTTCGCAACCTTGCCGCCATTACCGTTCTTCTTGATCGTCTTGTACTTATCAAAGGCATACTGACTCAACAATGATCCTTCTGTAATCGCCTGGGCCATCGTTTGAGCATCGATGCTATTTACGATAGAACAGTCAAAGGCTACATGCGTGCATCCAGAGGCAGCGGCACGTTTTGCTCCAGCAGCTGCAGCACGGCGGATCGTTTCAGCCTTCACTGTTGACGTCTCACCGAGTCCAACCAAAATGATCCTGGGAGCAGACATCGAGGATCCGCAATATGCTAGCGTGGTCTGCAGTGGCTTGCCAGCAAAGTCGTTTGAAGCAAAGACTGGATGCAAGTGCGGGATCTCACTGAGCAGCGCCTTTTCTGCGGCCTTAAAATGGCGCTCCGTTTGAGGAACGAAAACGATGATAGCATCTGCCTTAACTGTGCGGCGAGCTGCAACGGAAACGGTTGCGGACATAGCGAACTCGGACTGTTGAATGACAAAAAGTGGTTGGCTCGCAAAATACGCAATGCAACCTAACGGGGAGTGAATACGTGGTAGAGTTGGAAAGAAACATCCGGCTGTGCTTTGACCGGTACCTTTACATATCCGCCCTTGAGCCAAAGCTGCATTTGATCGCTATAGTGACTGTTAAGGGGCTGACCAGAAGAGCCCCCTGGAACAACAACGTATTGAATGGAGTCTGCAAGATGGGATATGACTCGCATGCTCGGAGCAACCCGAGTAGGCAGGCGGACCTCTGTGGAGTCTTCGGTAGCCACGTTCCACTCTGAGTTATTCAATGTTGTTTGCGCGCCGCCGATCTCGAAAGGACCGAGATCCATCACAGGTTTCATAAGTGGGTGCTTTCCAAAAACATGAGGAAAGGACACAGTGTGCAGCTTGCCCCATTGCCATGCATCTGGATTTGATGCGTCGTCCGAACCAAGATGGGCCTGTAAGTCGCGCACGGCATAAAGGAACGACCGAATAACGATCCACTTCATATCCTCTCGGCTTTTGGTGCGCACATCATCCCAGAGTGTATCCTGAGGCTGATCAAGCAATTCTTCCAGACGGCGCAGAGGCAAGTTCGACAGATGCACATAGTCGTAAAACAGGGGCTTGCCAAGCTCATCAACAAAAGTGC